>NZ_JAEHCA010000110.1:0-352 GCF_016483345.1 Bacillus cereus group sp. N24
TTATAGGTTGTTCCATCTGACAAAATGGCGAAATCTTTTAGTCCCACATCCATTCCAATGTAAGAATTTGTTTTCGGGAGTTCTTGCACTTCTGTTTCAACTAACAATGACACAAAGTATCTGCCAGAAGAGTTCCGTCTAACCGTAGCATTTACAATACGTCCTTTTACTTCACGACTTTTGGCAAATCGAACAAGACCGACTTTTGGCAATTTCATTTTGTTTCCTACAACGGCAATGTTTTCATTTGTTTGTTTTGTGGTATAAGATTGTAAGTTGTTTTTCTTAGATTTGAAACGCGGGGCACTGTTTTGTTTTTTGAAAAAGCGTGTATAAGCATCCGCAAGGTTGC
>NZ_JAEHCA010000111.1:0-345 GCF_016483345.1 Bacillus cereus group sp. N24
CTACGCAATGTTAAATGATTTGTATCCAAACCGCTTCAAAGAATGGGAGTTAAGTTATACCCCAAGTAACTTTTGGAACAAAGAAACAGCGATTGAAGCGTTACGATGGACTATTGAAGAGAAAGAAAAACTAACAGATGAACAGTTAGGTAAAGTATACAGCCAAAAATGGCTAGTAAAACATAAATTAGCTTCACCATGCTATTTGCTTTTTAATAGTAGCCCATACGCAATGTTAAATGAGCTATATCCAAACCGCTTTAAAGAGTGGGAGTTAAGTTATACCCCAAGTAACTTTTGGACAAAAGAAACGGCAATTGAGGCATTACGATGGACTATTGAAGA
>NZ_JAEHCA010000112.1:0-345 GCF_016483345.1 Bacillus cereus group sp. N24
ATTCGAACCCCCGCGCGACTCTCGCCGCCTGTCGGTTTTCAAGACCGATCCCTTCAGCCGAACTTGGGTATACCTCCGAGATATAAACTTTGAGTGGTGGACCTTGTAGGACTCGAACCTACGACCGGACGGTTATGAGCCGTCTGCTCTAACCAGCTGAGCTAAAGGTCCTTATGGTAGCGGCGGAGGGGATCGAACCCCCGACCTCACGGGTATGAACCGTACGCTCTAGCCAGCTGAGCTACACCGCCATAAGTAATATAAAAATAAGTGGAGCCTAGCGGGATCGAACCGCTGACCTCCTGCGTGCAAGGCAGGCGCTCTCCCAGCTGAGCTAAGGCCCCA
>NZ_JAEHCA010000113.1:0-343 GCF_016483345.1 Bacillus cereus group sp. N24
AAGCACTCAATGGAATGAGTACTTCTTTTTCAGCTAATTTATATTTGATTGATATCTTTTCACTATACATATCAAAGTATCACCTCTGTTCAATCTAGCTTCAAATTAAAAAGGTACTCTTTTTATGAGTACCTTTTTGGCAATATCAGTTGGTTTTTCTTTATTTACTCGCTACCATTTTTTCATTTTGTTTCAGCACTAGCTTTTCTTGATTCGTTGGTTTCTCTGGTTCTGTCGGCTTCTCTGGGTTTGTTGGTTTTTCCGGGTCTGTTGGGTTCTGTGGTTTTGTTGGGTTTTAAGGTTCGGTTGGTGGATAGGGAGGTTGAGGTTTATGTGGTTGGGT
>NZ_JAEHCA010000114.1:0-342 GCF_016483345.1 Bacillus cereus group sp. N24
GGAATTACATATACAGAGCGTACAAAACTTTTACAAGGTATTACGGTATATATGACAAACATTCCTACGGAATGGGTACCAAAAGAGAAAATTTATGATCTATATTCACTGCGTTGGCAAATTGAGCTGTTATTTAAAATATGGAAATCTTGGTTTCAAATTCATCGTTGTAAATCTATTAAACAAGAACGATTAGAATGTCACCTTTATGGGCAACTCATTAGTATTCTATTATGTTCTTCTACTATGTTTAAAATGCGAGAACTCCTGTTACGTAAGAAACAGAAAGAGCTAAGTGAATATAAAGCGATGTACATAATTAAGGATTATTTTTTACTTTTT
>NZ_JAEHCA010000115.1:0-341 GCF_016483345.1 Bacillus cereus group sp. N24
AGTCGACAAACTATAGTAGCTTTAGAAAAAAATAAATATAACCCTTCTTTGATTTTAGCTTTCAAAATTGCTAATTCACTTGAGAAAGAGATAACTGATGTATTTAAATATGAGGAGGATGAATAATGGTTAATATTGCTACGATTGTAATTTGTGTGTTAGTAGTATTGGTGTTTATTGCAGAAATTTACAAAATTACATTTGAACGTCGGATGGAGTCACAAGATGAGAGAGGGCAAATGTTCATCTTTAAAATTAAGTCATTATCTTATACTGTTCTAACGGTTGGTATATTAATTGGAGTAGCATTAGTAGCAATATTTAAGTTAATAGATAAGGAA
>NZ_JAEHCA010000116.1:0-338 GCF_016483345.1 Bacillus cereus group sp. N24
ATACCGAACACGGAAGTTAAGCTCTCTAGCGCCGATGGTAGTTGGGACCTTGTCCCTGTGAGAGTAGGACGTTGCCAGGCTTGTATTATTCCGCAGTAGCTCAGCGGTAGAGCTATCGGCTGTTAACCGATCGGTCGTAGGTTCGATTCCTACCTGCGGAGCCATTATGCTTCCATAGCTCAGCTGGTAGAGTACTTCCATGGTAAGGAAGAGGTCACCGGTTCAACCCCGGTTGGAAGCTTGGAAAAAGTTTTTAAATTTTTGGCCCGTTGGTCAAGTGGTTAAGACACCGCCCTTTCACGGCGGTAACACGGGTTCGAATCCCGTACGGGTCACCA
>NZ_JAEHCA010000117.1:0-336 GCF_016483345.1 Bacillus cereus group sp. N24
TCCTGTTACGTAAGAAACAGAAAGAGCTAAGTGAATATAAAGCGATGTACATAATTAAGGATTATTTTTTACTTTTTTACCAAGCATTACACAAAAACACCCAAGAATTATCAAAGGTTCTCCTTCGTCTGTTTAACCTCCTACAGCACAACGGACGAAAATCTCATCGATATGAGAAAAAGACAGTCTTTGATATTTTGGGTGTTGTTTATGAGTATACCACTTCTACTCATCAGGTAGCATAGTAAAAAAATTGAAGCCCGTCAGGGTTTATTTGATATGCCTACTTTTATAAAATCTATAAAAGATAATAAAAAACTATATGGAAAGACCGCA
>NZ_JAEHCA010000118.1:0-326 GCF_016483345.1 Bacillus cereus group sp. N24
ATGGGGGTGAAACGAATGATGATCAATAAAGCATATAAATTTCGTATCTATCCAAATCAAGCACAAGCGACCCTAATTAATAAAACGATTGGCTGTTCTCGTTTTGTATTCAATCATTTCCTATCTCTATGGAATAATACATACAAAGAAACAGGAAAAGGTTTGACATATGGTACATGCTCTTCCAAACTGCCTGCCATGAAGAAAGAGTTTGTTTGGCTAAAAGAAGTGGATAGTATTGCGATTCAATCGTCTGTTCGCAACCTTGCGGATGCTTATACACGCTTTTTCAAAAAACAAAACAGTGCCCCGTGTTTCAAATCTAA
>NZ_JAEHCA010000119.1:0-321 GCF_016483345.1 Bacillus cereus group sp. N24
TCGTCGGCAGCGTCAGATGTGTATAAGAGACAGGTTACCTTGAACACCTTGAGGTCCAGTGGCACCGGTAGCACCAGTGTTACCTTGAACGCCTTGAGGTCCAGTAGCGCCAGTGTTACCTTGAGCACCTTGAGGTCCAGTGGCACCGGTAGCACCAGTGTTACCTTGAGCACCTTGAGGTCCAGTAGCGCCAGTGGCACCAGTAGCACCAGTGTTACCTTGAACACCTTGAGGTCCAGTGGCACCGGTAGCACCAGTAGCACCAGTAGCACCAGTGTTACCTTGAACCTGTCTCTTATACACATCTGACGCTGCCGACGA
>NZ_JAEHCA010000012.1:0-158434 GCF_016483345.1 Bacillus cereus group sp. N24
GAAACAAAAGTAGAAGGAACGAAAACATGGAAAGACGATAACGCGAAAGATCGTCCGGAAATGATTAAAGTAGACCTTCTACAAAATGGTACAGTGATTGCCACGCAAGAAGTAAGCAAAGCAACAGGCTGGAAATACGAATTCAAAGATTTAGCAGCATACGATGCAAATGGAGTAGCGTACAAGTATGAAGTGAAAGAACAACCAGTAGCCGGATACCAATCTGACGTACATGGTTATGACATCACAAATACAAAAATCAAGGAAGAACCAAATGTAGATCCAAAAGATCCAAGCACAAATCCGAAAGATCCAAGCGCAAATCCAAAAGATCCAAGCACAGATCCGAAAGATCCAAACACAAATGCAGACGAAAATAGCGATTCAAAAGTTCCACCTACTACAGAAAATGATAAGCCAACATTACTTCCCAACACAGGAGGAACATCAGCAGAAATGAGTTCAATTCTTGGAGGTATGGTATTGTTCCTTTTAGGTGGAATCCTACTCGCTCGTCAGCGAATAAAATAATAAAAAAGCTTTAGATTATTGATTACACTGTAATCTGAGTAGCTGACAAATTAAAAAATTACTATTGATATTGCTCCCTTTGGGGTAAGTATTCAAAAACACTTCACGATAAAGTGAAGGGAAGAATGCAGCCTGAAGGGTTTTTTTTATAGAAAAAAGAGAGCAATTTCAAGGTGGACTCAATCAGCGGCCCTAAAGTAATAACAAAACCGTCTTTAAAAAGCCTATTATCCACTGGGCCATAAGCTTAGAGTGTGGTATCGCATGTAATGTAAGGTCAATGCTATACAATAAACGTGTTTTTATTTATATATTACGATTTTAATTATACACGATAATACCATGTAATAAATATGCTTTTATGCATATTTGTTTTTTTTTCTTTTTCAATAAATAGCCACCGATTAATCGGTGGCTTGAAATAGTATTAAGCGGCTTTTTGTTCTGTTTTCAGGGTAGATTGAAGGCTATTATAGACGCCTGTACCAATGACCTCTAATGCCATTTTCATACGTTCTAGCGAAATATTTTCTAATACGTTATCTTGGGGTGTGTGATATACCTTTTCAATATGATAGATTAATGGATTCCAACTATCGACGCCCATCCAAATAAATAGTGCAGAAGGAATACCGACTTCAGCAAACGGTACATGATCACTAGAGCCAAATTTCCCTTGTTGTACGAGATCATTATTTAACTGTTTACCTGCTTGCAAGGCTGCGTCTGTTACAAGGTTTGGAGAACCGTTAGGCGTCATAGCATATAAATTTTTTGCCTTATCGTAATTTGTTGCAACCATGTCTGCGTTAAAGACACCTAAAATTCGATCACGTTCTTTTTGGGATAGACTATTAACGTAATAATCGGAGCCGAGTAAGCCAGTCTCTTCAGAACCAAAAGCAATAAAACGAATTTCTTTATCAGTTTCTACATTTTGAAAAGCACGAGCTAACTCTAATACTAATCCTGTACCAGAAGCATTATCGTTTGCTCCAGGTGCTCCAATGACACTATCATAGTGCGAACTTACAACGACAGCTTTTTCATTACCTGTACTGTTTTTTGGTTTCTTTTTAGCGATGACGTTTAAGGATTTTAAATTAGATTCATGTCTCGCTTTTAGGGAAAGAATTGTTGACCCTTTTTTAGCGATTTCTTCTTTAAATGCATTTCCTTGCGCATAAGCAAGACCGAAGACAGGGACAGACTGCTTTTTCGTTAGGCGAGGATTGAAAGTTTGTCCGTAGTTTCCACGACCGCCAATTAAACTGTATAAAAGAACACCTTTTGCTCCTTTACTAACAGCGTTTTCAACTTGTTTATTGTAGTCTGCAACTGTTGTTCCTCTTTCAAATAGAACAATCTTTCCATTTACTTCATTTGGAATATCCTCTAATTTTGTCCCACCTTGAACAAAGATAAGAGGAGCTGTAACAGTTTCTGTAGAAATTAGTGCGTTAGGAGCAGCGCCAGCTTGCCAATTACGCTTTGTGGATAATGGGGATTCAATAAAGCCAACGTATTGATCCGGCACTTGAAATGGCTGATATTCTACTTCATAACCCATTGATTTAAGTTGCATACCAACGTAGCGAGAACCCCATTCTTCTGATTTTGTTCCACCAGGGCGAGGACCAATTGTTTCGGATAAGAAACGGATGTGTTCGATGGCGCGACTTGCATCAACTTGTTTTGTGATAGGTGAAGTCTGTGTGATTTCTGACGTGGAATCAGCTTTGACTTGTCCAATTGGAGCCAAGCTAACAGCGAGTGATACAGCAAGCAAAGAGCTTACTATTTTTTGTTTTAAAGATTTTTTCATTTTTTCCTCTCCTATTCTTCTATTCTCTCTGACTGACAAAAGAAGACGGATAACGACTTTATTTTACCTTTATATTTTTTATTTTTCAATATTCTGACATTGATAAATAAAAAATACTATATGCATATTTGCATATTTTTGATGGAGATATGTATGCTATCATTTTAAATGAAGGTTCGCTTTCTGCTTGGAAAGCTCCTACATTGCATGAATCTAGTGTACCCAAACTTTAGATTATGTAGAGAAAAGAATCCACTGTAGGGTTTCTTTTCTCATGTTTGAATCATGTGATGATAAATATGTTTCCGCATTTCATAATTATCATCAGTGATATATGTAAGGCATCCATATGAAAATACGAGGCTGTTCAAAGGTTTTCCGTACTTTTGGGCAGCCTCACCCCGTTAAAAAGGTGATGCTTTGATGCATCACCTTTTATTTATATAAATTTTTGCATACCTAAAAGTAATAAAAAATAGCCGTTTGGTAGGTTTCTGCTACCAAACGGCTATTTTTTATATTTCTGTTAAAATTATCGGCTCACCACGTGTTACGACAACTGTATGTTCACATTGTGCAACAAGGCTTTTGTCAGGAGTAACGAATGTCCAACCGTCATCACCGCGTTCGATAATATGATCAGCTTTCATAGAGATAAATGGCTCTACAGCGATAACAAGACCGTCTTTTAGAAGCGCACTATCCATTGGATCATAATAGCTTAAAATGTGGTTTGGTGCTTCATGTAAACTAAGACCGATACCATGACCAGTTAAGTTTTGAATAACATTGTATCCACTTTTATGTGCGAAGTTTGAAACCGCACGACCAATTTGATTTTGTTTTGAACCAGCTTTAACTTTTTTCATTGCTGCCCAAAATGCGTCAACAGCTGCTTGGCAAAGTTTTTCTTTTTCTTCGTCTTTCCCAAGTACAAATGAGATACCCGTATCTGCATAATAACCATCAAGTGCGGCAGATACGTCGACGTTTACTAAGTCGCCTTCTTTTAATACACGATCTCCTGGAATGCCGTGAGCAACTTCTTCATTTACACTAATGCAAGTTACACCAGGGAAATCATATTCTTTTTCAGGTGCAGAAATAGCACCATGCTCATCTAATACTTTTTTACCGATCAAATCAAGCTCTCTCGTTGTCATACCTGGCTTCGCTTCTTTTTTCATTTCTTCACGTGCAAGCGCAACGATGCGGCCGATTTTTCGTAAGCTTTCTAAATCCTGTTCATTACGAATAATCATGAAAACCACTGTCCTTCCTCGAATATATATCTTACCCGATTGTATCATGTTTATTTTCGTCCTGCTACTCGCTTGCGGTATGCGGGTTGATTCCTCACACAAAGAATACATGACAATTGTCATATCGATGTCATGACGCATCATACTGTTTCCTAACTTTTCCAAGGAATACAATGTAAATATAAGAAACAGCGGGGGTGGAGAGATGGAAAAGGTTATTGAGATAAATGGTGTTTCTAAAACATTTAAACATAAAAACGCAGTAAGTAACGTTTCATTTCACGTGGATAAAGGGGAAATAGTAGCATTACTTGGACCAAATGGTGCGGGGAAGACGACGATGATTTCGATGATGCTTGGATTAAAAGATCCTACAGAAGGGACAGTTTCTATATTTGGAAAGAGTCCAAAGCATAGAGGCGTTCGTAATAGCCTTGGGGCAATGTTACAAGAAGTAAGTGTGATTGATAGCATTACAGTGGAAGAGGCAATTGAGCTATTCCGCAGTTATTATACAAACCCGGTAGCGAAAGAAACATTACTACAGTTATCAAATTTGGAATCAGAGCGAAAGCAAAGATGTGAAAAGTTATCAGGTGGGCAAAAAAGAAGATTAAATTTTGCACTCGCACTTGCGGGAAATCCAGATTTGTTATTTTTAGATGAGCCGACAGTTGGAATGGATATTACGTCTCGAAGAACGTTTTGGGAAACGATTAAAAAGTTAGCAAGTGAAGGGAAAACGATTATTTTAACAACACATTATTTAGAGGAAGCAGATGCGTTGGCGAATCGTATTTTATTGTTTGCGAACGGAAAGATTATCGCAGATGGCACACCGGATGAGATGAAAGCGACGATTTCTCGAAAAACGATCTCGTTTTATTCTAAAGAAAAAATCCCTAAGAGTTTACTAAAGGAATTACCGTATGTAACAGAAGTACAGTCAAATGAAGGGCGCTTCACTTTAACGACGGAAGATACAGATGCCACTCTACAAGCAATTTATCAGAAGAATCTACCTGTAACAAATGTTTCAGTTGAACGTGGAAGTCTCGATGAAGCATTTGAACAGTTTGTCGCAAATCAAAAGGGGGAAATTGCATGAAAGCTTTATGGATGCAATGCAAAATAGAAATTTTACGTACGTTCCGTAATAAATTATTTATCTTTTTCTCATTATTAATGCCAGTTATGTTTTACTACATTTTCACAAATGTTGTGCAAGTGCCACAAAACGGAGATGCGTGGAAAGCACATTATTTAATTTCTATGGCGACTTTTAGTATTGTAGGGACTGCACTTTTTAGTTTTGGTGTGAGACTTTCTCAGGAAAGAGGGCAAGGTTGGACACATCTTCTAAAAATTACACCGCTTCCTGAAGGGGCGTATTTAACAGCAAAAATTATCGCTCAAACAGTAGTAAATGCTTTTTCAATCTTAGTTATTTTTATGGCAGGGATATTAATTAATCATGTTGAGTTAACGGTAGGACAATGGATTGGTGCTGGATTATGGTTATTGTTAGGTGTGACACCATTTTTAGCACTCGGAACAGTAATAGGTTCCATTAAGAAGGCAGATGCAGCTGCTGGCCTAGCAAATATTTTAAATATGAGTTTAGCTGTAATTGGCGGGTTATGGATGCCGATTGAAGTATTCCCGAAAATATTAAGAACGATTGGTGAATGGACACCGACATACCATTTCGGAAGTGGTGCGTGGGATATTGTAGCTGGAAAATCAATTGGATGGGAAAATATCGCGGTATTAGGAGGTTATTTCCTTATGTTTGTTGTAGTATCAATATATATAAGAAAAAGACAGGAAGCGGTATAAATGATAGAGAAGAAGAGGATGGAGATTTTTCCGAAACATATGGGTTTTTTTCCGTATATGTGGCTCGTATATTTGTTATTTCCAATTTATAATTTAACACAAGTATCAGGATGGAAGCTTGTAATGGGGATCGGTATGTTGATAGTCTTCATTATCACATACCGTCAACTTTATTTTGTTCAGAAGACGTTCGTTTTGTGGGCGTTTATTCAAATGATATTAACCTTTTTATTTGCCATATTTTATAATCCTTTCATGATATTCTTTGGCTTTTTCACGGCAAGTGCGATGGGATTTGCGCCAAGTAAGAAAGTATTTCGAGTGCTACTATGTCTGTTAGTTGTAATGCTCGGAGCATTTGTATTTGTAAATATGAATCAACTAACACCGGCAAATTTAGTAAATATCGTTCCGATGTTTATTTTAATGCTTCTTACGCCATTTGGTATGCGTAATTTTAATCAGAAAAAGATGTTAAAGAACCAATTAAACGAAGCGAATGAGCAAATTAAAGATTTAGTAAAACGTGAAGAACGGCAGCGAATTGCACGGGATCTTCATGACACGTTAGGTCATACGCTATCTCTTATTACGTTAAAAAGCCAGCTTGTTGAGAAGTTAATCGTAAAAAATCCAGAGCGTGCAAGTGTGGAAGCAAAGGAAATTACACAAACATCTCGTACCGCTTTAAAACAGCTGAGGGAATTAATTTCTGATATGCGCATGATTACAGTAGAAGAAGAGCTTGAGCAAATAAAAGCGATCTTACAAGCTGCTAATATTGAATTAGAAATAGAACAAGAAGCGAGTGCAAGTTCGTTATCACCGATTGAACAAAATATTTTAGGAATGTGTTTACGTGAGGCTGTGACGAATGTTGTAAAACATAGTAAGGCGACGCAGTGTACAGTTTCTGTATTAGAATCACAAGGTGAACTGATTTTGAAAGTAGAAGATAACGGAATTGGTTTAGAGGATAAAAACAATGATGGAAATGGTATTCGCGGTATGAAAGAACGAATTGCTCTTATTGATGGATTTGTTGAACTAAATACGATACATCCAGGGACGCTATTAACAGTAAAAGTACCAGTTGTCATTAGAACAGGAAAAGATGAGGTGAGGGTATGATTCGAATTATTATTGCGGAAGATCAACGGATGCTTCGTGGTGCATTAGGGGCCCTACTTGATTTAGAAGATGATATGGAAGTGATTGGGCAAGCCGCGAACGGGGAAGAGGCATTAAAATTAATTGAATCGTTAAAGCCAGATGTAAGTATTATGGATATTGAAATGCCGATTCAAAGTGGATTGGATGTCGCTGAGACTTTAAAGAAAGAAAAATCATCATGCAAAGTAATGATTTTAACAACATTTGCAAGACCTGGTTATTTTGAACGAGCAATGAAAGCTGGTGTGCACGGATATTTGTTAAAAGATAGCCCAAGTGAAGATTTAGCCGCAGCGATTCGTAATGTAATGAAGGGAAAACGAGAGGTTTCTCAAGATTTAATGTTTGGTTTATGGCAGGAGCAAAATCCGTTGTCAGATCGTGAAAAAGAAGTATTGTTACTTGCTAAAGAAGGAAAGACTGCAAATGAAATTGCGAAAACACTTTATCTTTCACCGGGCACAGTACGTAATTATATTTCTGAAGTGTTAACGAAGCTTGACGCAAAAAATAGAATTGAGGCAATTACAATTGCGGAAGAAAAGGGATGGATATAAAAAGAAGTTTACCTACGAACGGTAAACTTCTTTTTTATTATTATACTTCTATTACTCTATTTATTTTTTGTAATGGTTTATAACCATGTGCTTCAAATGCTTTTGCAAATTCATTTGATACGGCATTTCCGTATAAATCTTTTGCAGCTTGTACGATGTGGGATTGGAGTGATTCAAAATCTTCAGCTGAAGTTGCGTAATTTTGCAATGTGCGCATAACAACTTTACTTACTTTTTCGTTGCCTTGTTTTTGAACAGCAACATTGTTATATGTTTTACCTTCAGCTAATTGATATAATACGTGGCTGATGATACCAGAATTTACGTGAGACTCTTGATTATTTCCATCGTTATAAAAATCTTGTAAGTTTGTATATAATTTATGACCACCGTCACCAATTTCTCCCGGGATGTCACGGATTGTTAGGCCACCTAGTGTATCGCCCATAATCCAGTTTCCCTTATCTTTCTTTACATAATATTCGATTTGCGTGCCCCAAAAATCTGCTAATCCCTCGTTTAACGCAGATGTTTCAGCGCTTGGATATCTCACAATTTTATTCTTTGTCGTACCGCTGAATACAGCATGTCCAAATTCATGGGCTGTTACATCAAGGGCTGAAGTGAGCTTTCCGTTTAAACCATCACCAAATACCATTTGATTCCAAGCAGGGTGCCAAAATGCATTTACATAATCTTCTTTTACACCATCACTAACTTCAGTAGAATCAAAACCGTGTACACTAGCAACAACTTTTGAATCTTTATTATCGTAACTTTTTAGATTATGTTCTTTTTTGAAGTAGTCATAAATATCACTCATATTCTTCATAGCACCCGCTGCTTCTTTATCTGCAAAGTTAGGAGTGCTACTTGAAACTATTGTCCCTGGATAACCAGCTTGACTATATCCGCCGAGAGAGTCCGCATAGTTTGCATTATAAATATATATGCCAGTTCCGCGTGATAGATCAGCTAAATAAAATTTTCCGTCAGTCCCTTTGGCGATATTGAAAGAGATGTTTTCTTGAAGTGCATTTTTCCCAGTTCCTTGCTCATTTGCGAGGGATAGTCTAGGTGATGTTACTTGATTTATAGTTTTATTCTCTTTATTTTTAATGAATTTTTCTTGGAAAAGTACCTCGCCAGTTTTTAAATCAAGGATTGCATTACCGTTTATAATTTGTTCATTGTTTTCGTAAGTAAAGGTAATAACAGTTGCAAATGTGTAATATCCATCTTTTTTCTTATAAACAACGGTTTCGTTGGTGAATTCTGTCTCAGTCGCATCGCTTGGAATTTGAAGTATATCGCGTAATTTAGATTTTACTTCATTTTTCGACAAAAAATTTGTTATAGTAAGATTAGGTTGTTGGTCTAAATTTTGGACAACTTTACCACTAACAGTTGTAATTACTCCATTTTTATCTACGTTTACAATAAGATCTTGACCATATACTTTATAGTTTTTGTAAGTTTGTGCAAGGCGAACTTCGGTTTGATTTTCTTTTGTTTCTTTATTTGTAGGTTGAAAATCAACATTTTTTTCAGTTGTAACTTGCTCTTGTTGAGCTTTAGCCCCGTTTACCTCACCTTTTAAATATTTTTTAGCAATATTCTCTTTCGTATCATTTTGAGGTTCTGTTAATTTTCCGATTGTTAAACCAGGCTGAGCAATTTCAACTTTCACTTCATTTTTGTTTAATTCTTGGGCATGAATAGCTTCTGTGGATAAAGGACAAAGGAGACCGAATGTAACGAATGCACTAGCAAGTTTTCTATAATTCATCTATAACACTCCTAATCTATTGTATGTGAGATGAATTGTATGAAACATTTGCCAGATTTTATATATATTATGCATTATTTCATATCAAAAATTGTCGAATTCACATTATTGTAGTGGTATGACAACTCAAAAAATTAGATTGTTATAATGGGATGGTGAGTAAGTATGCACGCAGAAAAATTAGGAATTGAAATTAAGAAAATTAGGGTGATGAGAGGATTAACACAAAAACAGTTATCCGAGAACATATGTCATCAATCAGAAGTGAGTAGAATTGAATCGGGTGCGGTATACCCAAGTATGGATATATTGCAAGGTATAGCAGCAAAATTACAAGTTCCCATTATTCATTTTTATGAGGTACTCATTTATTCTGATATTGAGAGGAATAAGCAGTTAAAAGATCGAATTATTATGCTTTGTAAGCAAAAAAAATATAAAGAAATTTATAATAGGGTATGGAATGAACTGAAAAAGGAAGAATATCATCCCGAGCTTCAGCAATTTCTTCAATGGCAATACCATGTAGCAGCTTACGTATTGAAAAAAATTGATTACGAATATTGTATTTTAGAATTAAAGAAATTGCTCAATCAACAATTGGCAGGAATAGATGTATATCAGAATCTTTATATTGAAAACGCAATTGCAAACATTTATGCTGAAAATGGCTATTTGAAGAAGGCTATTGAGTTATTTGAAAATATATTAAAACAGTTAGAGACATTGCATGATAATAAAGAATTTGATGTAAAGGTGAGACATAATCATGCAAAAGCATTATACTCAGATAATCAATACGAAGAAGCGCTTTGCCACGCAAATAAAGCTATTGAACTATCGTGTCAAATTAATAGTATGACATTGATTGGACAGCTATACTTTCGAAAAGGTGAATGCCTAGCAAAGCTAGGGTCTGATAGAGCAGAAATTGAAGATGCTTACGAAAAAGCATGCTTCTTTTTTGATATGTTAGGAAACCACGCATTAAAAGAATCACTTATGAAAAAAATGAAAAAATAAAAAAGACCTAAAAAACAAATATGCATAATTGCATAAAATGTGGATAAATTTTCATGGTATATTTAAAGAAAAAATGCAGGTGATGGAATATGAAGAAACTGCTTATTGGTAGTCTATTAACGTTAGCGATGGCATGGGGTATTTCATTAGGAGATATAGCATTAGAGAAAAGCCAAATAATTTCTCATAATGATCAAGAGGTACAATTAGCTCAAGAGGTACCTTATGAGTACTAAAAAACAACCGTCTTACTTAGGCGGTTGTTTTTTTATGGAGTAACATCCAAACGTCTTTACTAGAAACAGGTTTGCTAATAAAGAATCCTTGAATGTGGTCACAGTTTTGTTCATAAAGAAATTTCCATTGTTCTTCTGTTTCTACACCTTCTGCAATAACTTCTAAATTTAATTCTTTTGATAGTGTAATAATGGAAGAGATAATTGCTTCCTCTAAAGGACTTGTTGTAATTCCACAAATAAATTCTCGAGCAATTTTTAATGTGTTGATTGGGTATTTTGTTAAATAAGCTAAAGAACTATAACCAGTTCCAAAGTCATCTATTGAAATTTGAATACCGAGATTTTGAAGCTGCTCTAGCTTTGCAACTACAGATTGATTTTGGTTAATAGCGATACTTTCTGTAATTTCAATATCTAGTGCTTCCGGTTTTAGTTCTGTTTCTTTCAACACCTTTGAAATAGTTGGGATTAAATCTGTATGGTTAAATTGAACAACAGATAAATTCACACCAACTTTTAAGTGAGAAAAACCTTGATTATGCCATCTTTTTGCTTCTGAGCAGGCAGTACGTAAAATCCAATTTCCAAGTTCAATAATAAATCCTGTTTCCTCTGCTAGAGGAATAAATTGGGCAGGAGATACGATACCGAGTTTTGGATGTTTCCAACGAATTAACGCTTCAAAACCGATAATTTGTTTTGTTTTTGTGCTTACTTGTGGTTGGTATTCAAGGAAAAATTCATTTTGTTGTAATGCTTTTGAAAGTTCGCCTTCTAAGAATTGAATCTCATTTTGCGCAATACTTATTTCTTTTGAGAAGAAAACAAATCGATTTTTCCCATTTGCTTTCGCGCGATACATAGCCATATCAGCATTTTTCATTAATTCGGTTACATCATTTCCATAATCAGGATACATTGCGATGCCGATGCTCGGTGTAACAGATAGTTCTTCATCTTTAATGAAGAATGGTTTGTTTAAAATAGTTAAAATCTGTTCAGCTATAAAAGCCGCACTTTTTTCTGAGTACATATCTGGTAATAGAATTGTAAACTCATCTCCGCCTTGGCGGGCAACGATATCTTTTGAACGCAAACATCCGCGTAACCTTTTTGCTACTTCAATTAGTAATAAGTCTCCGACATCATGACCGAGTCGATCGTTAATTTTTTTAAATCGATCTAAATCAAGAAACATGACGGCAACATCATTTGCGCTAGTTTGAGCTGTATTTAAAATAGTCTTTAAATCTTTTTCGAATTTGCGGCGATTTGGTAATCCAGTAAGTGCATCATGAAATGCCAAATGTTCTACTTGTTTTTGTTTTTCATATAAAGTTGTAATATCACGCGCTATCCCAAACATCCCAACAACTTCTTTATTTATAAAAGTAGGTATGAGTGTAATGTGAAGGTAATAGTAATAGCCTTCTTGTTCTTTCGTACGAACCTCTAAAGTTTGTGGTCTACCTTCTTTTGTTATTTGTAATGCTCTTTTTAGTAAGTCATGATCTTTTGGATCAATAAAGTGCAGAAGGGAATGGCTTGCTACTTCACAATAGTAAGCTGTAAATAAGCTTTCACAAGCTGTGTTAGATTGCTGAAAAATACCATGCATATTTAAAGAGAAAACGGCATCAGGATGATCTTCAAATAAAGATTTATAACGTTGTTCACTTTTTGATAACGCAGAAGCACCTTCTTCAACTTCATCTTCTAGTTGTGTAGTCAGCTGTTCATATGTATCAATTAAGACTTTATTATCTTTCCACATGTAAAGTTGTCGCAAGAATAATAAAATAAGTGATAATACAAGACCAATTAACATGAATTTATCATCCCAAGGCTGAATGATAATAAAGGAAAAAGTCATGATTATACTAAAATAAGGCAATATAAAGCGTACATAATCAAATCGATAATATTTCGTTTTTGTTTCGTGTTGCATTGGCTTATCTAAAATGTATAGTATGGACGATAAACCAATTAATAAAATCGAAGCAGTATGTATTAAATAAGAGAATTCAGCAGAAGTTTTTATTCCTGTGTTTAACTGGAATAGCTGTATATATCCGTATACAAGAATGATAGTAAAGCCAATAATTAATGAAATTCTACTAGAAGAATATTGTTCTCTTCTATATAGGCTAATAACGGCGTAAATGACTAATGATTGTGCAATAAAATATCCAATTAAAACCCACGTATCCTTTGTTAACGTATGAAAGCTTGAAAGATCTAAAATAAAGGTTAAGGTAAAATAAATATTCATAATAACGATAAAGATACTATCGAATGAAAATTGAGCAAGGCCTCTAATAGAGTAATGTTTTATGAACTTTATAGAAAATCCAGAAAAGAGTAAAATATATTGTATGATGAAAAAAGGTAGTGCCTCATAAGAGAATAGGACTTGATCGCATATAGAAAGTGAATGAAGGAATAAAGTTATCTCCATAGCCAATCCACATAGGCAAGTACATAATAATAACACCCAAAATAATTTATCACCACGCTTCATTTTTTTAATTGCTTTATAGGAACAATAACAAGAAACGATTGCGGCAAAACAAAATAAGAAAAGGATTCCAATTTCTTTTATGTTCCACTCATTTGGAATAAGGAATATCCAAAGAGAAAATACAATTATATACATCATGACAAATTGTACATATTTTTTTTGATTAATCATATGATGACTCCGTTTCAATAAAGTTGAATCGCAGGATGAAAATGCTAATTTAAATAATATCATATAAAATAGGAACTTTTTTACTATAAGAATTACTTTTTGAAAAAAACAACGCAACATGACAATTTACCATTGTAATGTTGCGCCATTTATTCTTTTGATTCCTTTTATAGAAGAAAGCTCACTTATTAATTGTAACATTGCTAAATCTTTCTGTTTACTTTCAATCATAATATCAAAATTATAATTAATTTTTTTTGCAATGTGTAAAAAGGGCTTAATAAATTCTAAATTAATATAATCTGCATGAGCCCTAAATTCTTTTTCTGATTTAGGAGAGGAAATATGAACTTTAGGTGGGATATTTGTATGTGACCAAGTTTCAAAAATTGCAGGAAGTAACTCTTCTAGTGATTCTTCGCAAAGGTTAGCCATGTAATGATGATAATCAAATACGAAAGGGATCTTTTCTTTTTGGCAAATTGATAAAGTTTCAGCAGTTGTATATGTTTTATCATCATTTTCTAGAGTCATTTGTTTTTTTATATGTGCAGGAAGTTTTTTTATGTTTTCATGGAAGCGTCCAACTGCTGCTTCTTTATTTCCGTAGGCACCACCTACATGAATGTTAATGTAAGAAGAATCTGCAATTCCTATCGCATGTAATACTTTATAATGATAGGTCATATCCGTAACTGCATTAGTTGTAATATGCGGCTTGTCGCTTGTGAATAATGTAAATTGATTTGGGTGGAAACTTACTCGTAAATTGTGCTCTTGAATTAACGACCCTATTTTACGCCAAAGCGGCATGAATGCTCCAATATAATCAAATTCAACTTCAGGGTGTGTTGCAAGTGGAACGATGGAAGAAGAAAGACGATATAATGGGATTTCATGTGCGATATTGTAATGAAGGATACGTATTGTATGTTCTAAATTTTTCCTTGTAACATCGTACAGTTTATCCTCTCGCTCTTGTTTATTGAGTTTTTTAAAAGTTGTAAATGTCATCGTTTTAGCAGGAGAACAGTCCCACAATGCCATTGCATGTGAGACGTATCCAAACCGCATAATCATATGGGATACACCTCGTTTATTCCTCAACTTTCTTATAAGAAGAAAGCAAGTATCGTTCCTATCCATTCCTTTCCTCTATCTATAAGGGAAAGCGGGCTAACATCTTCATAGGAAAGTAATGACGCATTTTTTAAATCTTCATGGAATTTATTTTTTACCACCTGTATGAAGTGCCTATCATATAAGAGGCAGTTGATTTCATGGTTAATATATAAACTTCTCATATCAAAGTTTGCAGTTCCAACATCGCAAATATCATCGTCCACTATAATAACTTTAGCGTGAAAAAAACCTTGTTGAAATGCGTAAATATTGCAACCAGCCCGTATTAACTTTCGGCAGTACGGGAATTTCGCTTCTCGAACGAGGGCATGATCAGCCCTTTCTGGAACGAGAATTGTTATTTGGACCCCTCTTTCTCGTGCTTTTAATAAAGCGTTCATAATTTTTTTGCCAGGAATGAAATATGGTGTACCGATAAAAAGTTCCTTTTTCGCACTTTTAATTAAATGTAAAAAGGTATGTTGTAAATAGGCACCATCGGTCGGAATGAATTGATGTAGGATGGTACCAGGTTCCTGTTTCGGAAAATAAAGAGGAGCATCCAATAAATTTTGGTTCGTATCATCCAACCAGTCATGTAAAAATTGCTTTTGTAAATCTTGAACACCTTCTCCTGTAAGACGTAAATGATAGTCTCGCCATAATCCTAATCGCTCATTATGTCCCAAATATTCCTCGCCGATATTAAATCCCCCGATATAACTAATTTTCCCGTCAATCACTGTAATTTTTCTATGGTTGCGTTGATTGGCAGAAAAGAAAGGGAAAGGGAATCTGACTTTATGACAAAAAGAAAAAGAGACACCATGTTTTTGTAGGGAACGAATTGCTTCATTTGATAAATAATGGCTACCAAATCGATCAAGTAACAGTCTTACTTCAATGCCTTCTTTTGCCTTATCAATAAGTAACTTTAAAAATTCACGACTGATCTTATCATTTTTTACAATGAAGAATAAAACGTGAATGTGGTGCTGGGCTTGTTTTATATCAGTAAATAAAGCATCGTATAAATCTTTCCCATATGTATAAAGGTGAAAATCACTTTGACGTAAAGGGAAAGTACGGGAACGCACACGTTTTAAATGAAGAAGTCTCCCATATGAAAGGTCAATTGTGATCCAAAGAGTAACGCATATGAATAAGAGAGAGAAGTAGAACATGAGTGAAGTCCCTCCTTTGCATTCTTTTCACCTTCAGTGTGTTACAAATGATACGGGGAGTAAGAATGCTACCAAAAATTTAACTAGAAGATAGCCCGGTTTGTTCATTAAAGTTTCACTTTATCCCGCTTTAACGGGCAGTAAGACAATCGCCTTAAAATCCGCTGAATACGAGGAAGCTAGGTTGAAATCAACTGCCCGTAAAAGCCCGATTGGTTTAACTAATAATTAGTGGGGGATGGACAGTCCCCACTGATTAAAGTTTCACTTTATAGTTTCACCCAAATAAACAGGTTTATTAAAAAATATGTTGTTGTATAACAAAAAACTGTTGACTGAATGCTCACTCATTATATAATGAAGGTAGGGGATAAAATTCAGAAAATTATATGTTTTTGAAGATTCTAAAAAAGAAAGAAGGCTTACAAAGAGAGGGGTAGCATAAAAATGAATAGCTTACTTATCATGAATTGGCTGGCTGCCATTGCTGTTATTGCTTATGCGGGATATTTGTTTGTATATCTTATACGAACGAGAATGGCCTACATACAATTAGGAAAAAAGATTGAATTTGACCGTCGCTTCAAAGAACGTTGGGATCTTCTTAAGGTCAATGTTTTCGGTCAGAAAAAGCTGCTGAAAGATAAAAAGAGCGGCATTATTCACGTTATGTTTTTTTACGGATTTATTCTTGTCCAATTTGGAGCAATTGACTTCGTTTGGAAAGGACTCGCACCAGGATCGCATCTTCCACTTGGACCACTATACCCTGCATTTACATTCTTCCAGGAAATTGTCACACTCGTTATATTAATCGCAGTCTTTTGGGCTTTTCATAGACGTTATGTTGAGAAGCTAGTTCGTTTGAAACGTAATTTTAAATCAGGTCTTGTTCTTATCTTTATCGGTGGTTTAATGATTTCTGTACTACTTGGTAATGGGATGGGAATTATATGGCACGGCGAGGAACTTTCATGGAGTGAACCGATCGCTTCTGCAATCGCTTACGTTTTCTCGGGAATAAATGAAACCGTAGCCATTTCAGTGTTCTATTTTTCTTGGTGGGTGCATCTACTAATTTTGTTAACATTTTTAGTCTATGTTCCACAATCAAAACATGCACATTTAATTGCTGGACCAGCTAACGTTTTCTTCGGTCGTCTCTCAAATCCAGGGAAGCTTGAAAAGATTGATTTTGAAGATGAAACGCAAGAAACATTTGGTGTTGGTAAAATTGAAGACTTTAGACAAAATCAGCTTATTGATTTATACGCTTGCGTAGAGTGTGGGCGCTGTACAAATATGTGTCCGGCAACAGGAACAGGAAAAATGTTATCACCGATGGATTTAATTTTAAAACTTCGGGATCATTTAACTGATAAAGGAGCGGCGGTAACATCAAAAGCACCTTGGGTTCCAGTAGTTGCTTTTAATAATACACAAGGAAATCAATTAGCGATGATGGCAGCTGGAAAAGGGCAGCAAGAATCAGCAGCTACAGCGCTAGCTTACGATCCGAGTTTAATCGGAGATGTTATTACAGAAGAAGAAATTTGGGCTTGTACAACGTGCCGTAACTGTGAAGATCAGTGTCCGGTTATGAATGAGCATGTTGACAAAATTATTGATTTACGCCGCTATCTTGTTTTAACAGAAGGAAAGATGGATGCGGAAGCGCAGCGTGCGATGACGAATATCGAGCGTCAAGGGAATCCATGGGGTCTGAACCGTAAAGAGCGTGAAACATGGCGCCAAGGTGATGATGAAGTAACAGTTTCGACTGTAAAAGAAAAATCAAAAGCTGGCGAGGAGTTCGAATATTTATTCTGGGTAGGTTCGATGGGATCATACGACAATCGTAGTCAGAAGATTGCGATATCGTTTGCGAAGTTAATGAACGAAGCAGGCGTCTCATTCGCGATTCTTGGTAATAAAGAAAAGAACTCTGGAGATACACCGCGCCGCCTTGGAAATGAGTTCGTATTCCAAGAGATGGCAACAAAGAATATCGAAGAATTTGAAAAAGCAGGAGTGAAGAAAATCGTTACGATTGATCCTCATGCTTATAACACATTCAAAAATGAGTATCCAGACTTTGGCTTACAAGCAGAAGTCTATCATCATACAGAATTGTTAGCTCAGTGGGTGAAAGAAGGACTCTTAAAACCTGTTCACGCTATTGAGGAGACAGTTACGTACCATGATTCCTGTTATTTAGGACGATACAACGAAGTGTACGAAGCACCGCGCGATATTTTGAAAGCAATTCCTGGTGTGAATCTTGTAGAAATGGCACGTAACCGTGAAACAGGAATGTGCTGTGGCGCAGGTGGTGGCTTAATGTGGATGGAGGAGACAACGGGTTCTCGTATTAACGTTGCTCGTACAGAACAAGCACTAGTTGTGCAACCATCCATTATCGGTACAGGTTGTCCGTATTGCTTAACGATGATTAGTGATGGGACGAAAGCGAAGGAAGTAGAAGAGAAAGTTCAAACACTTGATGTAACAGAGATTTTAGAACGATCTGTTATCGGGCAGAAGAAAGAAGCAATGTAGTTTGTAAGCATGTATACAACTTTAGAAAGAGGTGCAATAATTGCACCTCTTCTCAACGCAAGGATACCGAGCGAGCGCTCGGTACTAAAAAAGAAACGGGGGAAAGAAATATGAATAAGACAGTTATTTTAAGTGCTGCAAGAACACCGGTTGGAAAATTTGGAGGATCTTTAAAAGATGTGAAAGCAACAGAACTTGGAGGAATTGCAATTAAAGCAGCGCTTGAAAGAGCAAATGTTTCTGCTAGTGATGTTGAAGAAGTTATATTTGGAACGGTTATTCAAGGTGGACAGGGGCAAATTCCATCTCGTCAAGCTGCGAGAGCTGCTGGAATCCCTTGGGAAGTGCAGACGGAAACAGTAAATAAAGTTTGTGCATCGGGACTTCGTGCGGTTACGTTAGCAGATCAAATTATTCGTACTGGTGATCAATCACTTATTGTAGCTGGTGGAATGGAATCAATGAGTAACAGTCCTTACATTTTACGAGGTGCAAGATGGGGATACAGAATGGGTAACAACGAAGTTATCGATTTAAACGTGGCAGATGGTTTAACATGCGCATTTTCAGGCATACACATGGGCGTTTATGGCGGCGAAGTTGCGAAGGAAGACGGAATCTCTCGCGAAGCCCAAGATGAATGGGCATATCGTAGTCATCAGCGTGCGGTTTCAGCGCATAAAGAAGGGCGTTTTGAAGAGGAAATTGTACCAGTAACAATTCCGCAAAGAAAAGGCGATCCTATCGTTGTTGCTAAAGATGAAGCACCGCGTGAAGATACAACAGTTGAAAAGTTAGCAAAATTAAAACCTGTATTTGATAAAACAGCGGCGGTGACAGCTGGTAATGCACCAGGCTTAAACGATGGCGGTGCTGCACTTGTATTAATGAGCGAGGACAGAGCGAAGCAAGAAGGAAGAAAGCCTTTGGCGACGATTTTAGCACATACGGCAATCGCGGTAGAATCAAAAGATTTCCCAAGAACGCCAGGTTATGCAATTAACGAATTATTGAAAAAAACAGGCAAGACAATTGAAGACATCGATTTATTCGAGATTAATGAAGCGTTTGCGGCAGTAGCAATTGCGAGTACAGAGATTGCAGGTATTGACCCAGAAAAATTGAATGTAAATGGCGGCGCGGTAGCAATGGGACACCCAATTGGAGCAAGTGGAGCGCGTATTATCGTTACACTTATCCATGCACTGAAGCAGCGCGGTGGCGGAATTGGAATTGCTTCGATTTGTAGCGGTGGCGGTCAAGGTGATGCAGTGATGATTGAGGTTCATTAATTTACGGTGAGAAAACGATTCATTTATTACAGACTTATATTAAGGGGGAAGAAAGAATGGGTGTACAAAAAATAGTTGTAATTGGTGCGGGACAAATGGGATCGGGAATTGCGCAAGTATGTGCAATGGCAGGATATGATGTGAAGATTCAAGATTTAAAACAAGAGCAATTAGATAGAGGGCTAGCTATCATTACGAAAAACTTAGTGCGTCAAGTAGAAAAAGGACGCATGAAGGAAGAAGAGAAAGAGGAAACGTTAAATCGTCTTACAGTAACTCTTGATTTAGATTGTGTGAAAGAAGCTGATCTTGTTATTGAAGCAGCTGTTGAGAAAATGGATATTAAAAAGAAAATATTTGCGAATTTAGATGAAGTTGCTCCAGATCATACAATTTTAGCAACGAATACGTCATCTCTTCCAATTACTGAAATTGCAGCGGTAACGAAGCGCCCAGAAAAAGTAATCGGTATGCACTTTATGAATCCAGTTCCCGTTATGAAGCTCGTTGAAATTATTCGTGGTTTAGCTACAGATGATGCAGTTTATGAAACGATTGAAGATATTACGAAAAAAATCGGAAAAGTGCCAGTTGAAGTAAATGATTTCCCGGGATTTGTATCGAATCGTATTTTATTACCGATGATTAACGAAGCAATTTATACGTTATATGAAGGTGTAGCGACGAAAGAAGCGATTGATGAAGTAATGAAACTTGGTATGAATCATCCAATGGGGCCTCTGACACTAGCTGATTTTATCGGTTTAGATACGTGTTTATACATTATGGAAGTGTTGCATGAAGGATTAGGAGATAGTAAATATCGCCCATGTCCATTACTACGTAAGTACGTAAATGCAGGATGGTTAGGGCGTAAAACGGGCCGTGGTTTCTATGTTTATGAGTAAATCCCTCCTTGTATAGAGTAGTGGTCTTACCAAATTGTTAAAAGATATATAGCAAATGGAGGCGGAGTATATGAACTTTCGTTTTAATGAAGAGCAACAGATGATGAGGAAAATGGTTCGGGATTTTGCACAGAAGGAAATAGCACCCTTTGTTCCTAGCATGGAACAAGGGGTGTTCCCGACAGAGATTTTGCAAAAGATGGGTGAGCTTGGATTAATGGGTATTCCAGCGCCTGCAAAATACGGCGGCGCAGAAATGGATTTTATTTCTTACATTTTAGCAATTGAGGAAATCTCAAAAGTAAGCGCAACGGTTGGTGTAATTTTAGCTGTACATACGTCAGTTGGAATGAACCCGATTTTATATTTTGGAACAGAAGAGCAGAAGCAGAAATATGTTTCTAAGCTTGCGGCTGGTGAATATTTAGGTGCATTCGCCTTAACTGAGCCAAATGCTGGATCAGATGCAGGGAGTTTGAAATCACGAGCTGTCAAGAAAGGTGATAATTACATCATTAATGGATCGAAAGTATTTATTACAAATGGCGGCGAAGCAAGTACATACATCGTTTTCGCTTCTACAAATCCAGATGCAGGAAAAAGTGGTATTTCTGCATTTATTGTAGAGAAAGATACGCCAGGCTTAATTATCGGAAAAGATGAACATAAGATGGGACTTCTCGGTTCTCGTACAGTTCAACTTACGTTCGAAGATATGATAGTGCCGGCTGAGAATTTACTCGGTGAAGAGGGACAAGGATTCAAGGTAGCGATGGCGAATTTAGATGTTGGACGAATTGGAATCGGGGCGCAGGCGTTAGGGATCGCGGAAGCGGCGCTCGCATGTGCGATAGATTATGCAAAGGAACGAGAGCAATTCGGAAAGCCGATTGCGGCGCAGCAAGGGATTGGCTTCAAACTTGCAGATATGGCGACAAGTGTGGAGGCGGCGCGATTACTTGTATATAGGGCTGCATCGCTTAGAGCACAAGGATTACCATGCGGTAAAGAAGCGTCTATTGCGAAGTTATTTGCTTCTAAGACAGCAGTTGAAGTTGCAATTGAAGCGGTACAAGTATTTGGCGGTTACGGTTATACGAAAGATTATCCGGTAGAGAGATTTTTCCGTGATGCGAAGATTACGCAAATTTATGAAGGAACGAGTGAGATACAAAAACTTGTTATTAGCCGTGCTTTATAAAGGGAAGAGGGGGAGACGGAAATGCATTTTAAATTATCAGAAGAACATGAAATGATAAGAAAAATGGTTCGGGATTTTGCTAAGAACGAAGTAGCACCAACGGCAGCTGAGCGTGATGAGGAAGAGAGATTTGACCGCGAGCTATTTGATCATATGGCGGAGCTTGGTTTGACAGGTATTCCATGGCCTGAAGAGTATGGTGGAATTGGAAGCGATTACTTAGCGTACGTAATTGCGATCGAAGAATTATCACGCGTTTGTGCTTCTACAGGTGTAACGCTGTCCGCTCATACTTCACTTGCTGGGTGGCCGATTTTTAAATTCGGAACGGAGGAGCAAAAGCAAAAGTTTTTGCGACCGATGGCTGAAGGGAAGAAAATTGGTGCATACGGTTTAACGGAACCGAGTTCTGGATCAGATGCTGGTGGAATGAAGACAATCGCCAAAAGAGATGGAGACCATTACATATTAAATGGATCGAAAATTTTCATTACAAATGGCGGTATTGCTGACATTTATGTTGTTTTTGCGTTAACAAATCCTGAATCGAAGCAGCGCGGCACGAGCGCATTTATTGTGGAAAGCGATACACTAGGATTTTCGGTTGGGAAGAAGGAAAGTAAACTAGGGATTCGCTCTTCGCCAACGACTGAAATTATGTTTGAAGATTGCCGTATTCCTGTAGAAAACCTACTAGGAGAAGAAGGGCAAGGATTTAAGATTGCAATGCAAACGTTAGATGGCGGTCGTAACGGTATTGCTGCACAAGCAGTTGGTATTGCACAAGGGGCTTTAGATGCTTCTGTAGAATATGCAAGAGAGCGCCATCAATTTGGAAAGCCGATTGCGGCGCAGCAAGGGATTGGCTTTAAACTTGCGGATATGGCAACGGATGTAGAGGCTGCGCGCCTTTTAACATATCAAGCTGCGTGGCTTGAATCGGAAGGGCTTCCGTATGGGAAGGAATCAGCGATGTCAAAAGTATTTGCAGGTGATACAGCGATGAAGGTGACGACTGAAGCTGTGCAAGTATTTGGTGGTTACGGTTATACGAAAGATTATCCAGTAGAGCGTTATATGCGAGATGCAAAGATTACACAGATTTATGAAGGAACACAAGAAATTCAAAGGCTCGTAATTTCTCGTATGTTAACGAAGTAGGGGCAAAGGCGTAGGTATTTTCCTACGCTTTTTCCTTCCAAAAAATAATAGAGAGAGGTGAAGGGGATGGTTAAACATAATGTGCATGCGTCAGTAAAAGATGAAAAACTAGTTGCGTTAAGGCGTGAACAAATGATTAAAGGTGCGGTGCAACTGTTTAAGCAAAAAGGATTCCCGCGTACAACAACGAGAGAGATTGCAAAAGCGGCCGGATTTAGTATCGGAACACTATATGAATACATTCGTACGAAAGATGACGTATTATATTTAGTTTGTGATAGTATTTATGAACATGTAAAAGAACGATTAGAGGAAGTAGTATGCACGGAGAAGGGAAGTATAGACAGTTTAAAGATAGCGATAACAAATTACTTTAAAGTGATGGACGAATTGCAAGAAGAAGTATTAATCATGTATCAAGAAGTACGGTTTTTACCGAAAGAATCACTCCCATACGTACTAGAGAAAGAGTTTCAAATGGTAGGAATGTTTGAGAATATTTTAGAACAATGTACAGAAAATGGAACATTTATATTAAATAAAAAAGAAATACAGCTTCTTGCACATAACATTTTCATACAAGGACAGATGTGGGGATTTAGACGTTGGGCGCTGCAAAAACTGTATACGCTCGAAGAATATACAGAAATGCAAATTAGGTATGTGTTGCAAGGGGCGCATATGCTTCCGAAGTAAGGAATGGACAAATTATAATTTTATTACCATATAAAGTGAGGGTATTCATCCAAAGCCGATTAGTAGCCTTCACAAATCAGGCGTTTACAGGTAGCGGGGCTTCCGCCTAACTTCTTTGCTCCAGCCGAATGTTGAGACGGGAGTTTTACTGCTCGCAAATAGCGGGATAAAAGTTTCCCGTTTTTTTTGTAGCATATTTGTGCGACTTTTGTTTATAATGAATAGTATGGATTTTTTTAAGCAGACCGTTATATATAAGGTTATATTTGATGAAAGGAAGTGCCGCATAAGTGAATTTTAAGCAATATTCACCAGAAGAGCTAAAAGAATGTTCAATGATTGAAGTTGTACATAGCGTTTTAGGGGATAAAAGACAAGCAACGACATTCAACGAGTTGGTTAAAGAAATCGCTCAAGTGCTGGGACTATCTCAAGAGCAAGTTAATGCGAAACTCGCACAATTTTATACAGATTTAAACATCGATGGACGCTTCATTAATTTAGGAGAAAATCGTTGGGGACTACGTAGCTGGTACCCATATGAGCAAATCGATGAAGAAATTCTGCCTCAGCCAAAACCGAAGAAGAAACGTAAAGTTGAAGAGGACGGTTTTGACGACTACATGGAAGACGAAGATGACTTCGACGATGCAGACGGAAATGTAGAGGAAGAAGAAGTAGAAGATTTGGACAAGGTTCTTGAAGAAGAAGACGGAGATGACGATGATCTTGATGATTTAGATGAAGATGATGAAGATGACTTCGCTGAAGAAGAACTTGAGTATGATGAAACTGAAGAAGAAGAGGAAGAACTGTAGTTCTTGACTTTTCATTATCGTCCATGTAGAATCATTTTTGGGCTCTTTAAAAAAGGACGATAATACTTTTAAAGTGTAAATATAAAAGAAAATTGCTCCCTACTTGTTACTTTTTGTGATGAGGGGAGCAATTTTCTTTTTTGTTTTTTGTTTAGAATACAAAAAGAGTCTAACAATAAGATAGATACAGTGTTATCTACATACGTTGCGCTTTGCAACGGTGATTATATAACAACAAGGTAGAAGGGAGCTTTTTCATGACTAAGTATATTTTTGTAACAGGCGGTGTAGTATCGTCTTTAGGTAAAGGTATTACAGCAGCATCTCTTGGAAGACTTTTAAAAAATCGTGGTTTAAACGTAACGATTCAAAAGTTTGATCCGTACATTAACGTAGACCCAGGGACTATGAGCCCATACCAACACGGTGAGGTATTCGTAACAGATGATGGTGCAGAAACGGACTTAGACCTTGGTCACTATGAACGTTTTATCGACATCAACTTAAACAAATACAGCAACGTAACAACAGGTAAAATTTACTCTTCAGTTCTTCAAAAAGAGCGTCGTGGTGAATATCTAGGAGGAACAGTTCAAGTTATTCCTCACATTACTAACGAAATTAAAGAACGTGTATATCGTTCTGGTCGCGAAACAAATGCGGACGTTGTTATTACAGAAATCGGTGGAACTGTTGGTGATATCGAGTCTCTACCATTCTTAGAAGCAATCCGTCAAATTAAGAGCGACATCGGTCGTGACAATGTAATGTACATTCACTGTACGTTAATCCCGTACTTAAAAGCAGCGGGTGAAATGAAAACAAAACCAACGCAACATAGCGTTAAAGAGCTTCGTAGCTTAGGTATTCAACCAAATATTATCGTTGTTCGTACAGAACTGCCTGTTTCTCAAGATATGAAAGACAAGCTTGCATTATTCTGTGACATTGATACAAAAGCAGTTATCGAAGCACGCGATGCAGATACTTTATACGCGGTTCCATTATCTCTTCAAGAGCAAAACATGGACCAAATTGTTTGCGATCACTTAAAATTAGACAATCCAGCTGCAGATATGACAGAGTGGACTGCGCTAGTTGATAAAGTACGTAACCTTTCTAAGAAAACAAAAATCGCTCTTGTTGGTAAATACGTAGAGCTTCAAGATGCATATATTTCTGTTGTAGAAGCACTTCGTCATGCAGGTTATTCATTCGACACAGATGTAGAAGTGAAATGGGTAAACGCTGAGCACGTAACAGCAGAGAACGTAAAAGAATTAGTTGGTGACACAGATGGTATTCTTGTGCCAGGTGGTTTTGGAGATCGTGGTGTAGAAGGTAAAATCGTTGCAATTCAATATGCTCGTGAAAACAAAGTTCCATTCTTAGGAATTTGCTTAGGTATGCAACTTGCATCAATCGAATTTGCACGTAACGTATTAGGATTAGAAGGAGCTAACTCTTCTGAAATTAATCCTGACACACCTTATGCAATCATCGACTTATTACCAGAGCAAAAAGATGTAGAAGACTTAGGTGGTACACTTCGTCTTGGTCTATACCCATGTAAGCTTTCTGAAGAAACGAATGCTTATAGAGCTTACAGTGAGCCAGTTGTATATGAGCGTCATCGTCATCGTTATGAGTTCAACAATCAATTCCGTCCGGATATGGAAAAAGCAGGATTTGTATTCTCTGGTACAAGCCCAGACGGTCGCCTAGTTGAAATCATTGAATTAAAAGATCATCCTTGGTTCGTGGCAGCACAGTTCCACCCAGAACTTGTATCTCGTCCAAACCGTCCACAACCATTGTTCCATGATTTCGTAAGTGCTTCTATTACGAATAAAGAGAGCAAGTAATAAAAAAGCGCCTGAAATAGGGCGCTTTTTTTAATATTCGTTTAACATTTCATCAATTGTAAATTTCAATCCGTGATAAGCAAATAAGGCTATCATTAAACTTGGGAATCCGTAGCGATTACCTTCATCGTCTGGAATAAGACCTTTTAACAGTTTTGTATCAATATGTACATCTGTATATTGTTCCAGTGATTCAATACCTTCTTGAATAGCAGAGATTCCAACGATAGAGTGGCCTTCTTCTTGAAGTTTTTTTGCAATACTTACCGCTTCTTCATCTGTTGAAAAACGGCTAATAAGAAGTACACGGTCTGCAGAAGTTACTTCTGCTTCTTTATCATTTTCAAATAAACGTTTTGCTTGCTGCATTGGTTCAGCACCGAATAGTGCTTCAGCAACAACACCATCCATTTCATTTGTACCATGTAAATAAATGAAGCCATCGCCAACTAATGCTTGAGCAAGTAGACGAGCGCTATCTTCTATATTCATTTCCTCTTTTTGAGAAACTCTGGAGAAATAACCACTTAATTGAGTTGAAAAAATTTTTAACATAATGTTACTCCCTTCGTACGTGTTCGCCGGCTTTCATTATAGTGTATTTTTTTAGAAAGGTGAAATCGTAGGGTAGCATAACAAAAAAGGAAACGGTAAAATAAGAAAGAATAGGAAGGAATTTGCCAAAGAATAGCGAAAATAAATCGTTAAGATATAAGAAGCTTTAAATCTTGTATTTATACAGAAAGGTTGGGAGTTATGGAAGGGAAAATTTTAATCGTTGATGATCAATATGGCATTCGTGTGTTATTACATGAAGTGTTCCAAAAAGAAGGTTATCAGACGTTCCAAGCAGCGAATGGATTTCAAGCTTTAGATATCGTGAAAAAAGATAATCCAGATTTAGTTGTGTTAGATATGAAAATTCCAGGTATGGATGGTATAGAGATTTTAAAGCATGTAAAAGAAATTGATGAGAGTATTAAAGTAATTTTAATGACTGCTTATGGAGAGCTTGATATGATCCAAGAGGCAAAAGATTTAGGAGCTTTAATGCACTTTGCTAAACCATTTGATATTGATGAAATTCGTCAAGCGGTGAGAAATGAGCTTGCTGTAGAGGCGTAAAAAATGAATTTTTTATAAAAAATATGGAAAAAAGCGTTTACATGGACTATTGAGCAGGTGAATACAGTTGAGTTTTTGAGTACAAGTTGTTATCCTATTGAGTGTAGAAAAAAGTCCGGTATGTAAATATACATATTTTACCTTATTCTGGTCATACTACCAGCGATAAGAATTTATCGGATACAAAAAACGTTTTTTAGGAGGATTCACCATGCCTTTAGTTTCTATGAAAGAAATGCTAAACAAAGCACTAGAAGGAAAATACGCAGTTGGTCAATTCAACATGAACAACTTAGAGTGGACTCAAGCTATCTTAGCTGCTGCGGAAGAAGAAAAATCTCCTGTAATCCTAGGTGTATCTGAGGGTGCAGCTCGTCATATGACTGGTTTCAAAACAGTTGTAGCTATGGTTAAAGCTTTAATCGAAGAAATGAACATTACTGTTCCTGTAGCGATTCACCTTGACCATGGTTCAAGCTTCGAAAAATGTAAAGAAGCAATCGATGCAGGTTTCACATCTGTAATGATTGACGCTTCTCACCACCCATTCGAAGAAAACGTTGAAACTACTAAAAAAGTGGTAGAATACGCACACGCTCGTAACGTATCTGTTGAAGCTGAGCTTGGAACAGTTGGCGGACAAGAAGATGATATCATCGCTGAAGGCGTAATTTACGCTGATCCTGCAGAGTGTAAGCACCTTGTTGAAGCAACTGGCATCGACTGCCTAGCTCCAGCTTTAGGTTCTGTACACGGTCCTTACAAAGGTGAGCCTAACTTAGGATTCGCAGAAATGGAGCAAGTTCGCGACTTCACTGGCGTACCTTTAGTATTACACGGTGGTACTGGTATCCCAACTGCTGATATCGTAAAAGCTATTTCTTTAGGTACTTCAAAAATTAACGTAAACACTGAGAACCAAATTGAGTTTACAAAAGCTGTTCGTGAAGCATTAAACAAAGATCAAGAAGTTTACGATCCTCGTAAATATATTGGACCTGGCCGCGAAGCTATCAAAGCAACTGTTGCTGGTAAAATTCGCGAATTCGGTTCTAACGGTAAAGCGTAAGAATAAAATTCCGTTTTGGAAACCGTCTAGTCTTTTAGACGGTTTCCTTTCGTTGTATAATGAAAGCGTGAACAAGTCTAAAGATTTTTATCATTTCGTTTTTGAAATAGAAAATAATGTGCATAGTCCTATTAATAAATGTGATAACGTATCTAAATTGATAAATTTTGCTCGATGAATAGTTAATCTTTATCTATTCGGAATACAGGAGAAATGGAGATAATGGTTTCCTATTTATTGAGTTTTGGGATGGAAAGAGTGATTGAGATTCTTAAGGGGAATCTTCTAATTCTTTTTATAAAGAATTTAGAAGGTAAATACATTCACAAGAAGGGAGCTCAATATGGAAAAATTGCTAATTGAAGGCGGAAGAGCTTTAAATGGAACAATTCGAGTGAGTGGTGCGAAAAACAGCGCTGTTGCACTAATTCCAGCGACAATTTTAGCAGATACTCCAGTAACCATTGGTGGAGTTCCTAATATTTCGGACGTGAAAATGTTAGGAGACTTACTAGAGGAAATTGGAGGGAAAGTAACATATGGGCAGGAGGAAGAGATGGTAGTCGATCCTTCTAACATGGTTGCGATGCCTTTACCAAATGGAAAAGTGAAAAAGTTGCGTGCTTCTTATTATTTAATGGGTGCGATGCTTGGTCGTTTTAAAAAAGCTGTTATTGGGCTTCCAGGTGGATGTCATTTAGGACCGAGGCCAATTGATCAGCATATTAAAGGGTTTGAAGCGTTAGGTGCACATGTTACGAATGAACAAGGTGCTATCTATTTAAGAGCAGATGAATTGCGCGGGGCGCGTATTTATTTAGACGTTGTTAGTGTAGGGGCTACGATTAATATTATGCTAGCAGCTGTCCGAGCAAAAGGTAGAACTGTTATTGAAAATGCAGCGAAAGAACCTGAGATTATTGATGTAGCTACATTGTTAACAAGCATGGGAGCACGCATTAAAGGTGCTGGTACAGATGTAATCCGAATTGATGGTGTGGACTCACTGCATGGTTGTCACCATACTATCATTCCAGATCGTATTGAGGCTGGTACGTATATGATTTTAGGAGCGGCATCAGGAGGAGAAGTAACAGTTGATAATGTTATTCCTCAGCATTTAGAGTCAGTTACTGCAAAGCTAAGAGAAGCTGGTGTTCAAGTTGAAACGAACGATGATCAAATTAAAGTGAACGGTAATAGAAGGTTAAAAGTAGTTGATATAAAAACGCTTGTATATCCAGGTTTCGCAACAGATTTACAACAGCCGTTTACGACGCTTTTAACAAAGGCGCACGGGACGGGAGTTGTAACGGATACAATTTACGGCGCTCGTTTCAAACATATTGATGAATTACGTCGTATGAATGCACAAATTAAAGTAGAAGGTCGTTCGGCAATTGTAACTGGTCCTGTTTTATTACAAGGTGCAAAAGTGAAGGCGAGTGACTTACGAGCTGGGGCTTCGCTTGTTATTGCAGGATTAATGGCGGATGGAATTACCGAAGTAACCGGACTTGAGCATATTGATCGAGGTTATGAAAATATAGTAGACAAGCTTAAAGGGCTTGGTGCAAACATTTGGCGAGAACAAATGACAGAGCAAGAAATTGAAGAGCTGAAGAACGCATAAGTGATACTTCCGCAAGTGGGGAGCGAAGTATCACTATTTGCGGAAGTACACTTTATAGAAAAATAAAGTTCACAAAATACGGCAGAAATATAAAGGCTTAAAGGAGAGGGATTATCGTGGAAAGAAGTTTATCTATGGAGTTAGTACGTGTAACAGAGGCTGCAGCATTATCATCAGCGCGTTGGATGGGACGCGGGAAAAAGGATGAAGCAGACGGTGCAGCAACGTCAGCTATGCGTGATGTATTTGATACAATTCCGATGAAAGGTACAGTTGTAATTGGTGAAGGTGAGATGGATGAAGCGCCAATGCTGTATATCGGAGAGAAATTAGGTACAGGGTATGGGCCGCGCGTAGACGTTGCAGTTGATCCTTTAGAAGGGACAAACATTGTAGCAGCTGGCGGATGGAATGCACTTGCCGTTATTGCAATTGCAGATCATGGTAATTTGTTACATGCTCCTGACATGTACATGGATAAAATCGCGGTTGGTCCAGAAGCAGTTGGAGCCGTTGATATTGATGCACCTATTATTGATAACTTACGTGCAGTTGCGAAAGCAAAAAACAAGGATATTGAAGATGTTGTAGCAACAGTTTTAAACCGTCCACGTCATCAAGCAATTATCGAAGAAATTCGTAAAGCTGGTGCTCGTATTAAATTGATTAACGATGGAGATGTAGCTGGAGCAATCAATACAGCATTTGACCGTACAGGTGTAGATATTTTATTCGGTTCTGGTGGGGCTCCTGAAGGAGTATTAGCAGCTGTCGCATTAAAATGTTTAGGTGGAGAAATCCACGGAAAGCTTCTTCCTCAAAATGAAGCTGAATTAGCTCGTTGTAAAAAAATGGGTATTGAAGATATAAATCGTATTCTTCGTATGGAAGACTTAGTAAAGGGTGACGATGCAATCTTTGCAGCAACAGGTGTAACAGATGGAGAATTGTTACGAGGTGTTCAATTTAAAGGTAGCGTTGGAACAACACAATCTCTTGTTATGCGTGCAAAATCAGGTACAGTACGTTTCGTAGACGGACGCCATAGTTTAAATAAAAAACCGAACTTGGTTATTAAATAAAAAGCGTAAGCAGCTCGTTCAGAATGGAAGAAGCAAAGCTACCGACCATTCTAGTTGTTAAAACTAGATTAAATAATAAGCGAAGACAAATTTTCTTGTCTTCGCTTATTGTATTTGTGTCCCAACGTATTGATTAAAACTAGATAAAAGGGTTACAATAGTGAATATTACCCTACTTGAACTTATTGCCTTTCATTATTAATTATTTGCCTTCCGTATTTTTTCCCTTTACCCATGTGAAAAGAGAATAACGTTAAAGTGTGGTGTCTGAATGAATTTGTCAATTGCAGCATTAGAAAACATGAAATTAAAAGAGTTATACGAGCTTGCGAAAGAATTTAAGATTTCGTATTATAGCAAATTAACGAAAAAAGAATTAATCTTCGCCATTTTAAAAGCTCGAGCAGAAAAAGAAGGTTTCTTTTTCATGGAAGGCGTATTAGAAATTATTCAATCAGAAGGATTTGGATTCCTACGTCCTATCAACTATTCTCCAAGCTCAGAAGATATTTATATCTCAGCTTCGCAAATTCGTCGTTTCGATTTACGTAATGGAGATAAGGTTTCTGGTAAAGTACGACCTCCGAAAGAAAATGAACGCTATTTTGGATTATTACAAGTTGAAGCTGTAAACGGAGATGATCCAGAGTCAGCAAAAGAGCGTGTGCATTTCCCTGCATTAACACCATTATACCCAGATCGCCAAATGAAATTGGAAACGGAACCGAAAAAGTTACCGACACGCATCATGGATTTAATTGCACCAGTTGGATTTGGACAACGTGGTTTAATTGTTGCGCCTCCAAAGGCGGGTAAAACAAGTCTATTAAAAGAAATTGCACACAGTGTTACAACAAATCATCCAGAAGCAGAATTAATTGTGCTTCTAATTGATGAGCGTCCAGAGGAAGTAACAGACATTGAACGTTCTGTTAAGGGTGATGTTGTAAGTTCTACTTTTGATGAAGTACCAGAAAATCATATTAAAGTAGCTGAACTTGTGTTAGAACGTGCAATGCGTCTTGTAGAGCACAAAAAGGACGTTATCATTTTAATGGATAGTATTACCCGTTTAGCGCGAGCTTACAACCTCGTTATTCCGCCAAGTGGTAGAACATTATCGGGTGGTATCGACCCAGCGGCTTTCCATAGACCGAAGCGTTTCTTTGGGGCTGCGCGTAATATTGAAGAGGGCGGTAGCTTAACGATTTTAGCAACAGCGCTTGTTGATACAGGGTCTCGTATGGACGATGTAATTTACGAGGAATTTAAAGGAACTGGAAATATGGAACTTCACTTAGATCGCTCATTAGCTGAGCGTCGTATCTTCCCAGCGATTGATATTCGTCGCTCTGGTACGCGTAAAGAAGACCTATTAATTCCGAAAGAGCATTTAGACAAGTTGTGGGGTATTCGTAAAACAATGCGTGATACACCAGACTTCGTTGAAGGTTTCTTACGTAAACTTCGTCAAACAAAGACAAATGAAGAATTTTTACAAAACATTGTTGCAGACTCGAAAAGGTATGTAACAACTAAGTAAAGGGAAAAGATTGGGACTCGCTTATTTCGTAGTAAGCGAGTTTTTTTATGTTTTTTAGGTGATGTTAAAGGGAGAAGTAAGTGGGAGAACTTTAGCCGGTCAGAGCTAAACGAGCTGCCTCCACTTTAAGGTAGTATCCAGCTCCAGCGGCTAGCTCTTCGCATCTAAGAACCTTCCGCCCGAAGGGTAAAAAGCACCTTTAGGGCGAAAGAACCTTAGCTGGTCAGAGCTAAGCAAGCCACCTCCACTTTAAGGTAATATTCAGCTCCAGCGGCTAGAAACTCCGGTCATTTCACTCTCTCACTCGAAGCAAAAAGCGCTTCAAGGTCGAGAGTTTGAAGTGTCCTCGATTCTAAACGAGCCGCTTCTGCTTTTAAATTGTATCTAGTTCTGACGGCTAGCTCTTCGTGTCTAAGAACCTCCCGCACTAAAGGTAAAGAGCACCTTTTGTGCGAGAGAACCTTAGCCAGTCAGAGCTGAACGAGCCGTCTCCACTTTTAATTTAAAAAGACAAAAACAGGTAGTTGCAAAATGAAGTTAGCCTTGTTATAATTTCATCATATGTGTTTCATCAATATAGTTGTGTATGCAGCTGAAGATGAAAAACTCTGTTTCGAAAATGATTCAGGGCGGAAGGAGATGAAAAGAATGAAAGCAGGAATTCACCCAGATTACAAGAAAGTTGTATTCATGGACACAAACACAGGCTTCAAATTCTTAAGCGGGTCTACTAAAGGCTCTAGCGAAACTGTTGAGTGGGAAGATGGTAACACTTATCCATTACTAAAAGTTGAGATCAGTTCTGATTCTCACCCATTCTACACTGGACGTCAGAAGTTTGCTACTGCAGACGGACGCGTTGATCGCTTCAATAAGAAATACGGTATCAAGTAATAAAAACATAAAACAGGCAAGTGTATGTATTCGCTTGTCTGTTTTTTTTGCGAAAATATTATACCTTTACCCTGCTTTTAACTAAAAAGTAGATGAAAGGAGAGCTTCATGTACTTAATAAATCAAAATGGCTGGATTGAAGTGATTTGCGGTAGTATGTTTTCTGGTAAATCAGAAGAGCTAATCCGCCGTGTGCGCCGCACGCAATTTGCGAAACAACATGCAATTGTATTTAAACCATATATTGATAATCGTTATAGTGAAGAAGATGTTGTATCACATAACGGATTAAAGGTAAAAGCAGTTCCTGTTTCAGCTTCAAAGGATATATTTGAACATATTACAGAAGAGTTGGATGTTATTGCAATCGATGAGGTGCAATTTTTTGATGGGGACATTGTGGAAGTGGTGCAAGTATTGGCAAATCGTGGCTATCGTGTCATTGTAGCTGGTTTAGACCAAGATTTCCGTGGTCTACCATTTGGACAAGTTCCTCAGCTGATGGCGATTGCTGAACACGTAACAAAACTGCAAGCAGTATGCTCTGCATGTGGATCTCCGGCAAGTCGTACACAACGATTAATTGATGGAGAGCCGGCGGCATTTAATGATCCGATTATTTTAGTTGGAGCTTCAGAATCGTACGAACCACGTTGTCGTCATTGTCATGCAGTTCCTGAAAACAAAAATAAGTAAAACTCGCTTTGTAGGGCGGGTTTTTTTCAAAATAGAGAGAATGAGTGGTGCAAGCCGCTTGCGCTTTTAAATATAATTTGCGTTTTTTTGAGTAAGTACCATATACTATTTGTATTAGATACTAGGATGTAGAGGTGAATGATGTGTTAGATCGTTTGCAAGCTGTAGAAGATCGTTATGAGAAGTTAAATGAATTGTTAAGTGACCCAGAGGTTATTAGCGATACAAATAAGCTTCGTGAGTATTCAAAAGAACAATCTGATATGCAAGAAACGGTAGAGGTGTACCGTGAGTATAAAGATGTTCGTGAGCAATTACGAGATGCAAAAGCAATGTTAGAAGATAAGTTAGACGCTGATATGCGTGAAATGGTTAAGGAAGAAGTCTCTGAATTAGAAGGACAAGAGAAAACATTATCAGAACGTCTGAAAATTTTACTTGTTCCAAAAGACCCTAATGATGATAAAAACGTTATCGTGGAGGTTCGTGGTGCTGCTGGTGGTGATGAGGCAGCTTTATTTGCTGGTGATTTATATCGTATGTATAGCCGTTATGCTGAGGTGCAAGGTTGGAAAACTGAAATTATCGAAGCGAGCTATACAGAGTTAGGTGGATATAAAGAGATTATCTTTATGATTAACGGTAAAGGTGCTTTCGCGAAGCTGAAATTCGAGAATGGTGCTCACCGTGTACAACGTGTTCCTGAAACGGAATCTGGTGGACGTATTCATACATCTACAGCAACTGTAGCTGTATTACCAGAGGCAGAAGAAGTAGAAATTACTATTCATGAAAAAGATGTTCGTGTTGATACATTTGCTTCTAGTGGTCCTGGTGGACAGAGCGTTAATACAACGATGTCAGCGGTACGTTTAACGCATTTACCGACTGGTGTAGTTGTATCTTGTCAGGATGAGAAATCACAGATTAAGAATAAAGAAAAAGCAATGAAAGTATTACGTGCACGTGTTTATGATAAATTCAGACAAGAAGCGCAAGCTGAGTACGATCAAAACCGTAAACAAGCTGTTGGTACGGGAGACCGTTCAGAGCGTATTCGTACGTATAACTTCCCGCAAAACCGTGTTACTGACCATCGAATCGGCTTAACGATTCAAAAGCTAGATCAAATCCTACAAGGTAAGTTAGATGATTTCATCAATGCCTTAGTGATGGAAGATCAGGCGCAAAAGATGGAGGCAGCTGAGTAATGCGTGTCTATGAAGCCCTGAAATGGGCTTCTTCTTTTTTACAGGAAAATGGACGAGATGAAAATGCGGGAGAACTTGTCCTTTGTCATGTATTAAAGACGAACAGAACAGGAATGCTCATGAATATGCGTGAAGAGATAACCGCGGAGCAAGAGAAAAGTTTTGCAGAATTTATCCACAAGCACGTGGAAGGTATTCCAATCCAATATATGCTCGGTTATGAAATGTTTTATGGACGCTCGTTTTTTGTGAATGAAGAGGTATTAATACCAAGGCCTGAAACGGAAGAGCTTATAGTAGGAGTGCTAGAGAGAATTGAGCGTCATTTTGGTAATGAGAAACTTCATGTAGCGGATATTGGTACAGGTAGTGGAGCAATTTCTATTACGCTCGCTTTAGAAAATAAAAATCTTCATGTGTATACGGTAGATATTGCACGAGAATCGATTGAAGTTGCAAAAGAAAATGCAAAATCTTTGGGTGCAGAAGTAACGTTCTATCACGGTGATTTATTGTCACCATTTTATAAAATAGATCAAAAGTTAGATGTTGTCGTTTCAAACCCTCCATATATACCAGAAGAGGATTGGCGTGGTCTTTCTCCTGTTGTGAAAGAGTATGAGCCAAAGAGAGCGCTTGTTGGCGGTGAAGATGGATTAGATTTCTATCGCCGTTTTATGGAAGAATTGCCGAACGTGTTGCAGAAGAAAGCAATTGTGGCATTTGAAATTGGAGTAGGGCAAGGTGAGGATGTAAAGGAATTGTTACAACAAGCCTTTCCGCATGCTCATGTTGAAGTTGTTTTTGATATTAACGGAAAAGATCGTATGGTATTTGCAGAGATGGAGTAAGGTCCACACCTTACTCCATTTTTTTTGTGGGGAAAATTCATATAGATTTTGAATTTAATAGTTTAGAAAGATGAAAGTCTGTCCACACTGTTTGTAGAGGGGACGGTGGAGGAAATGAAAAAACAAGTTATTGCTTATCTTCTTCTATTATTAATTGGTGCACAGTTACTTGTGCAGTTTGGATATATGAAAGCTGATGCGAAAGGGCCTTCTGTTATTCCGAAAGAGGCCGTTCGATTACGAATTTTAGCAAATAGTGATTCAGATAAAGATCAGGCGTTAAAGCGTAAAGTACGCGATGAAGTAAAAGCGCAAATTGATGGATGGGTAGCAGATTTAACGTCATTTGAAGAGGCGCGAAAGGTAATTCAAAGTCATATTCCAGAAATCGAAAAAACAGTGGAAAACACGCTAAAAAAGGAAGGTAGTACAGAGTCATTCCAAGTGAAATTTGGTAAGAATGTAAAATTTCCTACAAAGGTATATGGGAACTTTATTTATCCAGCAGGAGAATATGAAGCAGTACTCATTACAATTGGGAAAGGTGAAGGGGCAAATTGGTGGTGTGTGTTATTTCCTCCAATGTGTTTCTTAGATTTTTCAAGTGGTACAGCTGTAAGAAAAGAAGAGCATGTTGTGAAGGCTGAATCTCCTGAAGAAGATCAAGTGGAACCAGCTGAAGAGGATATAGTCGATTCACCAAAGATAGAAGAGGATAAGGTGAAGGAAAAGAAAGTTGTAAAACAGGAAGTAGCAAAAAAGGTAACAGCTTCTGAAAAGAAAGTAGTAAAAAGTGAAATAAAAGTAGAAGAACAGCATGTAAGTAAGGAAGAAACAAAAACAGTGGAAAAAGTGGAGAAACCTGTGGAGAAAAAGCAAGAAAAACAAAATGAGTATGTACAAGTAGAAGAGGAAGAGAAAAAGCCGGAAGTTAAATTATTTATTGTAGAAGCTTTTACATCTTTATTTTCTAAATAGTACTATTAACAAGTCCCTTCTCATATATAAAGATGAGGAGGGATTTATTATGAAGAAAGTGTATTTTGCTAAGAAAGAGGATGTAGAAAGATTACATTCTTTTTTCGGACAAGCTAATAAAAAAGATGATAAAATAAATGAGTTATACGCACAATTTATGATTTTGGAAGAGGCGGAAGAAATACGAGCTGTAATTGGATATGAACAAAGTGAAGAAAATGCACTTATTCGTTCTTGTTTATTCACACCTCATGTGGATAAACAGACTTTCTTATATTTTTTTGAAATGTTTTTGCAGTATATGAAAGAAAAAAATATTCGACAATTGTACTTACTAACAAATCATCCACAATCTATAACAATCTTTCAGTTTTTTGACTTTGTCACTATAGAGAGAGAGAAAGTGCCAGAGGGAATTCGACAGCTAGAACACTTTTGTAAAAATATAAAAGAGCCGAATGCAATAATACTAAATTGTCAGCTATTCACAAAGTTATCCACGGATTAATTAGGTTTATCCACATTTTGTGGATAAACCTTGTTTGTCTTTTGGATAAATATCATAGTAAACTAAAAATAGACAAGTATTTCAGGGTAGAAAAGGACGTGGAAAAAAATGCACACAAATATGTGGGTTGTGGATAATGTTGTGGAAAGAAAAAAATATTATCCACAGTTACAAGAAGCAGCAAGACTATTAAGAGAAAACGAAGCGGTTGCCTTCCCTACGGAAACGGTATATGGGCTAGGTGCAAACGCGATGAATGATGAAGCAATTGCGAAAATTTTTGAAGCAAAAGGGAGACCAAGTGATAATCCACTTATTGTTCACATAGGTACAAAATCTCAGTTAGATGGGATTGTAAATGAAATTCCGCCGGTTGCGGAGAAGTTAATGGAACACTTTTGGCCAGGACCATTAACGATTATTTTGCCAAGAAAAGAAGGTATTTCTGAGAAGGTGACGGCAGGTCTTAATACGGTTGGAGTAAGAATGCCGGATCATCCAGTAGCGCTCGCTCTTATTGAGGAGGCGAATGTACCGGTTGCAGCACCGAGTGCGAATCGTTCAGGGCGTCCAAGCCCAACATTAGCTTCTCACGTATATGAAGATTTGAATGGAAAGATTGCAGGTATTGTTGATGGTGGGGCAACGGGAGTAGGCGTTGAATCAACTGTAATCGATTGTACAAGTGAGATTCCAACAATTTTACGTCCAGGCGGGATTACGAAAGAACAATTGGAAGCAGTAATAGGTACTGTTTCTTTAGATCCAGCTTTAAAGGATGAGAAGGAAAAACCGAAATCACCTGGAATGAAATATACACATTATGCACCGAAAGCGCCACTTAGTATTGTTGAAGGATCACGTAAGTTTATTCAGCGTCTTGTGGATAAGAAGAAGGAAGAAGGATTTAAAGTAGGTGTATTAACGACAGAAGAGTATCAGCATGTATATAGTGCAGATGTCGTATTATCTTGTGGTATGCGAAGTGATTTAGCTAGCGTTGCGACTAAATTATATGATGTACTTAGAACGTTTGATGCAAGTGAAGTGGATGTTATTTTTAGTGAGTCGTTCCCGAATGACGGAATAGGGAATGCAATTATGAATCGCTTAACAAAAGCGGCAGGACATCATATTATTACTGAATGATAAGGTACGATTAGCAAACAGAATATTTCTCCTCGGATAAGCATATTTTGAAGTAGCACGTCCGAGGAGGGACATGAATGACGTTTGAACAGCTAATACCTTTAATAATTATGGCATTCGCCTTAGGGATGGATGCGTTCTCGGTGAGTCTTGGTATGGGGATGATGACCTTAAAGTTAAGACAAATCCTGTATATCGGTATGACGATAGGGATTTTTCATATTATCATGCCATTTATAGGAATGGTATTAGGTCGTTTTTTATCAGAGAAGTATGGGGACATTGCACATTTTGCAGGTGCTATTTTATTAATTGGTCTAGGGTTTTATATCGTATATTCGTCTATTTTGGAAAACGAAGAGACTAGAACAGCTCCTATTGGAATTAGTTTATTTGTATTTGCATTTGGCGTCAGTATAGATAGCTTTTCGGTAGGCCTTAGTCTTGGTATTTACGGAGCACAAACGATTATTACAATATTACTTTTTGGATTTATTAGCATGTTATTAGCGTGGTTTGGTTTATTAATTGGTAGACATGCGAAAGGTATACTCGGTACATATGGTGAGATAGTAGGTGGTATCATTCTGGTTGGATTTGGATTATATATCCTTTTTCCTATATAATTTTATGTAGGAGGGAATTATGAACCCGCTATTGAAATGGTATGTTAAGTTTTTAACCTTCTTTCCTCGATGGCTAAGAAGACTTATAATTTGGGGTATTATTTTGCAAATTTCGATGTTAGGTTGGATTAAGTTAATTCGTGAATGGTGAGATGGTTCCTTTCTGTGCATATTTTGTTTGTACTATATTTATTGCACTAAAAATTACAGATATAGAAAGGATGAGATGAATGACGAGATTGAAGCAAGTTTTTGGTATTATTATTAGTTTTTTTGTTTTTTGGTTTAGTATGCTCGGTGTACAAATGTTTGCTGAGTTTTTAGATATTGAGTCATTGAAGTTTGTTGCGGGGAAGACTGAGGCAGCGCGTACTTTTTATTCTCCATACCCGTTTTTAATTGTTTTTCTTATTACATTGCTTTCCCTATATTTCTTAGTAATTAAGCTTGGGAAACCGAAAAAAGAGAAATTGCCTACTTTAGAGGAAAAGAAGGAAGAATTATAAAAATAAAATCCCCCGCTTCTTAGCGGGGGATTTTATCATTGAGTGATGGAAGTAATTAAGTTACCTTCGCTTTTAGATATATCCAGCTCCAGCGGCTAGAATCTCCGGTCATTTCGCTCTCTCGCATGAAGCAAAAAGCGCTTCAAGGTCGAGAGCTCCAATGCTCTGCGATTCTGAACGAGCCACTTCCGCTTTAAAATATTATCCAGTTCCAGCGGCTAGAATGGTCGGTGGCTTCGCGTCTTCCTACGAGGCAAAAAGCGCCTCTACGTCAGAAGCTCCATCCCCCTCCCATTCTGAGCGAGCCGCTTCTGCTTTTAAACTGGCCTCACTAATTCAAATTGTTCTCCTAGTTTTGCGTAGTTGTGTCCTGCTAGACGGCTTACTGGTTTTAGTCCTTCTGCGTGAATGCGGCCTTTTTCGTATAGGTGTTCTGCGACGTGGAAACGAACGATGCGTCCGATTAGTAGATCGCAAGCTGGTGAGTCTTCCGTTCCGCCAAGAGGAATTGCGCGTTCTAATACGCATTCCATTCGAATGTTCGCTTCTTTCACACCTGGAACAGAGATGACGTCACTTTTAATTGGTGTTAGTTTTGCTAGTTCGATTTCACTCTTGTTTGGCGGAAGGTTAGCTGCTGTTTCATTAATCGCTTCTATGTAAGATTCGTCAGAAATATGTACAACAAACTCTCCTTGTTCCATTGCGTTTCGGGAAGTATCTTTCGGTGTTCCTGCTTTTCGTTGTACAGAAACTGAAATAAGTGGTGGATTAGCAGCAACAATATTGAAATAACTATAAGGCGCTCCATTTAATACACCGTCTTTTGTTATAGAAGTAACGAATGCGACGGGACGTGGAATAATGCTGCCCGTTAATAATTTGTAATTCTCTTTTTCCGTTTGTTCATTTGGATTAATTGATAACATGTTTAAAATCTCCCTTCTGAATATGACGACTTATTGTTTGTTTACAAGATGTTAGTGGGAAACTCCTGCTGGAAATAATATTTTTTTAATGATGTAAAAAAGAGATTACCTCAATTATACTGAAGTAATCTCTTTTTAAGTAAACATCTTGAAATTGAGATAAATATTAAAGTAAAACGTATGCGCCAGGCCCGATTAAAGCGACACCAACAGCGACAGCGATTAACATTAAATTATATTCAAATCCGTCTTGTGTTACCCAGTAACCATTTTTTCCGTGAACAGTGAAGATTGCCATTAACATTGTTCCAACGATAAATAATGAACCAATTACAGTGAAAATACCTGATGCGAATAAGAAACCACCTAGTAATTCAGTTGCACCAGCCATAAATGCCATAAATACACCAGGGCGTAAACCGATTGATTCCATCCAACCGCCTGTTCCTTTTAAGCCATAACCACCGAACCAACCGAATAATTTTTGAGCACCATGACCCATGAATGTAATTCCTATAATAAGACGAATAATAAGAAGACCGAAATCCATCATTTTTGAAAACCTCCTGAAAGTTTATTAACTTATCTTACGTAAGTAATGATAAAATAGTTACTTACTTTAGTCAAGTGAATTTCGAAAAAAGTTTGAATTAAATTTTACAAATTAACGACAAAAAATAAAATGTAGTAAAGACCTCTAGACAAGTTTGGCGAAAAAAGAGAAAATATAAGTAGAAGTTAACTTCTTATTGTTATTCAGACAATCAGAATTGACTGGAATTTTGTGAAGCGCTACAATAAGAGTCTATTAGTAATGACGTAATTTATTTCGAAAGCGTTTTTACAGTATAATATTCGAAGTATGAAGTCTTACATGTATCCCGAGCTTTACTAGGGATTGCCCTATAAACTTTTAGGTGAATTATAAGGAGGACTATCCTATGTTTAAAAAATTATTCGGTCTTGGTTCAAAAACAAATGAAGAAACAATTGTAGCTCCATTAACTGGAGCAGTGAAAAATATTGAAGAAGTACCAGATCCAGTATTCGCTGGTCGTATGATGGGTGACGGTGTTGCAATCGATCCTACTGAAGGTGTAGTTGTATCTCCAGTTGATGGTGAAATCGTACAATTATTCCACACGAAACATGCTATCGGAATTAAAGCGAAAAACGGTACAGAAATTTTAATCCACGTTGGATTAGAAACTGTAAAAATGGAAGGCGAAGGTTTCGAAGCTCACGTTTCTGAAGGACAAGCTGTAAAAGCTGGAGATAAATTAATCTCATTCGACTTAGAATTAATCCGTGAAAAAGCGAAAAGCACGATTACTCCAATCGTTATTACAAACACAGATGCAGCTGAGTCTATTAAGACAACTGTAGGTGTAACAGCTACAAAAGGTTCAACAGAAGTAATGAAAGTTACAATGAAATAATTGTTGTATAAAAGGAATCCGTTTCATATGAAATGGATTCCTTATTTTTTGTTGTATGTTTAGTAGGTATGTTAAAATACTCTAGGCACTTGGAAATAGGGTTTCACATATATGTGGATAGGCGCATTTTTCTTAGAAAAATGCGCCTTTTGTATATTCACATTTCTTTTGTTCCATCCTAATGTAAGCTATTATTAAAGGGAAAAGATACAATATAAGGGGTGGGTTTGGATGAAACGAGTGTTATTTGTTTGCACTGGCAATACATGTCGTAGTCCGATGGCTGAGGCGTTACTTCGTCATCATGGAGGAGATAAGTTTGAAGTGCAATCTGCTGGTGTTTTCGCCTATCCTGGAAGCGATGCATCGATATATGCGAAGGAAGCTTTAGCTGAAAAAGGAATTTCAATCGATCATGCCGCGCAGCAGGTAAATGAAGCTTTGCTTGATTGGGCTGATATTGTCGTAACGATGACAGAAAATCATAAGCAAATTGTACTTGGTCACTATCCGAGTGTTGAAAAGAAGTTGAATACATTATATGGACTAACTGAAGGTATAGGTAAAGACATTTCAGATCCTTTTGGAGGATCGCTTTCTATTTATAAAGAAACGTTAGATGAGATGGAAAAACTTGTACAAACTTTACTGAAAAAACATTCAGAGGGTTGATGTTTCGTGTATAATACGATATTGGAGATCACTTCGTCCTATTGAGGTAGCGAGTGTGAAATGAAGATAATTGGTTGAAACTTTGGAGGGGTAAAAATGAAAGTAGTAATAGCATCTGATCACGGCGGTATGAATATCCGTAAAGAACTTGTAAGTTTATTAGAAGAATTAAATATTGAATATATTGATTTAGGTTGTGAATGTGAAGCTGGTTCTGTTGATTACCCTGATTTTGCATTTCCAGCAGCGGAAATGGTAGCAAATGGTGAAGTGGATCGTGGTATTTTAGTTTGTGGGACAGGCATCGGTATGTCAATCGCGGCAAACAAAGTAAACGGTATTCGTTGTGCGTTAGTTCATGATACTTTCAGTGCGAAAGCAACGAGAGAGCATAATGACACTAACATGCTAGCAATGGGCGAGCGTGTAATTGGTGCTGGTCTAGCGCGTGATATCGCAAAAATTTGGTTAACAACTGACTATGAAGGTGGCCGTCACGAAAACCGCGTAGGAAAAATTAAAACATACGAAACAAAGTAATAGATTCTAACTATCAGTAGTGTGAAATATAATTTGGTGAACCAACCTGTGAAAGGAAGAGGCGTAATGACAGAAATCGTAAAGGTAAGAGAACAGCTACAAATATCGCTTTCTGATTTCCAAGAACAAGCTTCATTGCAAAGTGGTCAAATTTTTGTAGTGGGGTGTAGCACGAGCGAAGTGCTAGGAGAAAGAATTGGAACATCAGGAACGATGGAAGTAGCAGAGGCGATTTTTTCTGAGTTAAAACAATTTCAAGAGCAAACAGGTATTGAGTTAGCGTTCCAATGTTGTGAGCATTTAAACCGTGCTTTAGTAGTTGAGAGAGAAGTAGCGATAAAATATCAATTTGAAATTGTAACAGTTACGCCTGTTAGATCAGCAGGTGGTGCATTGGGGACATATGCGTATCACAATTTGAAAGATCCGGTAGTAGTTGAATTTATTAAAGCGGATGCTGGAATGGATATTGGTGATACATTTATTGGTATGCATTTAAAGCATGTAGCTGTTCCAGTTCGTACAAGTGTGAAGGAAATTGGAAATGCACATGTAACGATGGCGAAAACACGTGGAAAACTAATAGGTGGAGCACGTGCTGTTTATGCAGCGGAGGAAGAAACGATTACTTGCCGTTAAATGCGAAAAATGAGGAAGTCATATAGCAGCTTTTTATCATAGGATAAAAGGTATGTTGTCTGACTTTATAATAGAAGAAAGAAAAGACCGATTTTCGGTCTTTTTTTTCTTTTATGATATAGAAAGTCATGTTAGAATGTAGTTGAAAACATGAAGGTTCGAAAGAATTACAACCTGAATTTTCGTTTTTTCTGAATAAATAAGAAAAAACTGTTGGGAATTGATGTAATTCGTTCAGAAAAGGGGGATTTTGGTGGATCATTTAAAACGTCAAGATGAAAAGGTATTTGCTGCAATTGAGGCAGAACTAGGAAGACAGCGTTCAAAGATTGAGTTAATCGCTTCGGAGAACTTCGTAAGTGAAGCAGTAATGGAGGCGCAAGGTTCTGTTTTAACGAATAAGTATGCTGAAGGATATCCTGGAAAACGTTACTACGGTGGTTGTGAACACGTAGACGTAGTAGAAGATATCGCACGTGATCGCGTAAAAGAAATTTTCGGTGCAGAGCACGTAAATGTTCAACCACATTCTGGTGCACAAGCGAACATGGCAGTATATTTCACAATTCTAGAGCAAGGCGATACAGTACTTGGTATGAATTTATCTCATGGTGGTCACTTAACACACGGAAGCCCTGTTAACTTCAGTGGAGTACAATATAATTTCGTAGAATATGGCGTGGATGCTGACTCTCACCGTATTAATTACGATGATGTATTAGCAAAGGCGAAAGAACATAAACCAAAATTAATCGTAGCAGGTGCAAGTGCATACCCTCGTGTTATCGATTTCAAACGATTCCGTGAGATTGCGGATGAAGTGGGCGCATACTTAATGGTTGATATGGCACATATCGCTGGTTTAGTAGCTGCTGGTTTACATCCAAACCCAGTACCACATGCACATTTCGTTACAACAACAACACATAAAACATTACGTGGTCCACGAGGTGGTATGATTTTATGTGAAGAGCAATTTGCAAAACAAATTGATAAATCAATCTTCCCTGGTATTCAAGGTGGCCCACTTATGCATGTAATCGCTGCAAAAGCTGTTGCATTTGGTGAGGTGCTTCAAGATGACTTTAAAACATATGCACAAAATATCATTAATAATGCGAACCGCTTAGCTGAAGGCCTTCAAAAAGAAGGACTTACACTTGTTTCTGGTGGAACAGACAATCACTTAATCTTAATTGATGTTCGTAACTTAGAAATCACAGGTAAAGTAGCAGAGCACGTATTAGATGAAGTTGGTATTACAGTGAACAAAAATACAATCCCATTTGAAACAGCAAGCCCATTTGTAACAAGTGGCGTACGTATCGGTACGGCAGCTGTAACATCTCGTGGTTTCGGTTTAGAAGACATGGATGAAATTGCTGCACTTATTGCTTATACATTAAAAAATCATGAAAATGAAGCTGCATTAGAAGAAGCACGTAAGCGTGTAGAAGCGTTAACGAGCAAATTCCCAATGTATACAGATCTATAATAGATTGAAAAAGACTGCTGAAACGTACTTGTTTTAGCAGTCTTTTTTGAGGACATATATTGTTTTTAAAGTATGTATACAAATGATGAATAAATTTTGGCGATATAATGAAGGATACAGCTCCCATTATTGGTAAAGATACTAGATAGATTCATCGTAAAATCATGATTTTGCCAAATTTGCCCTTGAATATTAGTAGCGTTTTCTTTACAATCGTAAATAGTGTAAAAAAGCGTGCAAACGCATGAATATCATCTAAAGGAGAGATTCACATGGGAAAACTGTATGTATTTGATCACCCGTTAATTCAACATAAGATTACATATATTCGCGATAAGAATACAGGTACGAAAGATTTTCGTGAATTAGTGGACGAAGTAGCAAGCTTAATGGCTTTCGAAATTACTCGCGACCTTCCACTTAAAGACATTGAAATTGAAACGCCTGTAAGTAAAGCGACAACAAAAGTGATCGCTGGTAAAAAACTTGGTTTAATTCCGATTTTACGTGCAGGTTTAGGAATGGTTGATGGAATTCTGAAATTAATTCCAGCAGCAAAAGTAGGACACGTTGGTTTATACCGTGACCCTGAAACATTGCAACCGGTAGAATACTATGTGAAACTTCCAACGGATGTAGAAGAGCGTGACTTTATCGTACTAGATCCGATGCTAGCAACAGGTGGTTCTGCAGCTGAAGCAATTAACTCTCTGAAAAAACGCGGTGCGAAACAAATTAAATTAATGTGTATCGTAGCTGCTCCAGAAGGAGTAAAAGTAGTACAAGAAGAGCATCCTGATGTTGATATTTATGTAGCAGCATTAGATGAAAAGTTAAATGACCACGGTTATGTAGTGCCAGGTCTTGGTGATGCTGGTGACCGTTTATTCGGAACGAAGTAAGACAACTGACGAGAGGGGATTCCCTACTCGTCTTTTTTTGTCCCGAGTATGCAGGCAGGGGAGGGGGATAAATATGCAACGTGTATACAACATAAGTTGCATACACAACACATATAATATAGAAGTCTTACGTCTAAGGAGCACTATATTATGGAAGGAAAGCGTTATATCTTAAAAATATAATAGTGACAAACTTGTGAACATTTCCTTCTATTATAAAGAGAAAACTGTTAGAAATTGCATATCTCTAACCAGTATTTAGAAGGGGAACGTTTTCATTTTTGGGAGGAAATGCCTAATACTCAAATTTTTTGATTTTTTACGATTTCTCGTTGACACTGTTAATACCCTATTGTATGCTAACAACGGGGATAGATGGTAGGGCTTTCAGTGACAAAAATACATCTATTCCGTGACGAAAATGTAAACTTTTTATTTTGTATAGGATTTATGCAAAAAAATGAGTTATTATTAACACATCGTGAATGAGGGTTACATATTGGAGGGATGAATCCTTGCAAAAAAACGACCGCAGCCATATAAAAGCTTATGCTTTAATGTCAGGAATTCTTGCTCAATTAGTCGGTTCTATTCTTATTGGAATCTTTGGTGGGCAGTGGATTGATAATAAGGTTGGAACGTTTCCATTGTTTCTTATTATAGGTTTATTACTAGGATTAGGAACAGGGGTATACGCAATGATTCGACTCATTCGACATTACTATTCGGGAGAGCAATGATGATAGACGTACATGGACTTGTCCAAAGACAAAAGAAATATATGTACTACTTGCTTGCGCTTCTAGTGCTAGGATGGGGATTCACCTCTTACAAGGATGTATTTCTTGGGCTGATTATCGGAACGATTTTCAGTTTTCTTAGTTTGCGCATCATTGCACGTAGAACAGACAAGCTGTTAGATCGCGTAACGAATGGAGAAAACGTGAAGTTTAAGGCAACAGCGGTAAGTACATATTCGAGATTCGCGACAATTGGGTTATTAATTTTATTTGCAGCCAAATATCAAGAGTTAATTGCGATGTGGGGCTTAGGTGTAGGATTGCTGACAGGATATCTTGTCATGATCATAGATTTTCTTTATTTAGAGTATAAGAGCAGGGAAGAGAGGTGAATTACTAGTGGAACACGGTAAATTAGTTGAATTTCTAGGTTTAACGTTCGATTTGTCATCAGTTATGATGGTTACTGTAGCAGCAGTTATTGTTTTCTTAATCGCAGTTATAGGAACTCGCAGCTTAGCTCTTCGCCCAACAGGAATGCAAAATTTCATGGAATGGGTGTTTGACTTCGTGAAAGGGATTATCAATAGTACGATGGACTGGAAAACAGGTGGACGTTTCTTAACGCTTGGCGTTACGCTTATCATGTTTATCATCGTATCGAACTTCCTTGGTTTACCATTCATGTATTCAACAGTTGAGGCTGGCGAACATATTGCATGGTGGAGATCACCAACGTCTGATCCAGCAGTTACATTAACATTAGCCGTGATGGTAGTTACCCTCACCCATTATTATGGAATTAAGATGAAGGGTACGAAAGAATACGTTAAAGGTTATTTCCAACCTATGAAATTCTTATTCCCATTAAAGGTTATTGAGGAGTTTGCTAACACATTAACGTTAGGTCTTCGTTTGTTCGGTAACATTTATGCAGGTGAAATCCTGTTAGGATTACTTGCTAAGTTAGGCGGAGCATCAGTTCTTGGAGCATTAGGTGCACTTGTACCGATGTTAGCATGGATGGGATTCAGTGTATTCGTTGGATCAATCCAGTCATTTATTTTCGTTATGTTAACGATGGTTTATATGGCTCATAAAGTAAGCCATGACCATTAATATAATTTAAGTAAGAAAAAATTTATTTTTTTATAATACAAAGGAGGACAAATTAAATGAGTTTAGGTGTAATCGCAGCTGCAATTGCAATTGGTTTATCAGCATTAGGTGCAGGTATTGGTAACGGTCTTATCGTATCACGTACAATCGAAGGTGTTGCTCGTCAACCAGAATTAAAAGGCGCACTTCAAACAATTATGTTCATCGGGGTTGCTTTAGTTGAGGCACTTCCAATCATCGGTGTAGTTATTGCTTTCATCGTAATGAACAAATAAGGGAGACTCCCCTTACATAGATGGCGAAGAGTGTTTTTTGAACTTTCTTCGCCATTGCTTTATGAACGAAACGTATGTCTTTTTTTTTCATATGATCAATTTAGATATTTTGAAGGGAGTGAATCCTTGTGCCAACTTTATTATTAGGGGCTGCCATTCCATTTGGAACGATTGCTTATACATTGTTCATTTTCTTACTTCTATTAGTAATGCTACGCAAATTTGCGTGGGGTCCTTTAATGGGAATTATGAAAGAACGTGAAGAGCATGTTACTAGTGAAATCGACGCTGCAGAAAGAAGTAACGCTGAAGCGAAGAAATTAGTAGAAGAACAACGTGAAATGTTAAAACAATCGCGTGTTGAAGCACAAGAGTTAATCGAAAGAGCGAAAAAACAAGCTGTAGATCAAAAAGATGTGATTGTTGCTGCTGCGAAAGAAGAAGCAGAATCAATTAAAGCATCTGCTGTACAAGAAATTCAACGCGAAAAAGAGCAAGCGATTGCTGCTTTACAAGAACAAGTCGCTTCTTTATCTGTTCAAATTGCTTCTAAAGTAATTGAAAAAGAGTTAAAAGAAGAAGATCAAGTGAAGTTAATTCGCGATTATATTAAAGAAGTAGGAGAAGTGCGATGAGCAATGGGATTGTAGCAAAACGTTATGCTGTCGCTCTTTTTAAAATTGCAAAAGAAAAACACGTATTAGAAATGTTTGAAGAGGAATTACGCCTTGTACAAAACGTTTATGTAAAGAACGGAGAACTACATAGCTTTTTAACGCAACCGAACATTTCAAAAGAGCAGAAGAAAACGTTTCTTGCAAACGTATTCGGATCTGTTTCTGAATCTATTTTAAATACGTTATATATTTTAATTGATAACAAGCGCATTGAAATCTTACCTGAAATTGCAGATGAATATGTTGTTCTTGCTAATGAAGAACGTAACGTAGCGGATGCAACTGTGTATTCTACTCGTCTTCTATCTGAAGAAGAGAAGCTTAACGTTGCAGAAGCATTTGCAAAGAGAACGGGAAAAGATGCAATTCGCGTGAAAAATGTTGTAGATGAAGATTTACTAGGCGGCATTAAAGTACGTATTGGAAATCGCATTTATGATGGAAGTTTACAAGGAAAATTAGCACGTATTCAACGTGAATTAATGAAGAATAGATAGGGGTGAAGCACATGAGCATCAGAGCTGAAGAAATTAGCGCACTGATAAAGCAACAAATCGAGAACTATCAGTCTGAAATCGAAGTTAGTGATGTTGGTACAGTTATCCAAGTTGGTGACGGTATCGCGCGTGCTCATGGTCTTGATAACGTTATGGCTGGTGAACTTGTAGAGTTCTCTAACGGCGTTATGGGGCTAGCACAAAACTTAGAAGAAAACAACGTAGGTATCATTATTTTAGGACCTTACACAGAAATCCGTGAAGGTGACGAAGTTCGTCGTACTGGTCGCATCATGCAAGTACCAGTAGGGAAAGAACTAATCGGTCGTGTTGTAAACCCATTAGGTCAACCAGTTGATGGTTTAGGCCCAATCAATACAACAAACACTCGTCCAATCGAAAGTCCAGCACCAGGTGTAATGGATCGTAAATCTGTTCATGAGCCACTTCAAACAGGTATTAAAGCGATCGATGCTCTTGTACCAATTGGCCGTGGTCAACGTGAGTTAATCATCGGTGACCGTCAAACAGGTAAAACAGCAGTTGCACTTGATACAATCATTAATCAAAAAGATGAAGATATGATTTGTATCTATGTAGCTATCGGACAAAAAGAATCAACTGTACGTAACGTAGTAGAAACACTACGTAAGCACGGTGCATTAGATTACACAATCGTTGTAACTGCATCAGCTTCTCAACCAGCTCCATTATTATACTTAGCTCCTTACGCTGGTGTAACAATGGGTGAAGAGTTCATGTACAATGGTAAACACGTATTAGTAGTATATGATGACTTATCAAAACAAGCAGCGGCTTACCGTGAGCTTTCATTACTATTACGTCGTCCTCCAGGTCGTGAAGCATATCCAGGTGATGTATTCTACTTACATTCTCGCTTATTAGAGCGTGCAGCAAAATTAAGTGATGCAAGAGGCGGCGGTTCTTTAACTGCACTACCTTTCATCGAAACACAAGCAGGGGACGTATCAGCTTACATCCCAACAAACGTAATCTCGATTACGGATGGACAAATCTTCTTACAATCTGACCTATTCTTCTCTGGCGTACGTCCAGCGATCGATGCGGGTACTTCTGTATCACGTGTAGGTGGATCTGCTCAGATTAAAGCAATGAGTAAAGTATCAGGTACACTTCGTCTTGACCTTGCATCTTACCGTGAGTTAGAAGCGTTCGCTCAGTTCGGTTCTGACCTTGATAAAGCAACACAAGCGAAACTAAACCGTGGTGCTCGTACAGTTGAGGTATTAAAACAAGGATTACACAAACCGTTACGTGTAGAGAAACAAGTTATCATTCTTTACGCTTTAACACGTGGATTCCTAGATGATATCCCAGTAGTCGATATCACTCGTTTCGAAGAAGAATTCCATGCTTGGTTAGATTCAAATGCAGCTGACTTATTAAGCGAAATCCGCACAACTAAGAAACTTGCGGATGACGACAAATTTGCAGCAGCAATTAACGGATTTAAAAAAGTATTCGTAGCTTCTGAGTAATTAATAAAAGCGGAAGCGGCTCGATTTGAATGTGAAGTGAAGCCACCGAGCATTCAAGCCGCTGGAGCTAGATAGTATATATAAAAGGCATCTCAGGTTCTGAGATTGCTGACGGTTATGTAGAGGAAAAGAGTAGGTGCACCTATTCTTTTCCTTCAATCATGAGCAAGAATATCTTGCAACGTAGATTAGGAAGAGGATTCTTACTAATCGTGCCAACTTCCGGAAAAAAGGTGGTGAAAACCTGTGGCATCTTTACGCGATATAAAAGCGAAGATTACCTCGACAAAGAAAACGAGTCAAATTACGAAAGCGATGGAGATGGTATCTGCATCTAAGTTAAACCGTGCAGAGCAAAATGCTAAATCTTTCGTTCCGTATATGGAAAAGATTCAAGAAGTAGTAGCGAGCATTGCGCAAGGAAGTAAAGGAATTAATCATCCAATGCTAAATGCGCGTCCTGTAAAGCGTACAGGATACATCGTTATTACATCTGATCGCGGACTAGCAGGTGGTTATAACAGTAACGTATTACGTACAGTTAGTAACGTGATTCGTGAACGTCATAATATGGATTCAAACCAATATTCAATTATTGTGCTTGGCCGACTAGGACGTGATTATTTAAAACGTCGCGGATTTAACATCATTGATGAAGTAGTTGGATTATCTGACCACCCATCATTTACTGATATTAAAGATCTTGCTTCTCGAGCAATTGCGATGTTCGCAGATGGTGCTTATGATGAGCTGTATATTTACTACAACCATTACGTAAGTAAAATTTCACAAGAAGTAACGGAAAATAAAATTTTACCGCTTACTGATGTGGCGTCTGACAAACCGACGACAGCTTATGAATTCGAACCTTCTGAAGAAGAAATTTTAAAAGTATTATTGCCACAATACGCAGAAAGCTTAGTGTACGGTGCATTACTAGACGGTAAAGCAAGTGAGCACGCGGCGCGTATGACAGCAATGAAGAGTGCTACAGACAACGCAATGGAAGTTATCGATTCACTTACACTTTCATTCAACCGTGCACGTCAAGCAGCGATTACGCAAGAAATTACGGAAATCGTTGGTGGAGCAGCAGCGTTAGAATAGTATTAAAAAGCGTAGGCGGTTCGTTCAGAATGAGAGGAGGATGGAGCTTTTGACGTAGAGGCGATTTGTGCCTCGCAGGAAAAAGCGAAGCCACCGAACATTCTAACCGCCGGAGCTAGATTCAATAAAAGTGGAAGCGGCTCTGTCAAAAGAGTCGCATAAGCTATAAACTAATAAAAAATTAAAAGCCGACTTCTTTTAGAAAGCTGGCTAATTAAAAGAAAGCTAGGAGGGAACCCGATGAATAAAGGGCGCGTTACGCAAATCATGGGTCCGGTTGTAGACGTTAAGTTTGATGGCGGAAAGCTACCAGAAATCTACAACGCCCTTACGGTAAAACAAAGCAACGAAAACGGAGCAAACATTAACTTAACATTTGAAGTTGCACTTCATTTAGGTGATGACACAGTTCGTACAGTTGCAATGTCTTCCACAGATGGACTTGTTCGTGGCACAGAAGTAGAAGATACTGGTAAAGCAATCTCTGTACCAGTTGGTGATGCAACACTTGGTCGTGTATTTAACGTATTAGGTGATGCAATTGACTTAGATGGTGATGTTCCTGCGGATGTACGTCGTGATCCAATTCACCGTCAAGCACCTGCATTCGAAGAGTTATCTACTAAAGTAGAAATTCTTGAAACTGGTATTAAAGTAGTAGACTTACTTGCTCCTTACATTAAGGGTGGTAAAATCGGTCTATTCGGTGGTGCCGGCGTAGGTAAAACAGTATTAATTCAGGAATTAATTAACAACATCGCACAAGAGCACGGTGGTATCTCTGTATTCGCTGGTGTAGGTGAGCGTACTCGTGAGGGTAATGACTTATACCACGAAATGAGCGATTCTGGCGTAATCAAGAAAACTGCGATGGTATTCGGACAAATGAACGAGCCACCTGGAGCACGTCAACGTGTTGCATTAACAGGTTTAACAATGGCTGAGCATTTCCGTGATGAGCAAGGACAAGACGTACTATTGTTCATCGATAACATCTTCCGTTTCACGCAAGCGGGTTCTGAAGTATCTGCCCTTCTTGGTCGTATGCCATCTGCGGTAGGTTACCAACCAACACTTGCAACAGAAATGGGTCAATTACAAGAGCGTATTACATCTACAAATAAAGGGTCTATCACGTCTATCCAAGCGGTATATGTACCAGCCGATGACTATACTGACCCAGCACCAGCTACAACGTTCGCTCACTTAGATGCAACAACAAACTTAGAGCGTCGTTTAACGCAAATGGGTATTTACCCAGCCGTAGATCCATTAGCATCTACATCTCGTGCACTTTCTCCAGAAATCGTAGGAGAAGAGCATTATGAAGTAGCTCGTCAAGTACAGCAAACTTTACAACGTTATAAAGAGCTTCAAGATATCATCGCTATCTTAGGTATGGATGAGTTATCTGAAGAAGATAAGTTAGTTGTACATCGTGCTCGTCGTATTCAATTCTTCTTATCTCAAAACTTCCACGTAGCCGAGCAGTTTACAGGTCAAAAAGGTTCTTATGTACCTGTAAAAAATACAGTTAGTGGTTTCAAAGAAATTCTAGAAGGAAAATATGATGACCTTCCAGAAGATGCATTCCGCCTTGTTGGTGGCATTGAAGAAGTTATTGAAAACGCGAAGAAAATGATGGCGTAAGGCCTTAGGAGGGACGAAGTATGAAGACATTTCCAGTCAGTATTGTAACTCCTGATGGACCGGTTTACGAAAAAGAAGTAGAGATGGTAAGTGTAAAAGCAGAGAGTGGGGAAATGGGGATCTTACCGGGTCACATTCCAACTGTTGCACCATTAAAAATTAGTGCAGTTCGTCTGAAAAATGGTGGACACACTGATTATGTAGCAGTTAGCGGTGGCTTTATCGAAGTTCGTCCAGATAAAGTAACTGTATTATCATCATCTGCTGAAGAAGCAAACCATATCGATATCCATCGTGCAAATGAAGCGAAGCGTCGCGCTGAGCAACGTATGCAAGACAAACAAGCACATGTTGACTTTAAACGTGCAGAAATGGCATTACAACGTGCTGTGAACCGTTTAAACGTTTCCGATATGAAATAAAAAAATCCGTAAAGGTAAAACCTTTACGGATTTTTTTATTGTATTTTATGGATAATTTTACAAAAATGGTATAATTGCATTGATGGTTGTATAAGTAGAGAATGTACAACAATTTATATTTCATAAAGGGGATGAATCAATGATCGGTGAAATGAAACGAGAAGCGTTGCACTCTTTAAAGGGGAATTGGGGACTAGGTGTTGGATCAACGATTTTATATTTTATTTTAAGTTATGTTGTTTCAATGGCTGCAATGCTTATACTTTTAATTCCAGGACTTATTCTATTTTTTTTAATTGTTAGCTTCGCTGGTTCAATTGAAGGGGAAACAATATCAATTGGAGCAGCTATTACATTTGGGGTATTTTATTGTATCATGATACTTTTGAGTAACGCATCGTATGGTATTACATCATACGGTTATACGAATGTATGTCTACAGATTAGTAAACGAGAAGGTGCTAAAGTAGATTACTTATTCGAAGGATTTCGTGGTTTTAAAAGAATGATGAAAACAATGTGGGCAATGCTTGCGATTTTGTTATATACAGGTACATGGATTCCGATGTTGTTATTAGGCCTATTCGTATTTTTAGGTGAAGAAGGGAATACATCGTTTGCAATTGCTTTCTTCGTACTATTAGCTATTGCCATCGTTGGTATGACTGTGATGTATTTTTCTTATGCAATGACGTACTATGTAATGATTGAAAATCCAGAATATAGTGTGTCACAAGCAATGAAAGAAAGTAAGAGCCTTATGAAGGGACATAAGTTAGATTTGTTTCTTTTATGGCTTAGTTTTATAGGATGGGCTATTTTAGCGATTTTGACATTTGGAATAGGTTTTCTTTGGCTTAGTCCGTATATGGGTACAACGACATCTCATTTTTATCGCTATATTTTAAAAGATGAATTGCGGTAAGAACATGCTATACTAATAGAATTGTTACGTATAGGAGGCTAATTATGATTAGTGATTTAAAAGGAGAAGCGTTAGACTCTCTAGAAGGAAAATGGGGCTTAGCTGTTGGGGCAACATTATTAATTTCAATTCTTATCACGATGTTTAGTTTTAGTGTTAAGTGGGGATTTTCTTCAACTTTCGGTTGGCAAGATACAACTGGTTCATTTTCGATAGATATTCTTACACTTTTTGTTACCGGACCGTTAACTTTAGGGGGGTATTATCTGGCTTTAAATATCATTCGTGAAAAACAAGCTAGTATCGGCAATGTATTTGTTTGGTTTACAGAGGGGAAAAGATTTTTAAAATCATTTTTAGTATATTTATTAGTGAATCTTTATCTTCTTTTATGGACTTTACTTTTCATTATTCCAGGCATTATTAAATCATTTTCTTATGCGATGACGTATTTTATTATAAACGATCATCCCGAGTATTCATTGAATCAAGCCATTACAGAAAGCCGTCGTATGATGGATGGGCATAAAATGGAGTATTTCATTTTATGTTTAAGTTTTATTGGTTGGTTTATATTAAGTTGTATTACATTAGGGATTGGATTCCTCTGGTTAATTCCATATTTTTATACGACAGCTTCAGCTTTTTACGAAGAGATTGCAGAAGAATATTACGAGAAAAAAATCCCAACAATATAAAGTGAAACTGTGATCATTAGGGGCTTTAATCATCCCAAAATGATAACGAACCTTCACTCTCGCAAATAGCGGGATAAAAACACCCAGTGTGAACTAATTGTTCATACTGGGTGTTTTTTGTAGAAATTTTATAAACTGTTTACTTGTTAGAGGTTTACTGAAATAGTAACCTTGCATATATTTACAGTTGTTTTTTTGTAGAAACTTAAGTTGTTTTTCTGTTTCAATTCCTTCAGCAATGACAGAGAGATTTAAAGTATTTGCAAGAGAAAGGATAGTGGAAAAGATGGCTCTTTCTTCAGGGCGATGATCGGCTAGTTGTGTAAATTCTCTCGGTACCTTTAATGTATCGATAGGGAAAATTGATAAATAAGCGAGAGAAGAATAGCCAGTACCGAAGTCATCAATTGCCGTTTGAATGCCGTATTCTTTTAATTGCTTCAGTCTCGATAGTGTTTCTTTTTCATTAATCATCGCAATTCGTTCTGTTAACTCAAGTGTGACATGTTTTGGATCGACCTGCACGTCGTTTAATATTTGTGAAATGTTTTCGATTAATTGATTTTGTTGGAACTCTTTTGCTGATAAATTAACGCTTATTTTTAAATTTTGATAGCCAAAGGTATGCCATATTTTTAATTGGAGACAGGCTTCTTTTAATACCCAATGTCCAAGTGGAACGACTTGTGGCGTTTCTTCTACAATTGGAATGAACTCACATGGTGAAATGTCACCTAATAGTGGATGTTTCCAACGTATTAATGCTTCAGCGCCGATAATTTTATTTGTTGTCGTATCAATTTGTGGCTGATAGACGAGATAAAATTCCTTGTTTACTAAAGCGAGTGGCAAATCCTTTTCGATTCGAGCTTTTCGTTCTATTTTCTTATATAGTTCTTTCGTATAAAGAGAGCTACGATTTTTTCCTTTATTTTTTGCTTCGTACATGGCCATATCGGCATGTTGTAAAATAGAAAGTGGGTCTTCGCCTGCTTCAGGGTATATTGCAATCCCGATACTCGGTGAGATTCGTAAATGCTGATTTTCGATTTCGAATGGTTTGTTCATGGCCACTACAATCATATCAGCTATTTTTTTTACATCTGTCCTTTTTTTATAATTTTCGATGAGGATTGTGAACTCATCCCCAGCTAGTCGAGCAAGTTTCATATGCTGTGTTGATAATCGTTCGAGCCTTTTGGCTACTGCAATTAATAGGAGGTCTCCCACCCGATGCCCGAGAGTATCATTAATAACCTTAAAGCGGTCTAAATCGAGAAACATAACAGCAAAGGAGCTTTTCGATATTTTTGCTCGTGCAATCGCCTTTTCTAAATATTGATGAAATGCACGGCGATTTGCAAGTTCAGTTAAAGTATCATGATATGCTAGGAAATTAATTTGTTCTTGTTGTTGTTTGCTTTCCGTAATATCTTTAATCATTAAGTAGACCCCTGAAATATGATCCTTTAAAAAGATGGGAACAGCTGTAACATGCAAGTAGTAAATATCTCTGTTTTTGTGATACGCTCGTATTTCTAAAGAGATAGAATTCCCCTTTTTTACGCGATGAAAGGCGTTAATAATTTCTTCTAAATCTTCTTCGTATATGAGTGAGTAGTAAGGTTGATTTAATAATTCATTCGTTTGATACCCTAGTAAAGTAGTACCAGCGTTATTAACTTTAAGAAAATTGCCGTACAAATCTAATGTGAAGATTGGATCTGGATGGTGCTCGTATAAAGATTTAAACATTTGTTGGTTATGATAGAGCTCATTTTTTTGTTCTACTAAATCTTCTGTACGTAGTTCAATTTGTTTCTCGAGTTCCAAGTTGAATTGCATTTGGGCTAGTAATAATATTTTATTTTGTTTTCGAACTAAACTATGGCGTATGAGAACGAAAGTGAAAGTTATTATAAGCCCGATTACTACAATGGGGGCAAAAACATATTCGGCCAATATAAAAATAATAAGCATTACTACAGAAATATAAGGTAATGATAATCGGATTGATTCACCAAATTTAGGCGTTAATAGTACCTGCTCTTGTTTTTCAGGCTCTTTCGTATGAAGAATACAGGCGATTGCTGCTAGCACTAAAACCACTTGATAGAACGGAGTAACTGTAAACATAGAATACGCTGGTGTGAAATATTTTATATAAGCATAAATAGCATCTGTAGTAGCATACAAAATTAAAGCACTACCAAGAAGTGCACCAACTTGTTTTGGTAATAAGGATAATGGTCTGAATAAAAGGTTGATTCCAATTAAAAGAAAGAGTAAATCAGCCATTGGATAGGTAAGTTGAACAAATATATCGATATAGGATGTTGTGAAAACGTGAATGGTTTGCTCAATAAGTAAGTAGTAACTTAAAGTAAATTGGGCTGTAACGATAATACAAATATCACATATCATAAAAAGCTTTTCTAATAAGTCCCGGTTATAAATGATCTCGTATAGAAAGGCAAGTGCAAAGCTAATTAAAAAAAGTAGGTAAAAAAAGTCAGACGGATCAACAAACGTATAGTAGTCCTTTAAAATTAAACGTTGATAGGAAACAACTATATCACCAATGAAATAAGAGAGAGCCCCAACAGATAATATGATCCAAAATAAACGGGATAACCCTTGTTTCGTATTTGTAAAATAAAATATATAACTACAAGCGATAATATCAATTAATAAGGTACTCATTCCGATTAATATTTGAAAGGGAAATGAGTATTCATATAGAAAGAGCATGGCTACGTAATGAATTGCGATAGAAAACAATAAAACGCTTATAAGAATACTTACATGTGTTTGTTTTTTCATTTATATCACCTACGGTATATACATATAAACTTCCTTTTTATTTTTTGCGATTGCCTAAAAAATATATATAAATTCTATACTTATTTTGCACAGGTATAGCGAGTTATAAAAATAGATTTTAATAATTCTTGTTTCTGTCCTCAACATATCGACATAGGAATTTGAAGTTTGCTATAATAAATAAAATAGTTTAATTATTTAGAAAAATTTAAAAATAATATTTGTCGCAACTGGGACATATTGTTTACTAAGTGAACTTGTTCTTAATTTAGGGGGGAGGGTTTCACAATGGCAAGTGTATATGAAAATAGTTATATGATCGTTTTGATTTTCTTGCTAGTAGGCATATTACTGCCGGTAGTGGCTCTTACATTAGGAAGGATGCTGCGCCCAAACAAACCAAATGCAGCAAAAGCGACGACGTATGAGAGTGGAATTGAGCCTTTTCATGATGCAAATATTCGGTTTCATGCTCGTTACTATATTTTCGCTTTATTGTTTGTCATCTTTGATGTAGAAACTTTATTTCTATATCCATGGGCTGTTGCATATGACAAGCTAGGTTTATTTGCATTAATTGAAATGCTCATCTTTGTTGTAATGTTGCTAGTTGGATTAGCTTATGCTTGGAAAAAGAAGGTGTTACAATGGTTATAAATTTTGAGGCACTACATCCAAATGAGCGAGCGGAATTAGAGAGAAATATCTTTTTTTCTACATTGGAGCAGTTAAAAGGGTGGGCGAGGAGTAATTCTTTATGGCCGATGACATTCGGACTGGCATGCTGTGCGATTGAAATGATGGGAGTAGGTTCATCACATTACGATTTAGATCGATTTGGGTCATTTTTTCGGACTTCACCAAGGCAATCAGATGTCATGATTGTGTCGGGAACGGTAACGAAGAAGATGGCTCCTATTGTTAGGCGTTTATATGATCAAATGCCTGAACCGAAATGGGTTATTGCGATGGGATCTTGTGCGACTGCTGGTGGTCCGTATGTGAATTCGTACGCTGTTGTGAAAGGTGTAGATCAAATTGTACCAGTTGATGTGTATATTCCTGGATGCCCACCAAACCCTGCAGCTTTAATTTATGGAATTAATAAGTTGAAAGAGAAAATTCGTTACGAGGCAAAGACAGGGAAGCAGGTGACGAATAAATGAGTAATCCAAATAAAGATTTAGAGGATCTGAAAAGAGAAGCTGCTAGGCGCGCGAAAGAAGAAGCAAGAAAACGTCTTGTTGCGAAACATGATGCGGAAATAAGTGGACTTGAGGGAGAAAATCAAGAAAAAGAGAAAGCGCTACCAAAAAATGATGGAATGACTGTAGAAGAAGCAAAACAACGTGCAGCCGCAGCAGCGAAAGCAAAAGCAGCGGCGCTCGCGAAGCAAAAAAGAGAAGGAACAGAAGAAGTAACGGAAGAAGAAAAGGTCAAAGCGAAGGCGAAGGCAGCCGCAGCTGCGAAAGTAAAAGCGGCAGCATTAGCGAAGCAAAAAAGAGAAGGAACAGAAGAAGTAACGGAAGAAGAAAAGGCCAAAGCGAAGGCGAAGGCAGCAGCAGCTGCGAAAGCAAAAGCAGCGGCGCTAGCGAAACAGAAAGCTTCGCAAGGTGATGGAAATTTGGGAGATGAAAAGGCGAAGGCAATTGCAGCTGCGAAGGCGAAAGCGGCAGCGGCGGCAAGGGCGAAGACGAAGGGTGCTGAAAGTGAAAAGGAAGATGTACCGAAGCAAGAAGAACCGTCCGTTAATCAGCCGTATCTCAATCAGTATGTTGAGGTTATTAGGGGTAAATTAGGAGGTAGCACATTAGTAGATTCCTATATTAATAAACTTTCAAAAGATGTACCAACTCTTGTGGTGGATCCTTCAAAATATTATGAGGTGATGGAGTTACTACGATTCCATGAGGGACTTGCTTTTGATTATATGTCAGAGCTACATGCGACAGATTTTGTGACTCATATGGAAGTGTATGTTCATTTATTTTCATATGGAAAGAAACAGTCTGTAGCGGTGAAGGTAAAGCTGGATAGAGAAGTGCCGCAAGTTGAATCGGTAACAGCGCTGTGGAAAGGGGCTGACTGGCCGGAGCGAGAAGCGTATGATCTGCTAGGCATTGCATTTAAGGGACATCCGAATTTATCGCGTATTTTAATGCCTGATGATTGGATAGGGTATCCGCTTAGGAAAGATTATGAACCGTATGATGTGGAGGTGTAACTTATGATTCGTACGGAAGAAATGCTTTTGAATGTAGGACCTCAGCATCCGAGTACACACGGTGTTTTCAGGCTTGTTATTAAGATTGACGGGGAAATTATTAAAGAAGCTACACCGGTTATTGGGTATTTGCATCGCGGGACTGAAAAGATCGCTGAGAGCTTACAGTATACGCAAATTATCCCTTATACAGATCGAATGGACTATTTATCAGCAATGACGAATAATTACGTCATTTGCCATGCCGTAGAGACGATGATGGGACTTGAAATTCCGGAGCGTGCCGAATACTTGCGAGTACTTGCGATGGAGCTGGGAAGAATTGCGAGCCATCTCGTTTGGTGGGGTACAAATCTTCTTGATATAGGAGCGGTCAGCCCGTTTTTGTACGCGTTTCGTGAACGAGAGATGATTATAAATTTATTAAATGAATTATGCGGGGCACGGCTTACTTTTAACTATATGAGAGTTGGCGGTGTGAAGTGGGATGCGCCGGATGGTTGGATTGAAAAAGTGGAAGAGTTTGTTCCATACATGAGAGAGCAATTGGCAGGTTATCACGACCTTGTTAGTGGTAATGAGATTTTCTTGAATCGCGTGAAGGGCGTTGGCATATATAGCGCGGAAGAAGCAATTTCGTATTCTTTAAGCGGAGCGAATTTGCGGTGCACCGGAGTAAACTGGGATCTTCGCAAAGATGAGCCGTATTCGATTTATGATCGTTTTAATTTTGATATTCCTGTTGGGAGCGTGGGAGATGCTTGGGATCGCTACGTTTGCCGAATGGAGGAAATTGAAGAGTCGTTAAAAATTGTAGAGCAAGCAGTCCAGCAGTTTCCAAAGGACGGAGCCGTACTGGCGAAAGTGCCGAAAATTATTAAGGCGCCTAAGGGGGAAGCGTTTGTCCGTATAGAATCACCACGCGGAGAGATTGGTTGCTATATCGCTAGTGACGGAAAGAAAGAGCCATATCGTCTGAAATTCCGCAGACCTTCTTTTTATAACTTGCAAATTTTACCGAAGTTATTGAAGGGTGAAAACATCGCCAATTTAATTACGATTTTAGGTGGAGTCGATATTGTACTTGGGGAGGTCGATGGCTAATGATTGAGACGCTCTTACAATCACCTTCAAGCTGGACGAATTTCTTCATTTTTTTCGGATTAGCAGTGCTTCTACTATTTGCAGTCCTTGGCTTCGTTACATATGGTATTTTGGCAGAACGGAAAGTGATGGGATTTATGCAAGGCCGGATTGGGCCAAATCAAGTTGGAGGGCGGTTCGGTTTACTGCAAACGGTAGCTGATGTTTTGAAACTATTATTGAAAGAAGATAGTATTCCGAAAGCTGCAGATAAACCGTTGTTCATATTAGCACCTGTCATTGCATTTGCGCCAGCATTTATGGTACTTGCGGTTATCCCGTTTACCGATAAATTTCAGTTCGCGGATATTGGTGTCGGATTGCTGTATTACATTGCTGTTTCTGGGATTACGACAATTGGTGTCGTAACTGGGGGATGGGCATCAAATAATAAATATTCCCTTTTAGGAGGGATGCGCGCGGCGGCGCAAATGATTTCTTATGAAATTCCGCTCGTAATGAGCGTAATTGGTATCGTTTTGTTAGCTGGTAGCTTGAATCTAAATGAGATTGTAGCGGCGCAGGAGAAAGTTTGGTACATTTTCGTACAGCCAATTGGATTCGTCGTTTTCTTAATCGCAGCAGTAGCAGAGTTAAATAGGACGCCGTTTGATTTACCAGAAGCGGAGTCAGAACTTGTTTCTGGATATCATACGGAATACTCAGGTTTTCGCTGGGCGTTTTTCATGCTTTCAGAGTATGTATATTTCTTCGGAATGGCATCTTTAATTACAGTACTTTTTTTAGGCGGCTGGAACCCAGTTATGTTTCTTGGATTTATTCCAGGTGCTGTATGGTTTGCTTTGAAATTTAGCAGTGTAGTCTTTCTATTAATTTGGTTCCGCGTTACGTTCCCGCGTATAAGGGGTGACCAGTTAATGGAGTTTGGCTGGAAAGTATTATTACCAATCGCACTTGCAAATATTTTCTTAACGGCATTGATTAAGGAGCTATTCTTCTAATCTATGAAGGGGGTGCCAGTAAGAGATGAAAGGGTTATTTAAAGGTTTAAAATATACGCTGAGTAATTTGAGTAAGAAAAAGGTGACGTATGATTATCCAAATCAGCCGTTGCCATTGCCAGATCGCTTTAGAGGGATTCAAAAGTTTTATCCTGAGAAATGTATTGTTTGTAATCAGTGTTCTAACATTTGTCCGACAGATTGCATTCAATTGACGGGAAAGAAACATCCTGACCCTACGAAAAAAGGGAAAATTATTGATACGTATGATATTAATTTTGAAATTTGTATACTTTGCGATTTATGTACAGAAGTTTGCCCGACAGAGGCAATTGTTATGACAAATAACTTTGAACTCGCAGCATATTCACGTGATGATTTATTTAAAAATTTGCAGTGGCTCGACGAAAACGATGAAAACGTCAGGAAGGAGAATAAAGCATGAATGGCGAGTTTGTAGCATTCTTTATACTATCCTTGTCTGCAATTATCGGTGGTGTTCTCATGTTGAACTTAACGAAAGTAATGCATATGATGCTAGCTCTCGTTCTGACATTTCTCAGCATTGCAGGTTTGTACTTTCTTTTATCGGCCGAGTTTATCGGAGTTGCACAAATTTTACTTTACTCTGGTGCAATCACAATTATTATGATTTTTGGCATTATGTTAACGAAACATAATGCGGAAAATGAATCACGTCTTACTCTTCGAAAATGGATTATCTTCTTTGCAGTTGTAGCATTTGGGGCAGTTATGTATTTCGCTGTTAATAGTATCGATTTTTCAAATGAAAGCACACAAGGAAGTTTACCTCTCCATGAAAAAAACACACTTCAAATCGGTACACTTCTCTATTCGAAATACATTATTCCATTTGAGTTAACCTCGGTTATTTTACTTGTAGCACTTGTTGGCGCAATTATACTTGCGAAGAAGGATGAGAAAGAGGAGGATTCCAATGAGTAGCGTTCCAGCTTCTGCGTATTTAACACTTGCGATTATTTTGTTTTGCATCGGTTTATTTGGAGCTTTAACGAAGCGAAACACAGTAATCGTATTAGTTTGTATCGAATTAATGCTAAATGCTGCCAATTTAAATTTAGTGGCGTTTAGTAAATTAGGTTTGTTCCCGAATTTAACAGGGCAAATCTTCTCGCTGTTTACGATGGCTGTAGCGGCAGCGGAGGCGGCGGTAGGGCTCGCCATTTTAATTGCTTTGTATCGTAATCGCACGACAGTTCATGTAGATGAAATGGATACGCTTAAAGGATAGCATTGTGACCGAAAAGGGGGAAGGAAACAATGATCGATTATGCATGGCTCATACCGCTTTTCCCGCTTGTTTCGTTTTTTTTACTTATTATGTTCGGGAAGAAAATTAGAGAAGGAAGCAGCGTACTTAGTATTTTCTTCGTCTCTCTCTCCTTTATACTTGCGGTACTTGTATTAATAGAAAGATTTTCGAAGGTCACAGTGAAGCATAAATGGGTATGGCTTAGAGCTGGAGATATTGATATATCATTTGGCTTTGAAGTGACTGCATTAGGGGCTTTAATGTTATTTATCGTTACACTTGTGAGCTTACTTGTACATGTGTATTCAAAAGGTTATATGAAAGGCGACGCAAGATTACCAACTTTTTATGCATATTTAGGACTCTTTACATTTGCGATGCTCGGGCTTGTTATATCGACGAATTTGTTACAGCTTTATATATTTTGGGAGTTAGTAGGCCTTGGTTCATTTTTACTCATCGGTTTTTATTTCTTTAAGGAAGAAGCGAAGGCTGCTGCGAAAAAGGCTTTTATTATGACTCGTATTGGAGATGTTGGTTTATTTATTGGGATGATTTTAATCTTTTGGCATGCAGGTAGTTTTGAGTATGACGCAATTTTTAGAGCGATTCATACAGGCGATCTGTCCCCGACTATGATAACGATAACGGCGATATTAATTTTTATCGGGGCGATGGGGAAATCAGGTCAATTTCCGCTTCATACGTGGTTGCCTGATGCGATGGAGGGGCCAACGCCTGTTTCGGCACTTATTCATGCGGCGACGATGGTCGCAGCCGGTGTATATTTAGTAGCAACGATGTTCCCGCTATTTTCGGCAAGTGCGGTGGCAATGCAGACGGTGGCAATTGTTGGGGCTTTCACCGCAATATTTGCAGCCTCTATCGGTCTTGTACAGACGGATATAAAGAGGGTACTTGCTTATTCTACAGTTAGCCAGCTCGGGTATATGATGCTCGCCTTAGGTTCTGCTGGTTATGTAGCGGGTATATTCCATCTAACGACACATGCCTTTTTTAAAGCGTTACTATTCTTGGCAGCAGGAAGTGTAATTCATGCTGTGCATACGCAAAATATTAATAAAATGGGCGGTTTACAGAAGAAGATGAAAGTAACGGGTACGTTATTTTTAATAGGTACACTTGCAATTAGTGGAGTTCCGCTTCTTTCGGGGTTTTTTAGTAAAGATGAAATTTTGGCAGCAACTTGGATGAGTGGCAATTACTTTCTATTTGTTCTAGCAGTCTTTGCGGCATTCCTAACAGCATTCTACATGTTCCGCCTATACTTTCTTGTCTTTACTGGGGAAGCGAAGACGAAGGAAGACGTGCATGACTCGCCGCGCATTATGACGTATCCGATGATTGTTCTCGGCGTTCTCGCAGTAGTAGCAGGATATATAAATACACCGTGGTTTGGAACGTTTCTCGGAGATTGGCTGACGAAGGATATAGAATTTAAAGTGGAAGAAGCACATGGACCAGTTTGGATTATGATTGTTGCGACGCTCGTTTCATTTGGGGGGATTGCCCTTGCGTATTTCATATATGGAAAGAAAACTATCTCAAAAAATTGGGCTGGAGGAGAAAGGTCATTTCTTCATAAGCTCTTGAAAGAAAAATATTATGTGGATGAACTGTACAATATGACAGTGATTCCTATTACGAAGGGAATCGCTCATGTGCTTCGTTTATTTGAAGTATATGTTGTGGAAGGGATTGCTGTTTTAATCGCAAGTTTGGTTAAAGGGGTAAGTGGCACATTGTCGAGGCTTCAAAACGGGAATGTACAAGTGTACGGCACTGTAACAGCAGTTTCGCTCGCGGTCCTCGTCATTATTTTGCTATATACGGGAGGGGATTTACGATGAATGATTTGTTGTTGACGTTCTTCATTTTCTCCCCACTTTTAGGGATTCTATTACTTGTATTAACACCGAAAAAAGAATCGCGTACAGTACGAGTGCTCGGTTTATTTGGGACGGCGCTTCCATTTGGGATCGCCACTGTCCTCGCTTGTACATATGCTTCTGGAAAGAGTCTATCGCTATTTGATGAAAAAGTGAAATGGATTAAATTTGGTGATTTTGCAGCGGTGGATAAAAGATGGTTTTCTATTTATTACGAGCTTGGAATTGATGGTTTGTCACTTGTAATGATGGTGCTGACAGCCCTTCTAGCGATGCTTGCAGCAATTGCAGCGTTTTCCATTAAAAGAAATTTAAAAGCATTTTATATGCTATTGCTCATGCTAGAAATAGGGATGCTCGGCGTCTTCGCTGCTAAAAATTTAATGTTGTTCTTTATTTTCTTTGAAATTACACTACCACCAATGTTTTTATTAATTGGCAAGTGGGGGAAATTGTCGAGTGAAAAGGCTGCATATAGTTATTTAATATATAACGGCATTGGATCAGCTATTTTGCTCATCGTTTTCTCGATTTTGTTCGCGAAAACAGGTACGACAAATATTGCGGAATTGAAAGAGATTTTAACAGGTGTAAGTGCTGGGGGAGGACAGATCGTCCCGAGTAACTTACAGCTTGGTGTATTTATTGCTATAATGATTGCCTTTGCAATTAAACTACCTATTTTCCCATTGCATCGCTGGATGGTCAATGTGCATATTGAAGCGCACCCTGCTGTAGTTATGCTTCATGCGGGCGTTTTGCTAAAGATTGGAGCGTACGGGATGATTCGCTTCGGGAAGGGGTTATTCCCGGAATACTTTCGCGAGTTTGCCACGCTAATTGCGGTTTTAGGAGTAATCAACTTATTGTACGGTGCCTTTTTAGCACTCATCCAAACGGATTTTAGGAAGGTACTCGCCTACTCTAGTATTTCGCATATGGGAATTGTTTTGATGGGGCTTGCGGCACTTAATGCGCCAGGTACACAAGGGGCGCTATTCCAAGTTGTTTCGCACGGTTTAATTGCAGCCTTGCTCTTCTTCTTGCTTGGTGTTATAGAACAGCGCTTTGGCACGTCGGATATTAAAGCGCTTGGTGGACTCGCAAAAAGTGTCCCAATACTTAGCGGCTTCTTCCTAGCAGGAGGAATGGCATCGCTTGGACTGCCGGGGATGTCTGGATTTGTGAGTGAGTTTCTTGCCTTTCTCGGCTTATTCCAAGGAGAGCCAGTCATTGCTGCAGTCGGTGTACTTGGGATTATTTTAACCGCTGTGTACGTATTAAGAGCGACACTCCAAGTAACATTTGGTAAGAAAGAGTGGGAAGCGAAAACTGATATACACGGATGGGAGTACGTCCCGGTCCTATTGCTTATCTTCTGTATTATTGCCATTGGAGTAATGCCAGAAATACTAGGGGATCCGCTTCAAAATACATTGAAAACATTGGGGGTGAAGTAGGATGGATATGGATACGTTACTGAGCTTATCATGGCATCTAATGTTGCCAGAATTCATTATTCTCGGGTTTGCCATCCTTCTTTCCATAGGTGATTTGTTTTTTAAGCTGAACCATAGGTATGTGGCGCTTAGTGCAATCGCTGCTGTCATATTAGCAATTGTGTCATTAATTACGCTATACGGCGAATCAGCAGGAGATATTTTAAATGGATCGTTTGTGTTAGATGGATTTTCAAAAGGGTTTAAAACGTTGTTATTAGGCGGAGCGGCCCTCATCTTATGCACCGCAATGAGCGATGACAAGAAAAATCCAATTGAAGATAAGGGAGAATATTATTACTTATTTTTAATGGCCCTTCTTGGGGCGATGTTCATGGCTTCTAGTGTTGATTTTATTACACTTTTCGTCGGTTTAGAGCTACTATCACTTTCTTCCTATGTTTTAGTAGGAATACGAAAAAGGAACCGTGCATCAAATGAAGCGGCAATGAAATATGTCATTAATGGAGGAATTGGAACGGCGATTACGCTCTTTGGAATGAGTTATTTATACGGTATTACAGGCTCAACCAATATTGTGGATATGCAAAAAGTATTCACCGGGGAGCTAACTAGTGGTATTCAGTTATTGTTAGCTCTCGCATTTCTACTATTGCTCGTTGGGCTCTCGTTTAAAATTGCAACAGTACCGTTTCATATGTGGGCACCCGATGTGTATGAAGGGGCGGCTACACCTGTTACTGCTTTCCTTGGAACGATTTCTAAAATTGCTGGGTTTCTACTCATTATTCGTCTGTTCCTTATGATTTTTGCAAGTGTATCGGTGCAAGGAGACATGGAATCTTTATACGGGCGTATGAGTATATATATTGCGGTTCTAGCAAGTATTACGATGATTATCGGAAATGTAGTCGCACTAAAGCAATATAACGTAAAACGCCTATTTGCTTATTCAGGAATCGCGCATGCGGGGTATTTACTCGTTCCACTTGTGGCATTATCACCATTTACGATGGATAGCATGTGGTTTTACATGCTTGCCTATATGCTTATGAATATAGGCGCATTTGCAATTATCCACGGCTTAATCTTACAAAGCGACAAAGAAAATATCACTATTTTCACCGGATTATATAACAGGTCGCCATTTACAGCGATAGTAATGACAATTTTTATTTTATCGTTGGCCGGGATACCAGGAACAGCTGGTTTCATCGGGAAAATTAACATCTTTTTAGGTGCACTTCATGTAGAGCCAGCTCATTACGTACTAGCTTCTATTATGATGGGTACGACAGTCATTTCATTCGTATATTATTTCCGTATTTTACAGCAAATGTTTTTCCGGACGGGAGAAGTAGAAGAGAAAATTCGGTTGCCATTAAATATAAAGGTTGTTATGAGTCTTTGTGCAATTTCGATTGTAATACTAGGGATTATGCCGATGATTGGATACAATTTCTTTTATGAATATTTTCCATTAATGAAAGATTTCTTCTTCTTGGGGAACGTGGTACAATAGTGAAAATAAAAGGTGTGGAGTCGGTACTCTACGCTTTTTATTTTGTGTTAGCCACAAATGAAAATGCATATAGGTATACGTTTTTTCGAGAGAAGTTTACGATGTAAAATGTAAGATGCTTATTTGCATTTGAAAAAGTGTGGCTCCTACTTATTATGGTATCGTTTTTATTTTCTTTCGTAAGTAGTAGCCAAGTAAAAAGGGGTCGATTTTTTGGCACAACTTTTAGGGCAACAAGCACTGATTGCCATCGTTTCGCATTTATTGTTTATTACCATTACGTGGTGGGCCTTACAAGGTATTCACATCGAGCGTTTAATGAAAGCTGGAAAAGTGTTACAGACGAGGGTATTACTCATCCTAATTACAATTGCAATTGGGACATCTGTAAGTAACTTTTTCCTTGATTATTTAGGCTATTCGAAGAGTTTAACGTATTTAGTAAAGTAAGTGTATAGAACCTCATATCTCCGTTAACAATGGGGATAGGAGGGGATGAAATTGAAGCTTAAAGCCATTCTTATTGTTGCCTTGAGTGTTGTTTTCTTTTTGGTTGGATATAGAGAGATGAAACCGATAAGCGATGAACAGAAAATGGAGAACATGATTAAGGCTTTAGAGAAAAATGATGCTAAAGTGGAGAAATGGTCATGGTTAGCGCGAGAAACAAAAACAATTTCTAACATACATACGTTTCAAAAATTGTTAAACGATGTGAAGGGGAAGGCAAATATTCAAAAATGGGACTTAGAGCAATCTCCAGATGGATATAAAGCTACATCCTATAAAAAGTTTGCTTCATATGAAGAACGAGTAGTAGTAACTTGGAGTAAGGAAAATACTAAAGAAAACACTTTCATTATTTTTGAAGTAAGTGGGGCAAAATGGGACCCGAAGTATGTTCAGAAAATGAATAAAATTTTTAATGAAAAACCTATAATTTACACTTGTGTTCAAGGTGTACTGAATGATAAGATTGAAGGTGTTTTGCAAAATAAAACCAATCAGGTTTTGAAAGATCTTTCAGCAAGAGCGATCGAACAAGTAGAAGAAAGAGCATTTGTGTCAGTCTCCGCATACAATAAAAAGTGGGATGACGCTCTTTCAACAAATAGAGAGAAAATAAATGTGCAAATAGCAATACGTTCTACAAACAACAAAGATACAATTGTGGTTGGCACACCGATCATAACTTCTGAGTATTGAGTGAATAGATACTGAAAAAAGGACACGGAGGGGAATAATTTGGAAAAGATCATCGTCCGTGGCGGAAAGCGGTTAAACGGCACAGTGCGTGTTGAGGGCGCAAAAAATGCTGTATTACCTATAATCGCTGCAGCCCTATTAGCGAGTGATGGAAAGAATGTACTATCTGAAGTACCAGTTTTGTCTGATGTATACACAATTAATGAGGTATTACGTCATTTAAATGCTGAAGTCGTATTTGAAAATAACCAAGTAACAATCGATGCTTCTAAAGAACTAAACATTGAAGCACCATTTGAATATGTACGTAAAATGCGTGCATCTGTTCAAGTAATGGGACCATTATTAGCACGTAACGGTCGTGCTCGTATTGCACTTCCAGGTGGATGTGCAATTGGTTCACGTCCAATTGACCAACATTTAAAAGGCTTCGAAGCAATGGGAGCAAAAGTACAGGTTGGTAACGGTTTTGTTGAGGCATACGTTGAGGGAGAACTAAAAGGAGCTAAAATTTATTTAGACTTCCCAAGCGTGGGCGCGACAGAAAACATTATGTCTGCAGCTACATTAGCAAAAGGGACAACAATCCTTGAAAACGCAGCGAAAGAACCAGAAATCGTTGACTTAGCTAACTTCTTAAATGCGATGGGAGCGAAAGTACGCGGAGCTGGAACTGGAACGATTCGTATCGAAGGCGTTGATAAATTATATGGTGGAAACCATTCTATTATTCCTGACCGTATTGAAGCGGGAACATTCATGGTTGCAGCAGCAATTACTGGTGGAGACATCTTAATTGAAAATGCTGTTCCTGAACATTTACGCTCAATTACAGCGAAGATGGAAGAAATGGGTGTTAAAATTATTGAGGAAAATGAAGGTGTACGTGTTATCGGCCCAGATAAGTTAAAAGCGGTTGATATTAAAACTATGCCTCACCCAGGTTTCCCAACAGACATGCAATCACAAATGATGGCATTATTACTACAAGCTGATGGAACAAGTATGATTACAGAAACGGTATTCGAAAACCGCTTTATGCACGTTGAAGAATTCCGTCGTATGAATGCTGATATTAAAATCGAAGGTCGTTCTGTTATTATGAACGGTCCAAACAGCTTACAAGGTGCTGAAGTAGGTGCAACTGATTTACGTGCAGCTGCAGCATTAATCTTAGCTGGTTTAGTATCAGAAGGTTACACTCGTGTAACTGAATTAAAGCATCTTGACCGTGGTTATGTAGACTTCCATAAGAAATTAGCTGCATTAGGTGCAACTATTGAACGTGTAAACGAAAAAGTAGAAGAAGTGAAAGAACAAGAAGTTTCTGATCTTCACGCTTAATTGAAGTAGTCTCTATGTCTTTTGATATAGAGGCTATTTTTTTTGGGTTATTACTGTTATAGTCAATAAACTCTATACTTATGCACGTACCAGTAAAAATATTTAGAAAATTTTCGTTTTATCTCGCATTAACGGGCAGTAAGACTCCAACGCATTAAAACTTCAGTCTATACCGATACCCCCAAGTATGTTCTAAAAAATTCCGTAGTTCCATAAGAATGAAAGGAAGCCAACTTTATATTGGGGGAATAGGATGAAATTTTCAAAGCCATTTTTCATTATAGTAGTGCTTTTAATAGCGCTCGTTATCATTGTACCCGCTGCTCTTGTAATTCCGTTTGCGAAAGCAAAAATAGGAGAAGAAGCAGCTTCTAAAACTCCTCCAGCGATAGAAAGTATACCAGCTCCAGGGAAAGTGGATACAGCAGTTCAAGTTGCTGTATATCGCGACCAACAGAAGAAGGTAGAAACATTACCTGTGGAGGAATATGTGACCGGTGTAGTAGCTTCTGAGATGAATGCCAGTTTTGAAATAGAGGCGCTAAAGGCACAGGCATTAGCAGCAAGAACATTCGTGGTGCAGCGTATGCTAAGTGGAGAAAAGAAAAACAATGCAGATGTGGTAGATACGGTGAAAGATCAAGTGTACAAAAGCAAAGAGGAATTGAAAAAACAATGGGGCAATAACTACGAAAACAATTTAAAGAAAATCGAGGAAGCCGTTTCTAAAACCGCAGGACAAGTTTTAACGTATGAGGGAAAACCGATTTCAGCGTCTTTTTTCTCAACGAGTAACGGCCGAACAGAGAATGCAGCTGATTATTGGGGAAATGATTATCCGTATTTGAAAAGTGTAGATAGCCCGTGGGATCAAGCCTCTCCAAAGTTTACAAGCGAGCAAACGTTCACAGTAGCTGATTTTCAAAAACGTCTCGGTGTGAAAGTGCTGGCGGATGGAAAGGTTGGAAATATTAAAGATCTTACGGAGGGTAAAAGAGTAAAGGATGTAGCGTTCCAAGGGAAAACATTAACAGGAAAACAAGTTCGTGAAAAGTTAGATTTGCGCTCTTCTGATTTTACATGGAAACAAGAGGGCAATAAAATCATTGTCACGACGAAAGGCTTCGGTCATGGTGTTGGTATGAGTCAATACGGTGCGAATGGTATGGCAGCGGAAGGTAAGAAATATACAGATATCGTCGCTCATTATTATAAAGGCGTTGAAATAAAAACGATGAATGATTATGAGGGAAAACTGATGGTGAAGAAGTAGAACGTGAAAGGAGCTAATTAAGATTAGCTCCTTTTTTCATTATTTGTAGGTAAGTTTTTAAAAAGAGCACTTCGTGATTTACTCAAAACTTATATGGTAGAACAAAAATAGAGAATAAGGCTATCTGTTCATTTGGATAGCCTTATTTTTATGTGTTTCATAAAAGTATCAAAATTTTCCATTAATTGTTTGGTATAATAGGATAAAAAGCATTTGGGGGAGACGAAATGGCGCTACTGGAGTTGAAACAATTAGGGAAGACGAACCAGTTACCAGTAATTGAGCTAGAGGTTGAGAAAGGACAATGTGTTGTTTTGCAATGTAATAACCATACAGCTAAAGTGTTGCATCGCATCATTATTGGTGAGGAAGAAGCTTCAACTGGCAATGTGCTATTTGGAGGCGAAGCGATTGGAAAGAAAAATTATTCCAGCATCGGTTTTTGTTTTTTGAAAGATGAAGCATATGATCGTTTGAAGGTGAAGGAATATTTTAAATTTTTGTTAGGGCTTTATGAATCAAAGATAAGTATAGAAGAAGTTGTACAATGTGTTGGTCTCCTAGATAAGTTAAATGTGAAAGTAGAAAAATTGTCATTTTCAGAGAAACGCCGACTTCATATTGGACGAGTTATGATTCATAATCCGGATTTAGTTATTTTGGAAGAACCGGAGCAAAATGTAGATACAGAAAGTACAATTATCATTCGAAAAGCAATTATGAAAATGAAAGAGAAAGGAAAGGCGATCTTTATTACGTCCTCTTTCCTATCAGACGCTCTTTCGTTAACAGAAGATGTATACATATTAAACAACGATGGTGTGAAAAAGGTCGAAATCGAGCAAGAAGAAGTGGAAGAAGTCGATGAAGAAAAAGTCGTTCAAATGATTCCGCAGATGAAATTAGAAAGAATACCAGCGAAGGTGAACGATAAAATCATTTTACTTGATCCGATGGAAATTCATTTCATTGAAACACAAAATGGAGTGACACACATTCATGTGCGTGAAGGTGATTTCGTATGTGCATTAACATTAAGTGAACTAGAAACGAGATTAACAGGATTCGGTTTCTTTAGATGTCATCGTTCGTACCTCGTTAATTTACAAAGAGTGCGAGAAGTTATTACTTGGACACGGAACAGTTTTAGTTTAATTTTGGATGATGAAAGAAAAAGTTCAATTCCGCTTTCAAAAGGACGAATGGATGAATTAAAAGGTGTAATTGGGCTATAAAAAGTGCTCCAATAGGATCGAAATATGATTCGTTCACTGGTAAAAATACTCCTTTTACCGGTATTTTACTGCGTAAACCCTTTGTTTTTCATATGATTGAGTCAAGAAAAGCGAAACATACAAATCGAAACTTGCGAAAGCAAATTTCATCTATAAAGAAAAACAAAGGGGATGACGAAATGACATTGGCAATTGAAATGAAAGATGTAATGAAAAGTTTCAACGAAAAAACGGCACTTCGAAATGTAAATATTGAGGTGAAGCAAGGAGAAATTTTCGGATTCCTCGGACCGAGTGGATCTGGTAAAACAACAACAGTAAAAATATTAACTTCTCAATTACTTCATAGTGTTGGAACAGTAAGAGTACTAGGGAAAGACATTACAGGACCAAGTAGCATCGATTATAAACGAATTGGTATTTTAACAGACAACAGTGGCTTATATGAAAGACTTAGCATTTATGATAACTTACTATTATTTTGCGACTTATACGATTGCAAAAAAGAACGAATCGATGAAGTGCTAGCACAAGTGAATCTATTAGATGATAAAAAAACATTAGTAAAGAAACTATCAAAGGGAATGAAGCAGCGCGTCACACTAGCGAGAGCGATCCTTCATAAACCAGATATCCTCTTCTTAGACGAACCAACATCCGCACTCGATCCAGTTAACGTACAAAACATTCATAAAATCTTAAAAGACTTAAATAAAGAAGGAACGACGATTTTCTTAACGACGCACAATATGGAAGAAGCAGAAACGCTTTGTAACCGTATCGCCTTTCTGTGCGGCGGAGAAATTGTAGCGCTTGATACACCAGAAAACCTTCGCTTACAATACGCGAAAGATCAAATACAAGTCGTATTAAAAGATAAGCAAAAAGAAGTAGTGCAAAAAGATGAATTAGGTGCAAAACGTATTTCAGAATGGATGAAAAAAGGTGAATTACTATCTATTCATTCACACGAGCCAACATTAGGCGATATCTTTATTGAAGTTACTGGGAGGGGATTATAATGACATTTTCAATGCGACGTGTATCAGCTATTTTTAGAAAAGAAGTACAAGATTTTAAGACAAATTCACAAGTGTTATTAATGGCATCTTTACCAATTATATTTGCATTTATATTTAGCAGATTTGGAGAAGGGCGCATGGGGGTTGGCATTATTACTTTAATGGCCTTCCTATTTGTTGCAGGGTTTGTTCAATCAATGGTAATAGCAGAAGAAAAAGAAAAACATACGTTACGTGTGCTAATGCTATCACCAGCTTCTTCTGTTGAAGTTCTTCTTGGGAAAAGTATATTAACAGCATGTTTGACGTTGGGCATTTGTATTGTGAACTTATTCATTTTGGATCAATTCGGTGGAAATCTTTTATTACTAGGATTTATTTTCTTATGTGGAACAATTCTATTTATTGTGATTGGAACAATGATTGGATTGTTAGCTGAGTCAGTACCGCAAACATCACTCATTGGAATGCCGATATTAATGACGATGTATTTAGCTGTACAATTTGAGCCAATGGTTGAAAATAAAGTAATTAAGACGATGATCGAGTATCTTCCAACATCTCATATTGCTAAAGCGATTAACAGCTTAGTAGAGGGAGCGGGATTTAGTAGTATTAGCGGACATGTCTTGAATGTTGGAGTGTGGCTTATTCTTTCCCTTATTGCATGTTTAATCGTATACAAAAAGAAACAAATGGACTAAAAACTGAGCTGGAAATGCTCAGTTTTTTCTTTTTTCATCATTTCCTCGGAAATTTTACAATTTATATACATATTTTTACATAATTTGTCGAAAAGTAATTAGTTATACGTTGTATAGGATACATGAATATTGTTCAAAATGATTGCTGAGGTGATGATGGAATGCGAGGAAGAAATAATAAAAAGTCGCAAAAGGTAGTACATTTATTTCAAAAAAGATGGGTGTTTCCGGCACTATACATTGCTTGTGCAGCGGTAATCCTAGTGGTTGCGCTATGGTTCCAAGGAGCTAATCCGAAGAAGACTCCGAACCAAGATCAAGCAACACCGTATACACAATCGGAAGATCCAGCAGTACCAGTAACGAAATCTTCAGAAGTAGTGAAAATGCCAGCAGCCGCTAATGCGGAAGTAGTCGTACAGAAGAAATTCTATGAAGATGCAGCAACTGAGGCGGAACAAGAAAAAGCACTTGTTTTTTATAACAACACATATTCCCCGAATAAAGGAATTGACATTGCTGCGAAAAATGGAAAAGAGTTCAATGTTGCTGCTGCTTTAAGTGGCACAGTAACAAAAGCTGAAAAAGATTCACTTCTTGGTTATGTTGTAACAGTTGATAGTGGAAATGGTGTAGCAGTTTCTTATCAAAGCTTAGGCAGTGTGAAAGTAGAAAAAGGTGCAAGAGTTGCACAAGGTGAAGTATTAGGAAAATCCGGTCTAAGTGCAATGAATAAAGAAGCAGGTTCTCACGTTCACTTTGAAGTACGTAAAGACAATGTGGCTGTGAACCCTGAGCGCTACTTAAATAAATCAGTAGCAGAAATTAAAGCTGATGCAGGTGCTACAAAAGCAACGAATGCTTCTGGTAAAAAAGCTGATGACAAATCTCAAAAAGAAGAGAAGTCAACGAGCACGAAACCAGAAAGTAAAACAGAAGATAAGTCTCAAAAAGAAGAGAAATCAACAAGCGGTTCGACTAGTGACAAAAAAGAAGAAACGAAGAAAGAAGAAAAATCAACAAATGGTTCTACAGAATCATCTAACGGTTCTTCTTCACAAGAATAAGAAAGTGAAAAAATCAGTTCTCATTAAGAGAACTGATTTTTTTATTTTTATCCTGCTATTTGCGGGCGGTAAGACCCCGATCTCAAAATTCAGCGAAAGCAAAGAAGTGAGGGAGGATTAACTGCCCGTAAAAGCCCGATTATTAGTTGAACTTTATATAAAAATAATCAATTTCGAGAAAAAAGTTGCAATAACAAGGAAAAATGACGAGATTCTCGAATATATATTACAAAAGGGAGGGGATACTGTGTCGTTTTTGTTTGTTCTGTCGATTGCTATTATATTATTGTTTGTTTTATTTACTTTGTATTATTATATTGCCGGTAAGAAGGAAGTTCCCCACCATCAATTGTTAGAAGAAGAATATGATCGAGAAGAATGACACCTTTTAAACAAGGTGTCATTTTTTTGCCAAAATAGTCATTGTTAACGTATTTCTCACAAAAAAACGTAATTTTTCTTAACTTAGTCCGCAAAAATAGTGAACATGTAGCATATATCAGTAGTGCGGGCAATACAATGGTATAAACCAAAGCAAAGAGAGTGTTTGAGGTGAGAAATCGTGAATCATTTCATTATAAATCCAAGAATGTTTAACGCTTACAAACAGCACTCACACTTACTTCTTAGTCGTATGCAGCGAGGCTCATTTCACACTTCTCACATCCAATTTAGGGAGGCGAGTGGTGTGCACGATTACATCAAAGAGAGAACTATCAAGATTGGTAAGTATATCGTGGAGACAAGAAAGACAGTGCGTGTAATTGCAAAGGAATTTGGGGTATCAAAGAGTACAGTCCATAAAGATTTAACAGAACGTCTACCAGAAATTAACCCAGAGCTCGCAAATGAAGTGAAAGAAATTCTTGATTATCATAAGTCTATTCGTCATTTAAGAGGGGGAGAAGCAACAAAACAGAAATATAGAAAAGAAGATGTAGAAAAGCCTGTACGTCAATAAAGTGAAACTTTAATCAGTGGGGCATGCCTCACTGATTATTAGTCTTCAGCAATCGGGCGTTTGCAGGCTTTTTGTCTTTCGCTCAACTCTTCTAAATTTGTCGGATTGATTTTGAGATGAGAGTCTTACCGTTCGTTAATATAAGATAAATATACGTTAGCAAACATTCCGCGTGCATTCGGTAATATTTTTCAGAAGAATTCTTTTTGCGAATATTACGTTTCTGTTAAATTTATGATAAAATCAGAAATTAGGTGTAAAAGAATTCGGGTGTAACCTGATTTTGAATATCGAGGAGGAAAAGACGGGAATGTTTGCGCGAGATATCGGAATTGACCTAGGTACGGCTAATGTATTAATTCATGTTAAAGGTAAGGGTATTGTATTAAATGAGCCATCTGTTGTGGCAATTGATCGTAATACAGGTAAAGTATTAGCAGTAGGTGAAGAAGCAAGGAGTATGGTGGGACGTACGCCTGGTAATATTGTAGCAATTCGTCCACTTAAAGATGGTGTAATCGCAGATTTCGAAATTACAGAAGCGATGTTAAAGTATTTCATTAACAAGTTGGACGTAAAGAGCTTCTTTTCAAAACCCCGCATTTTAATTTGTTGTCCAACAAATATCACATCAGTAGAACAAAAAGCAATTCGTGAAGCTGCTGAACGTTCAGGTGGTAAAACAGTATTTTTAGAAGAAGAACCAAAAGTAGCCGCAGTTGGTGCGGGTATGGAAATCTTCCAACCAAGCGGTAACATGGTTGTTGATATTGGTGGAGGTACAACAGATATCGCTGTACTATCTATGGGTGATATTGTTACCTCTTCTTCTATCAAAATGGCTGGCGATAAGTTTGATATGGAGATCTTAAACTACGTTAAACGTAAGTATAAGCTATTAATTGGAGAACGCACTTCAGAAAATATTAAAATTAAAGTCGGTACAGTATTCCCAGGTGCACGTAGTGAAGAGCTTGAAATTCGCGGACGTGACATGGTAACAGGTTTACCACGTACAATTACAGTATGCTCTGAAGAAATTACAGAAGCACTAAAAGAAGACGCGGCTATCATTGTACAAGCTGCAAAAGGCGTACTAGAGCGCACACCACCAGAACTATCTGCGGACATTATCGATCGCGGTGTTATTTTAACAGGCGGCGGAGCTTTACTACACGGTATCGACATGCTTCTAGCAGAAGAATTAAAGGTACCAGTATTAATTGCTGAAAACCCAATGCAATGTGTTGCAGTTGGTACAGGTATTATGTTAGAGAATATCGACAAATTACCACGTCGTGCTTTGAAATAAAGTGAAACTTTCATCAGTAGGGCACCCAACTGATTATTAGCACACAAATGGTTGGATAAAGTAGAAAGAACTAAGGTGTAAACCTTAGTTCTTTTTTATTTTTCTATTTTTTTATTTCGATTTTTTGCGAAAATGGGAGAAAAATAAAGAAAAACGAAGAAAACAGGTGGAATATTCATATATATGGTTAAATTTAATATTTCCTTATTTGAAAACGTTTATAATATAATGAGTCGAATACGACATTAAGGCAAATAATGTTTCAATACATATTGCCTTTCCCTAATCTGGGCATACACTCTTTTCTACCTCCGTGTCAGTTGCAGGAATGTGCAACTATTTTAAGGGAATAGAGTGTGTGCATTTTTTTATATGGAGAAGTAAGTATACTAAATATAAAAATTCACTTTGTAATGACAAACGATAAACAAAATGGGATAATAACAATATGTCCAAGTGGTAAGACCAATATTACAAAAGGGGCGATCATTACATGCTAAATATAGAACAAATTAAAGAAATCATTCCTCACCGCTATCCATTTTTACTTGTTGATAAAATATTAGAAGTAGATGAAGGAAAAAGAGCGGTTGGAATTAAAAATGTATCTGCAAACGAAGAATTCTTTAATGGACACTTCCCTGACTATGCAGTTATGCCTGGCGTACTTATTGTAGAAGCGTTAGCACAAGTCGGAGCGGTTGCTGTATTAAAGAAAGAAGAAAACCGCGGAAGACTTGCTTTCTTCGCAGGTATCGACAATTGTCGTTTCAAAAAACAAGTACGCCCTGGTGATCAACTTCGCCTAGAAGTTGAAATGACACGTGTACGTGGCCCGATCGGAAAAGGAAAAGCCATTGCAACAGTAGATGGTGAAGTTGCATGTGAAGCTGAAATTACATTTGCAATTGGTGATAAAAAAGAATAGAGAAAAAACAAAAAAATCTCCTTGTGAACGTACAAGGAGATTTTTTGTTTCTGTTATATAACGATGAAACGATAAAATACAAACTAATCAGAAAATTACTTGTCAATATATGGTAATTACCATATAATTTACTTTATCATTTATTTAGAAAATAGGATAAGTGATAAAGGTAATGAAGAAGTAAGGGCATTGTCATATTGTTAAGGCACTTATATAAGACAAAGTAGAATGTTATTGATTATGATGAGATGTGGGGAAATTAGCAATACAAAATATTAATTAGACGTATGAAATCGAGCATAAGAGAGAGAAAAGGGAAATGTCGCATTTCACAAAAGGAGATTATGAATATGTTCGGGAGAAAGAAAAGAAAATCATTACGACAATTAATTACACATAAAGAACCTAAATCGCGTATTACAGAACAATATCGTAACATTCGTACAAACATTGAATTTACATCTGTGGATAGTCATGTTCGTTCTATTATCGTTACCTCGGCAGATCCAGGTGATGGGAAAACAACGACAATCGCAAACTTAGCAGTTGTTTTCGGCCAACAAGGAAAGAAAGTTTTATTAATCGGAGCTGATTTGCGTAAGCCGACGATACAAAACTTATTTGCCATTCATAGTTCAAATGGGTTAACGAACTTATTATCAGGACAAGCAAAGCTTATGCAATGCATTCAAAAAACAGATATAGAGAACGTATATTTAATGGCAGCAGGTCCAATCCCGCCAAACCCAGCAGAATTATTAGGGAGCCGGGCAATGGACGAAGCGTTGCTAGAAGCATATAACATGTTTGATATTATTTTAATCGATACACCACCTGTCCTTGCGGTTACTGATGCGCAAATACTAGCGAATAAATGCGATGGAATCGTACTCGTTGTACGCAGCGAAAAGACAGAAAAAGATAAAATCGTAAAAGCGAAACAAATATTAGATAAAGCATCAGGAAAACTACTAGGTGTTGTTTTAAACGATAAAAGAGAAGAAAAAGAGCAATATGGTTATTACTAAAACATAAAAAGCCAACAAAAAATTTTGTTGGCTTTTTATTGTTTTCTGAAAATTATTTATCAAGTTATACACTATAAAAAACATGATATGATAAAATTTTTGGGAAATGATTGGAATGTGTTGTCATATTTAAGATTATTTTGTAAGATTAAACTTGTTTCTTGTGAACAAATATAGAACTGAATGATTAAAAATAAAAAATGTAAGATTTATATGTTATAATTTTTCCTATGTGTAAATTTTAGAAAGTTGGAGGAACTTATGGAAGAAACAATTAGTTTGAAAGAGTTATTTCATATTTTAAGAAAACGTTTAGCAATGATCCTCGTAATCGCATTTGGTGCAGCTATTGTAAGTGCTATCATTAGCTTCTTCTTTATGACACCAATCTATCAATCTTCAACGCAAATTCTTGTTAATCAGAAGAAGCAAGAAGGGGCAGCGATTCAGTTTAATGAAGTGCAAACAAATATTCAATTGACCAATACATATAAGGTTATTATTAAAAGTCCTGTTATTTTGGACCAAGTGAAAGAGAAGTTAGGTTTAAATATAGCGACGCAAGAATTAAACAAGCAAATTGAAGTAACGAATGAAAAGGATTCGCAGGTCGTATCAGTAACTACACAAGATAAAGATCCAAAGTTAGCTCGTGATATTGCGAATACAACAGCAGAAGTCTTTAAAAGTGAAGTTGCAAAGATTATGAGTGTTGATAATGTAACAGTATTATCAAAAGCAGAAGTTGCAGAAAATTTATCTCCAATTAAACCACTTCCAATGCTAAATGTAGCAATCGTTTTCGTTGTTGGTTTAATGGCTGCAATTGGTCTTGCATTCTTACTAGAATACTTAGATAACACAGTGAAAAAGGAAGAAGACGTAGAAAACTTACTTGGATTACCAGTGTTAGGTATTGTCGCTCGTATGGATGAAGAAACATTGAACGTGAAATCACATGCACCATCATCAAGAAAAGTGAGGGGACAAACAATTGGCTCTTAATTTATTTAAAAAGAAAAAGAATCATCGCCAACGTCGTCAACTAATTGCTCATCAACAACCGAAATCTCCAATTTCAGAGCAATATCGTAATATTCGAACGAATATTGAATTTGCAGCTATTGATACGAATTTACATTCATTAATGGTAACGTCTGCGAATCCAAGTGAAGGGAAAACGACAACGACAGCTAATATGGCAGTTGTGTTTGCACAACAAGGAAAGAAAGTATTATTAATTGATGCAGATATGCGTAAACCAGCAATGCACCAAATGTTTCAAGTAGATAATATTTTCGGACTGACGAACGTATTAACACATAGTGAACGTTTAGAGAAATGTGTACAAACGACATCTGTAGACAATCTAAGCTTTTTAGCATGTGGTCCAATCCCACCAAATCCAGCAGAATTGTTAGGTTCGAAATCAATGAAAGAACTTCTTGGACAAGCGTATAGCATGTACGATTTAGTTATTTTTGATTTACCACCAATTTTAGCGGTTACAGATGCGCAAATTATGGCAAATGTATGTGATGCTTCTATTCTTGTCGTTCGTAGTGAAGCAACAGAAAAAGAAACAGCAGTAAAAGCAAAAGGATTGTTAGAATCGGCAAAAGGTAAACTGCTAGGTGTTGTCCTGAACGATCGTGAACGTGAAGAAGGCTTATATTATTATTACGGTGCAAACTAATGAAAAGATTGAGATATGGTCGAAACATATCTCCTTTTTTCCCTTGAATATGAGATATCTCACATTCAAGGGAAAAAAGATTCCTAGGAAAGAGGGAGGATAAAATAAATGATTGATTTACATTGTCACATTTTACATGGCATCGATGACGGTGCACAAACCGTAACAGATAGTTTAGCGATGGCACAAAAGGCCGCAGCAGAAGGAATACATACAATTGTCGCAACGCCGCACCATCAAAATGGGAAATATATAAATGAACGTACCTCCATTATTCATAAAGTAAAACAACTAAATGATGAACTACAACAACATAATATTCCACTTACCATTTTACCAGGGCAAGAGGTCAGGTTATATGGTGATTTATTAGAAGACTATGAAGCTGGTAAAATCGTTACCTTAAACGAAACAAATAAATATATATTCATTGAATTTCCATCTAATCACGTACCGCGTTATGCTGAACAATTATTATACGACTTACGTGTTAAGGGAATGATTCCAATTATTGTTCATCCAGAACGTAATGCCGAGTTAATCGAGCGACCTGATAAGTTATATAACCTTGTAAGCAAAGGGACATTAACGCAAGTGACGGCAGGTAGTTTATTAGGGAAATTCGGAAAGAAAATTAAAAAGTTTTCACTACAACTTGTGGAGCATAATTTAACGCATATGATTGCTTCTGATGCGCATAACACAACGTCAAGAGGATTTCATTTAGCGGAAAGCTACGAATTAATTGAAAAAGAATTCGGAATGAGTGTTATGAGCGATTTGAAAGAAAATCCGTATTTATTAATTAGTGGGAAGGCGATTTATAAAGAAGACCCAGAACAAATCCGTCGTAAAAAATTGTTCGGTATTTTTTAATAAAGAACAGGTGATGTCTCCTGACCGTTATCAATGGGGGCACTCGGTCGTGCTGTGGGTAGAAAATTTATTTTCGAACCTACCTTAGACGCTTGTCGTCGGGAGTATGGCGTGAGGTTGGGTTAGATGCCCATATTTTATTTATAATAGAAACTCTACCTATGGAGTTATAACTATAACTCCATAGGTAGGGTTTTTGTTATTGTTACATATAAATAAAAAGATATGGGGGACTAAAATTGAAAAAGGTAAGAAAAGCGATTATTCCAGCTGCTGGTCTTGGGACAAGATTTTTACCAGCGACGAAAGCGATGCCAAAGGAAATGTTGCCGATCGTTGATAAGCCGACAATTCAATACATAATAGAAGAAGCGATTGAATCAGGAATTGAAGATATTATTATTGTTACTGGAAAAGGAAAGCGCGCGATTGAAGATCATTTTGATCATTCATTCGAACTAGAACAAAACCTTTTAGAAAAAGGAAAGTATGAAATGCTTGAAAAGGTACAAGCTTCTTCAAGAATTAACATCCACTACATAAGACAAAAGGAACCGAAAGGACTTGGGCATGCAGTATGGTGTGCACGTAAGTTTATTGGAAATGAACCATTTGCGGTATTACTTGGTGATGATATTGTCCAGGCGGAAACGCCATGTTTACGTCAATTAATGGATCAATATGAAGGTACACAGTCGTCAGTTATTGGTGTACAAACAGTACCTGAAAATGAAACACATCGTTACGGTATTATCGATCCAGTTGAACAAAACGAGCGTCGTTATCAAGTACGTCAATTTGTTGAAAAACCAGCCCAAGGAACAGCACCATCAAATTTAGCGATTATGGGTCGTTACGTATTAACACCAGAAATTTTTATGTTCCTTGAAAACCAACAAACAGGTGCGGGTGGAGAGATTCAATTAACGGATGCAATTCAACGTTTAAATGAAATTCAACGAGTGTTTGCATATGATTTTGAAGGAACTCGTTACGATGTTGGAGAGAAATTTGGATTTATTAAAACGACGATTGAAATGGCACTTCAGCATGAAGAATTGAAAGAAGAATTGATGAAATATATGAATGAGCTTGTAAAGAAAGAAAATATACATGCATAAAGGTGAGGTGGGAGAGCATTGAACTTGGTAAAAGTATCAAGCGGAGAATTGGAAAAGGAAAATAATATAGAGCTTGATTTGAAAAAAGTAAATGCAAGTAAAGGATATTTAGTAGCTAAACGTTGTATTGATTTTATTGGAGCGTTATGTGGACTAATTTTATTATCTCCTGTTTTTTTGATTGTAGCAGTGTTAATTAAATATCAAGATCCGAAAGGACCTGTGTTGTTTAAACAGATTCGTATTGGAAAAAATGGAAAAGAATTTTATATGTATAAGTTTCGCTCAATGGTTGTAGACGCGGAAGAGAAATTAAAGGATTTATTAAAACATAATGAAGTATCTGGTGCGATGTTTAAAATGAAAGAGGATCCTCGAGTTACAAGAATTGGGAAACTTATTCGAAAAACAAGTATTGATGAACTACCACAATTATTAAATGTATTAAAAGGTGAAATGAGCTTAGTAGGACCACGTCCACCACTTCCCAGAGAAGTAAAGGAATATACAGCATATGATAGGCAGCGTTTACTTGTTACTCCAGGATGTGCGGGGCTTTGGCAAGTAACAGAGAGAAATAGTGTCGGATTCAAAGAAATGGTCGATCTAGATTTAGAATATATAAACAAACGAAGTGTAATCTATGATTTGAAAATTATTTTTAAAACGATTCAAATTATGATTAAGTCTAATGGTGCATCTTAGTAGTAGTAGCTAACTCGTAGAAAAGAGGTTGGAAAAATGGATAAAAAGATTTGTGTAATGGGTCTAGGATATATTGGGTTACCAACTGCTAGTTTACTAGCAACTAAAGGATTTCAAGTACTTGGTGTCGATGTAAATGAAAACGCAGTTGAAATGATTAATAGTGGTAAAGTACATATTTATGAACCAGACTTAGATATTTTAGTTAAAGCAGCTGTACAGAGCGGGAAGTTGAAGGCCTCATTACAGCCTGAAGAAGCTGACATTTTCATTTTGGCAGTACCAACGCCATTTAAAGATGAACATAAACCAGATTTAGCATATGTAGAAGCTGCAGCAAAAACAATCGCTCCTGTTATAAAAAATGGGGATATTGTTATTCTTGAATCTACAAGCCCAATCGGTACAACGGAAAAAGTAGCGGAATGGATTTTAGAAGAGCGATTAGATTTAACAACTTCTGAGGAAATGCATAGTGAAAAAGGTAGAATTTATGTGTCGCATTGTCCAGAACGTGTATTGCCAGGGCATATCTTAAAGGAACTAGTAGAAAATGATCGTATTATCGGTGGATTGGATAAAGAATCTACCAAGCGTACAGTAGAGTTTTATAAACAATTTGTAAAAGGAAAAATTCTTGATACGAATGCAAGAACAGCAGAGATGGCGAAGTTGACTGAGAACTCTTTCCGTGATGTAAATATCGCCTTTGCAAACGAACTATCGTTAATATGTGATAAGTTAAATATTAATGTTTGGGAATTAATTCGTTTAGCAAATCGTCACCCTCGTGTAAATATTTTACAACCTGGTCCAGGTGTAGGTGGACATTGTATTGCTGTAGATCCTTGGTTTATTGTAGATGCTGCACCTGAAGAAGCAAAACTTATACATACTGCAAGAAATGTAAATGATTATAAACCAATGTATGTTGTTGAAAAAGTAAAAGAAAAAGCAAATCGCTTTAAAAATCCAGTGATTGCTTGTTTAGGACTAGCATTTAAAGCAAACATAGATGATTTACGTGAAAGCCCAGCCCTAGAAATTGTTAAACATTTAGCTGCATCTAGTGTAGGAGAAGTTATTGCAGTAGAGCCACATGTAAATGAATTACCAGCTTCTCTTCAAGAAAAAGGAATTTCTCTTCTTTCAACTGAAGAAGCTGTAGTTAAATCAGATATTATTTTAGTATTAGTTGATCATGAAGTTTTTAGTTCAATTGACTTTGATCAATTGAAAGAGAAAGTAGTTATTGATACAAAGGGATTTATCAAATAATATTTATTTAATAAAATATAAAACATTTAATTGCAGAGTGCTTTTCATTCTAGATAAAGCACTCTGTTATTTTTATTTTTAGATGGTATGGCGGTATAAATCTAAAAAAAATTTATGTAAATTATTAAAGAAAGAGTTGAAAAGATAGTGAGATTATTAGTACTTACTAATATGTATCCAAAAGAAACCGAATTATATAGAAATGCTTTTATACATCGTCGAGTTGTACAATATATACATAGAGATTGTGATGTTCGGGTCTTTGTGATGGATAAAAATAAAGATAAATATGGAACATATAGTTTTGATGGTATTAATGTAGTTGAAGGAAATAGAAATTGTCTTTTGGATTGTATAAGGGACTATAAACCAGATAAAATTTTGATTCATTTTATTGATAAGGATATGATGAGTACGTTAAAAGATTTAGAATTTTCTTATCCTTCTATTGTGTGGGTTCATGGAGTAGAGGCATTGGGATGGTACAGAAGGTTATTTAATCTATATAATAAAGGTTTCATTAAATATATTCTTCGTAATATGATACAAATGTATAGTTTGAAAAAATTTATTGAGAAAACAAAGAATAAGAATGTTACTTTTGTTTTTGTTTCAGAGTGGATGAAGCATATTACAGAAACCGACACGTTAACTAAAATCGAGAAATATGAAGTTATTCCTAATGTAATTGATACAAATGTTTTTCAATATGAAGAAAAAGATAAATTTTTAAGGAAAAAAATATTATTAATTCGACCATTTGAGTCTCGAAAATATGCTAATGATATAGCGATACAGGCTATTGTAGAGTTAAGTAAAAGAGATGTTTTTAAAGATATGGAATTCACCATATATGGTAAAGGAAGGCTATTTGATGAGTTAATACAGCCACTATTAAATTTTGAAAATGTTCATATTTATAATAAATACCTAACTCATGGTGAGATTGCAAACGAACACAAAAAAAATGGTATATTCCTATGTCCAACAAGACAAGATTCTCAAGGGGTTTCGATGTGTGAGGCTATGGCCAGTGGGTTAGTCCCTATTACTTCGCACAATACAGCAATTCCCGAATTTGTTACAAATAAAATGACTGGTTTTACGACAAAGAATTATAAAGAAATAGCTGATAGTATAGAACAGTTATATAATAATGCAGATTTATTTTCTAAGATGTCAAAGGCAACAGCTCAGTCTATAATTAGTAAATGTAATCCAGTAGATGTAATTGATAAAGAATTGAACTTAATTATGTCTAAATAAAAGTTTATTGAATGTTGGGAGTATATGTATGAAAGCAGGGTTATTAAAGAAATTTCTCTCTTTTTCTATTGGAAGTTGGTTAAGTATAATAATTGGTTTTATTAGCACACCTATTATTACAAGAATACTTTCCCCAGAAGAATTTGGGAAATCATCATTATTTATGGTGATTTTAAATGTCTTATTATTGATTTCATTATTTGGAACAGATCAAAGCTTTGTCCGTTTTTTTTATGAAAAAGATAAAGAATCTAGAAAAAAATTATTATGGGATTGTTTAAAACCACCGTTTGTTAGTTTTATAGTTCTGTCTATAATTCTTTTAATTTTTTATAAACAAGCTTCATTCTTTGTATTTTCCGAAGAAAGTATATGGCTAGTGTTAATTTTAGTTTTTTCTTTATTTGTGCAGATTGCTAATAGATATGCAGTTTTAGTTATTAGGATGGAACAAAGAGGATTATTATTCTCATTACTACAATTATTTAACAAGTTATTTGAGTTTATAGGTATTTTAGTATTTGCTTATTGTTTAGGGACAACTTATAAAATATTAATTTATTCTCAAGCATTAAGTTATTTCTTTGTTACCATTATTGCGATTGTATGTGCATTATCTTATTGGAATTTTTTTAAAAGAAGTAAAGTGAAATCACACGAGAGTATGAAAGAAATTATATATTATGGAATTCCTTTATCAATTACGTTATTAATTACATGGTTATTTCAGTCAATTGATAGAATTGCTATTAAACATTGGTCTACACTTACAGAGTTAGGATTATATACAGCCGCATTTAAAATCATCTCGATTTTAATGATTATTCAAACTACCTTTACGACATTTTGGGTTCCAGTAAGTTACGAACGTTATGCTAAGAATCCTGAAGAAACAGGATTCTTTTCAAATATGAATCAAATTATTACATTAGTGATGTTTATAGTAGGAATTGGAACTTTAATGTTCAAAGATATAATTATATATCTACTAGGATCTAATTATAGAGAAGCAGCAAATATTATGCCATTTCTTGTATTTCTTCCAGTTATGTATACAATTTCAGAAACTAGCGTGATAGGTATTAATTTTTTTAAAAAAACAAAGTGGCACATTGTGATTTCAATAATCGCTTGTTTGGTTAATGTTATTGGGAATATTATTTTAGTCCCAAATCTAGGGGCTAAAGGGGCAGCGATTTCAACAGGGATTGCTTATTTCATTTTTGCTAGCCTACGTACACATATTTCTTTAATGTATTACAAAGTAGATTATGGTTTAAAGAAATTTTATTTTTCGAGTCTATTATTAATTATCTATTCTTATATTAATACTCAATATGATTCTACATTATTGAATTTCACATTAGGTATAATTAGTATAGTAATTATATGTACTTTATATAAGAACATTTTAATGAGTGTTTTATATAAAAAAATAATTTAGAAGACAAGATACAGAATAGAGAGGAGGGTCATTACATATCATATGTAATGAATAAATATTGAAGGTATTAGGCATTCTATTAATTTTATTATTCACATCAATACCTTTATTTCTTAACTTTAAGAGGGGGAGCACCTTAGTTATATATTTTACTATGGCTTTTATTGCTTCCAATCTATATTTAAATATAGATACAGGTGGCTCAACAGTCTATGTACATTCTCTTTTAATGGTATTAATATTTTATATATTTGTTATCAAAATTGCTTTATTAAAAGTACGGGGAAATTCAATTTATAAAGATTCGTATTTTAACATAGTAATGGCATTGACGTTGGTTAATCTCATTTTTGTGTATCAATTTCTTTTTATAAATAAATTAGAGTCAATTCTTTTTGTTAGAACCTGGGTTAGTTATTTATGCATACAATTACTAATAATTGTATTGTATAACTTATCAAAAAAAGGATTAGCAGAGTATACCATTATAAATAGTATACTTATATTTTCTTTTTCAAATTCAATTTTATCGATATTACAGTTTGTCACTAATAAAACATTATTAATAGGGAACTTTAATAATAGCATAAATTATACAGAAGGATTAATGGTAGTTAAAAGAGTTGTGGGATTTGTAGGAGCAAATAATGGGGCCGGTAATTTAGCGGCGATTTTATATCCAGTTCTTTTATATGCGCTAGTAAAAAGAAAAAATTTATATACGTTGGTAGTATTTATATTAAACGTAATTTTTGTAATATTAACTTTGACAAGGGTTGGTATGCTAGCAATAATAGTCTCAACTACTATTTATTATATTTTTACTCAAACGAAATCTAAGGAAAAAATATTAGGCAGGATGCTTTCTATAGTTTCTATGGCTTTAATGTTAGGTTTGTTTTATGTCTTATATGGAAATAAGTTAATAGATTTATTGTTTAAATATAGAGGAGAGACAGGGGATTATAGATTATATCAATTTGAGTTTGCGGGAAATCTTATTAAGGAAAATTTGTGGTTTGGAATAGGAGCTGGCAATTTTAATGATATAGTTTCTATAAAATTTAATATTCCTCAGATCGGAATTTTACATTCCCAGTGGCTAAATATTATAGTTGAACAGGGAATTATAAGTTTTTTACTAATAATGATTATTAATTTAATAATATTCCTTCGTATGATAAGGGTGTATAACAAACAAAATTTGTGGCTCCCATTATCGTTATTCTTAGGTAATGCTATTGTAATTAATGCAAATGCTAATCAATATTATGAAATAAATAATTTTATTTTTTACTTTATAGTATGTGGTTTATTATTTTCTAAACATGAAAATTCGAGAAATATTATGAAATAAGGGTGTTAAATGATGAAAATATTATTTATTGCGACACAGCTCCCTCCCTTTATTGGTTCTGGTAATGTAAGAGCTTTAAACTATATTAATTACTTAAACCGTTTAGGGCATGAGATAGATGTAATTGCAGTAGATTATCCTAAGGATTCTATCGCATATGATAAAAATTTAGAGGCTGTATTTGATAAAGAAGTGCGAGTTCATAGGGTGAATCCTGGTCTTCTTTATAATCTTTCTTATACTAAGAAATTAAATGTTAACAAGGATGCTATTAAGACAAGGAAAAAATTAAATTTAAAAAAGAAGATTGGTGGACTTGTAAAAAGGAATATCTTAATTCCAGATCCCTTTTTGCAATGGATTAAACCAGCATATAAAAAGGCATTGTCCTTATTAAAGGATAATGAGGGATATACTTGTATATTTTCAATGCACGAAACGCCTTCTAGTCATATCGTTGCGTATAAGATTAAAAAAAAATATCCCAATTTGCCATGGATAGGATATTGGAGTGACCCTTGGAATGGCGATAGTTTAAGAAAAGATAGATCTGGTATAAAAATGTTAATAGAAGAGAAAATTGAAAAGAATCTTATTAAAAAAGTAGATAAATTGCTTTTTACAACTGATAGTACTAGAAATATGTATATTAATAAATATAATTTAAATGAAGATGTTACAGATATTGTATATCGTGGTTTCGATGAAGATTTATATTCAGATATAGAGAATAGGGAAGAAAAGCCATTAGAGTTAAACAATAATAAAATTAATATTGTACATACTGGGACAATTTATAAGGAATTACGTGATATTACCCCACTATGTAATGTACTAGACAAACTGCAAATTGAAGATAGGGAATTATTTGAGAGATTACAGTTCATTTTTATTGGTCAATTTGATAATAAATCGGATGAATTGAGATTAAATAAGCTTAATAATGTGGTAATAAAGCCACTTATTCCTTATAAGGAAGCATTAAAGTATATGGTATATGCAGATGTTTTGTTGTTATATGGAAATAAAAATAGTACGCAGATACCTGGAAAAGTATATGAATATATAGGAAGTAAAGCATCTATGTGGACAATACTAGGTGACGAACAAGATGAACTAGGGCATCTTGTTCGTCAAATTGATAAGGGGCCTATTGTGCTGAATGAGGAAGCAGAGATATTAGAGGCAATCCAGTCTTTAAATAATATGATGTTGGGAACAAACACACGGGAAGATTGGAAGAAACCAGCAACTACTTATAATTGGGAGAATATAGCTAGGGATTTAGAGAGTAAGATATCTGGATTAAGGGCCCGCTAACTAAGTGTTTTGTTGAATATAGTTTAATAATAAAGGAGGGAAGAGTTTGAGGATTTTGCATGTTTCGTTAGGTTTACCGCCATATCGTACAGGTGGCTTAACAAAATATTCATTGGATTTAATGATTGAACAATCTAATGAACATAATGTCTTTCTGTTATACCCTGGAAAGTTTACTGTTTCCCAAAAAGTGGCTGTTAAAAAAAATAAACCATATGAAGGCATAGGGGTTTACGAATTAGTAAACCCTTTACCTATTTCTTTATTAAATGGTATTAATCAACCGCCTTTATTTATGAAAAAAATAGATAAATGCATTTATGAAGATTTTCTAAAAAAGATAAATCCAGATGTTATTCATGTTCACACATTAATGGGAATGCATAAAGAATTTTTTGAAATAGCAAAAGAGTTATCTATAAAAATAATATTTACTACACATGATTATTTTGGCCTTTGCCCCAAAGCAAATTTAATGGATGCAGAAGGGAAAATTTGTGAGGATTATGAATCTGGTCGTAGTTGCCTGTCGTGTAATGTTAATGCTCTAAGTATTCCAATGATATATGCCATGCAATCCTATCCATATCGTTATTTAAAAGATAGCCGGATTGTCAAGAGATTAAGAAGGTTAAAAAAGAACCAAACCAAAGAGAATATAGGAATAGCCGATGTAACAGGCGAGGTAAAAAAATTAGATGACAGTCTGGCAATTCAATATGTAGAATTACGCGAGTATTATTTAGACATATTGAAATTGGTAGATTATTTTCATTTCAATAGTTCCATTGCAAAAGAGCAGTTCGAAAGCTTTTTAGATGTAAAAGGAAAAGTGATTTCCATTAGTCATAAAGATATTTATGATCACCGTCAAGAGCGTTTATATAGAACAGAGAAGAGCTCGATTTTAAGGTTTGGCTATCTGGGCCCTGTAGACGTATATAAAGGTTTTTATGCTTTAAAAGATACATTGGATTGCTTGAAGGAAAATGGATATGAAAATTGGCATTTAAATGTATATGGTGATTTTTTAAATGATCCAGAAACCTATAATCCAAAGAATTATACTTTTCATGGGCGATATGAGTACAGTCAATTAAAAGAAATGTTTAATGGAATTGATTTGTTAATTGTTCCAAGTATTTGGAAAGAAACATTTGGATTTATTGGGCTAGAAGCTCAATCTTATGGCGTTCCAATCATGGTTTCTGAACATGTGGGATTTAAGGATCTAATAAAAGACGAGGAGACTGGATTTATTTATAAAACAGATGGAAGTGATTTTATTAGTAAATTATCTTCAATATTAGATAACCCTTTGAAACTAGAGAGAATAAATGAAAATATATCTAAAATGAAATTCCCTTACATTATGCAACAACATACGAATGAAATAATAAACCTATATCAAGAGGTAAGAGCAGGAGTAGAAGAATAAATGAGGCATGTATTTATAATCGGATCCAAAGGGATTCCCGCAAAATATGGTGGATTCGAAACATTTGTAGAATACTTAACAGCTCGAAAGCAAAGTGAAGATATTCAGTATCACGTATCTTGCCTAGCTAATAATAATGATGAGTTCAAGCATAATAATGCAAGATGCTTTAATGTAAAAACACCTGAAATCGGTAGTGCTAAAGCAGTAGCATATGATATTTTAAGTTTAAAAGAGTGCATCCGTTATATTAAAAGAAATAACCTGACAAACTGCATTGTTTACGTGCTTGCTTGTCGTATTGGACCATTTTTTTCTTTCTATAAAAGTAAGCTAGAAAAAATGGGTGTAAAGGTATTTGTAAATCCAGATGGACATGAGTGGAAAAGAAGTAAATGGAGTCCAACTATTAGAACATATTGGAAAATATCTGAGAAATTAATGGTTAAAAATGCAGATTTATTAGTGTGTGATTCTAAAGGAATTGAGTCATATATTAAAACAGACTATAAAAATTATAGCCCTAAGACGACATTTATTGCCTACGGTGCGGATGTTACATCATCATCTTTAGAAGACGATGATGTAAAACTAAACGAATGGTATAAGAAACATGATATAAGTGCCAATGAATATTACTTAGTAGTTGGTCGTTTCGTTCCAGAGAACAATTATGAGTTAATGGTCCGTGAATTTATGAAATCAGATTCTAAAAAAGACTTTGTGATTATTTCTAACGTTGAACAAAATCAATTTTATCAAGATTTATTAGCAAAGACGAATTTTGATAACGATCCTCGTGTTAAGTTTGTTGGAACAGTATATGATCAAGAACTATTGAAGAAAGTTCGTGAAAATGCATTTGCATATTTCCATGGGCATGAAGTAGGTGGAACAAATCCATCATTATTAGAAGCATTGGCTTCTACAAAATTAAATATGCTTTTAGATGTAGTGTTTAATAGAGAGGTTGGAGAAGAAGGAGCTGTTTACTTTTCTAAAGAAAGTGGCTCTTTAGCTAACTTAATTCATGATGTTGAGCGATATTCACAAGAGCAAATTGATGAACTGGGTAGTAAGGCGAAAGATAGAATTATCCATGAATACTCATGGGAGAAAATTGTAAGTGATTATGAATCTTTATTTTTAAAGTCATAACAGAAGTTAGAAGGGGATGAATCTAGGCAGATTTATTCCCTATTTCTATGATATAAAAAGGAGTGCGAGTAATTTATGAAAGGTATTATTCTAGCTGGAGGTAGTGGAACGCGATTATATCCACTGACGCAAGCTGTATCAAAGCAATTGTTACCCGTTTACGATAAGCCAATGATTTATTATCCATTATCAGTATTAATGCTTGCTGGTATTCAAGAAATTTTAATTATATCTACACCACAGGATACGCCTCGTTTTAAAGAGCTATTGGGAGATGGTTCACAGTTTGGAATAAAGCTTGAATATGCTGTACAACCTTCTCCAGATGGCTTAGCTCAGGCATTTATTATTGGAGAAGAGTTTATTGGCGATGACTCTGTAGCTCTTGTTCTTGGTGATAATTTATTCTATGGACATGGTTTAACAAAATTATTACAAAACGCTGTAGAACGTCAAGAAGGGGCAACTGTTTTTGGATATTATGTAAATGATCCAGAACGTTTTGGGGTAGTGGAATTTGATGAAGATGGAAAGGCTATTTCTATTGAAGAGAAACCTCAAGAGCCAAAATCGCATTATGCTGTAACAGGTTTATATTTTTATGACAATCGGGTTGTGGAAATTGCAAAGAATATTAAGCCTTCACCTCGTGGTGAATTGGAAATTACTGATATAAATAAAGTTTATTTACAACTACAAGAGTTACACGTTGAAATTCTTGGACGTGGTTTTTCTTGGTTGGACTCTGGAACGCACGAGTCATTATTAGAAGCATCTCAATTCATTGAAACAATTGAAAAACGTCAAAGTTTAAAGGTAGCTTGTTTAGAGGAAATAGCGTTTAGAAAAGGATATATTACCCGTGAGCAACTACTTGAATTAGCAGAGCCAATGAAAAAAAATCAATACGGTCAATATTTAATTCGATTGGCAGAACAAAGTAAACAAAAACAACCAATTTATCAATAAAGGAGTACGTATAATGAAGATTGTTGAAACTAAAATTCCTGATGTAGTTATTTTAGAGCCTAAAGTATTTGGCGATCATCGCGGATATTTTATGGAAAGTTATAATAAAGAGATTTTTAATAAGCTTGGTTTAGATTATGAGTTTATTCAGGATAATCAATCTTTATCCGTACCAGCCGGAACATTACGTGGATTACATTTTCAGTTAAATCCTAAAGCACAGACGAAGATAGTACGCTGTATCACAGGTGCTATTTATGATGTAGCTGTTGATATTCGTAAAGGTTCACCTACATATGGCCAATGGATTGGTGTTATTTTAAGTGAACATAATAAGCGCCAATTAGTCGTACCAAAAGGATTTGCACACGGATTTTGTACATTAGTGCCAAATTCGACAGTGGCTTACAAAGTAGATGAATACTATTCCCCTAATCATGATGCAGGTATTCTATGGAATGATCCAGCATTAGGAATCGATTGGCCGGTAAGTGAACCGATTCTTTCAGAAAAGGATACTAAACATCCACTATTAGAAGAAGCAAATATTAATTTTGTGTACGGGAAATAAGGAGGAATAACATGAAAGTATTAGTAACGGGTGGCGCAGGGTTTATTGGAAGTAATTTTGTTCGATATATGGTGAAGAAGTATCCTGAATATAATATTGTAAATTTAGATGCGCTAACATATGCAGGGAATTTAGAGAACCTAAAAGATATTGAAGAATTATCTAATTACAAATTTATCAAAGGCGATATAGCAGATCGTCAGTTTATTAATCAATTATTTAAAGAAGAAAATTTTGATTATGTGTTAAATTTCGCAGCAGAGTCGCATGTTGATAGAAGTATTACAAATCCTGATATCTTTATTCAAACAAACATTCAAGGTACACAAGTATTACTAGATGCCGCTAAAAATGCGGAAGTAAAAAAATACTTGCAAGTTTCAACAGATGAGGTATATGGAACTTTAGGCGAAACTGGTTACTTTACGGAAGAAACACCTTTGGCATCAAATAGTCCGTATAGTTCAAGTAAAGCTGGTGCAGACCTATTAGTTCGTGCTTATCATGAAACATTTGGTTTACCAGTAAATATTACACGTTGTTCAAATAATTATGGACCATTTCATTTCCCAGAAAAGTTAATTCCTTTAATGATTATTAATGCACTGAATGATAAACAATTACCTGTATATGGTGATGGTTTAAATGTACGTGATTGGTTACATGTGGAAGACCATTGCCAGGCAATCGATTTAGTACTTCATAAAGGAAAAAATGGTGAAGTGTACAATGTTGGTGGAAACAATGAACGTACAAACATTGAAATCGTAAAAACAATCTTAAAAGCATTGGATAAACCAGAATCTCTGATTAAGTATGTTACAGATCGTCCAGGTCATGATCGCCGTTACGCAATTGATGCAACAAAACTCCGTGAAGAATTAGGGTGGTCACCGAAGTACAACTTTGATACAGGTATTGAGCAAACTATTAAATGGTATTTAGAAAATCAAGATTGGTGGAAAAATATTATTTCTGGAGAATACCAAGAATACTTCAAGAATCAATATGCGAATAGATTAGAGGTATAAAACATGAAAGTATTAGTAACAGGGGCTAAAGGTCAATTAGGACAAGATGTATTATGTTTATTAGAAAATCAACAATGGGAAGTTTTTGGATTTGGTAGAGAAGAGCTAGATATTACAAATGAAGAAAAAGTACGTGAAAAAGTACTATCTATAAATCCTGATATTATTATTCATACAGCAGCATATACACAAGTAGATCAAGCTGAGAGTGATGAAGAAACTGCTTTCAAGGTTAATGCTGAAGGTACAAAATATTTAGCGCAAGCTGCCGAAGCAGTGAAAGCAAAGTTTTGTTATGTAAGTACTGATTACGTTTTTGATGGCACGAAAAATGAACCATATAAAGTGGATGATCAAACGAATCCTCAAACTGTATATGGTAGCTCAAAATTAGCTGGAGAACATTATACACAAAAGTATTGTTCAAAAAGTTATATTGTCAGAACGTCTTGGGTATTTGGCTTATACGGTAATAATTTTGTGAAAACGATGTTGCGTTTAGCGGAAGAGAAGACAGAATTAGGAGTTGTTCATGATCAGGTAGGTTCACCAACCTATACACCTGATTTAGCGAGATTTATTATTAATCTTGTGAAAACTGATAAGTATGGCATATATCATGGTTCTAACTCAGGAGTTTGTTCTTGGTATGATTTTGCAAAAGAGATATTCAAGCAATCTAATATTGAAATAGTGGTCAATCCACTAACAACGGAAAACTTTCCAAGGCCTGCTGCACGCCCTAAATACTCAGTGTTGGACAAAGGGATGATTGAAGAAAATGGATTTGAATTGTTCCAAGATTGGAAGGAAGCTTTAAAAGATTTTCTCAAGAAGCTATAAGATAGTGGAAGAATCAGTGGTTTACAAATGATTTGTAAATCTGTATAGTTTTATGTGAAATAATAGTAAGTATAAGATTACTGAATTTGTTATTTGAAAGAAGGAAAAACGATGAAGAAAAAGATTCTATTTTGGATTCTAGGTATCATTGGTGTTCTTGTTATTGCTGGTGGTGTATATGCATATACTGTTTACTCTAATGTATCTAATACGTTAAATACAGTGCATAAGCCTTTGGATCGTGATAAGTCTGACAAACGAGATAAGAAAGTAGAGATTTCGGATAATAAACCTATATCTATTTTACTGATGGGTGTAGATCAGGAAGATAATGGGACAGGTAGGTCGGATTCACTTATGTTATTTACCTTAAACCCAAAAACAAAATCTATGAAAATTACGAGTATTCCACGCGACTCTTATACGGAGATTGTAGGGAAAGGTAAAAAAGATAAAATCAACCATGCCTATGCTTTTGGTGGTATTGATATGTCTGTAAAAACAGTAGAGAATTTCCTAAATGTACCAGTTGATCATTATATTGAAGTAAATATGGCTGGATTTAGAGATATTGTAGATGCTGTTGGCGGTGTTGATGTAAATAACGATTTAGAGTTTACATCAAGAGATCAACATTTTGCTAAAGGTAATATTCATTTAAATGGTGAAACTGCATTAAAGTATACTCGTATGCGTTACGAGGATCCACGCGGTGACTTCGGTCGTCAAATGCGTCAGCGTCAAGTTATCCAAGCGGTAATTAAAAAGGGCGCAAGTGTATCTTCTCTAGCAAGTTATGGTGACGTATTAAAAGCAATTGAGAAAAACGTAAAAACAAGTTTAACGCAAGAGCAAATGTTTGAGATTCAAAAGAACTATAAAGATTGCATGGAGAACAGTGAAGAGATTCAAATCCCAGGCGACGGCCACAAAGCCGCTGATGGCATTTGGTATTACTATGTTCCAGATGCAGCAAAACAAGATATAACGAATAAGTTAAGAGCGCATCTTGAAGTGACTAAATAATATGTAATAACCCAACTCCTTTGGAAGGAGTTGGGTTTATTTTTGCATGGATTTATATTAATATTATATGTTGTGAGATTAATAGATGAGGTGAATCGATGAATAAGAAAGCAGTACTTGTTCTTGTTGTTTTTGTATTGTTTGTTGCTTCGATTGTGAGCGGTAAATTGTACTGGAATAAGAAAGTTGCAAATGCAACGGGACAGACGAGTGAAGTAACGAAGACAAAGGCTGAAGTAAAAGATAGCGGAGCGAAGAAAGAAGAGAAAAAAGCAGAGAAAAAGCAAGATGCGAAGTCATCTTTTAATGAAGCATATGCGAAGAATTTGCCAGATGAAGTGAAAGAGAAGTTGCAGAAAGCTGCTAAAGAGAAAAAGGCAGTGAATCTTGTTATTGTTGGTGATGAAGCTTCTTCATCTGAAAAAGATGCTTGGGCAGCTAAGTTAACAGCTAATTTAGAAACTGCTTACGGTAAAGATTTATGGAATGTGACAGTAAAGGAATATAAGGGTGAAAGTACAGATGAGTTAATCGCGAATAAGCGTGATAAAGAGATCGCGAAAGAAAAGCCAGATGTGATTTTATTTGAGCCACCATTTATTACTGATAACGGTAAAACTGGTAATGGGAACTCTGTTGCGAGTACACAGAAATTTGTTCAAGCACTTTCTACTAGTGCAAAAGGCGTTACAATTATGATTCAACCATCAAACCCAGTGTATGGTGCGAAGAATTATCCGAAAGCAATTGAGGCATTAAAGCAATTTGCAACGCAAAATGGTTATACATATGTTGATCACTGGGGAGCATGGCCTGATGCAGCAACAAAGGCTATTTTACCTTACTTACAAGAAGAGTTTGGTTTCCCAAGTGCTAAAGGACATGAAGTTTGGGCACAATATGTAACGGATTATTTCGTGGCTAAGTAATGAAAGATACACAAAAGGTATGCGAGAAATCGTATGCCTTTTATTTATGTAAGTACGGAGTTACTGTCTAAGCGTAAGGGTTATTTGTTATAGCATAAGTAATTTATTTTCATTTATACAACACGATCACTCCAAAAGTCTGACTTTCCCTTTGAAAAATTTGGTGTCAAATAGTATGATGGTGTAGGAAACGGAGAAAATAACGGAGATATGTGAGTGATTTTATTCCGTTATATTACTTTAAATAGATGTTATTGCGAGGATTTTCATATGGGATTTAAACAAGAAATTAGAAAATTTATTGAAGGAAATAAGCTAGTTCGTACATTGTTAAAAAAGCCTTTAGAATATCGTGCGAATAAGCAATTGCAATTAGTACGAAACAATATTAAACAATATGGAGTAGAGTGTTTACTATTAGTGCAAGAAGCTTTTAAAGAGCATGATCAAGAATTTTGGTTAGATTATGGCACGTTACTTGGAGCTGTGCGAGAAAAAGATTTCATAAGCCATGATTTAGATATGGATATTGGTACGTTTAATATAAGTGAAGAGAAGAAAAGAGCACTAGAGAAAACATTAAATGATAAAGGTGTTAAGACGTTTAGGGAGTTCACAGTTGATGGTCATGTTGTAGAGCAAACTTTCACTTATAAAGGAACTCATATCGATCTTTTCTATTATTTTTCGGAAGATCCTAATAAAGTATGGTGTTACTTCTTTGAAGGAACGGATGAGATGTCGACGCAGGAAAGAGGAACTGAAAAGATCCTTACAGGATGGAAAACGAAAACAGCAAGTTCTACATTGTTAGGAACGAAATTAATGCCATTCAAGGGCGAAGAATTCCCTGTTCCTTCAAATGTTGAAGAGTATCTTATTGAAAACTATGGTCCTAATTATATGATTAAGGATGAGAATTGGGATTTTGCAAATTCTGCTAGTAATATTAAAGTTGTGTCAGCCAATAACGTTGAGGCTATTTATAAATAAAAAGAAGTGCCCCTGTGCAAAATAAGCAGGGGCACTTCTTTTTATTTTAGATGATAGGAGAAATGTAAAACTGTATTTACTGAAATTTTACAACAAATTTACATTGCACCTTATTAGTGATAATATTAATGTTGCGTTCAAATTTTGAATGTATTATCGATGTTATGGGGGACCACATATGCAACATATGATTGATATATTAGAAATTATTAATAAAGAACCACATTTAAGTCAGAAGAAAATTGCAGAACGTAGTGGGATATCTACCGGAAAAGTAAATTATATTATAAATGATTTGACGAAAAAAAATTATGTTGTTAGTGAAAAAAATGGAAAACATATAAGCTATTATGTGAAAGAACAGGGTCTTAAATTTTTGCAGAGCGAGTTAGCTACACTGCAGCAAAAAAAGATCCGTATTCATCAGCGAGAGTATAAAAAAGTGAAGCAAGCAGTTATTCTTGCGGCAGGAAATCGTAAGGAATTAGGTAAACCATCTGGGTTATTATCCATTGGTGATAAAATACTTTTAAATCGAAATTTAGAGATATTACACAATAACGGAATTGAAAAAGTTGTTATTGTTTCTGGGTATAAAAAAGAAAAATTTGCTTCTTGGAATAAAGAGCAAGGAGTATACTTTGTAGAAAATCCGAAATATAAATGGACAGGCTCTATGGCTTCACTTTCAAGTGTTCAAAGTTTAATTACAGATGATTTTCTATTAATTGAAGATGATATTTTAATAGAAGAAGATGCGATTTCTCAATTGCTACAATATCCGGAACGGGACTGTGTATTGATTACGAATGAAAGTGGTTCTGGTGATGAGGCATTTGTAGAGATTCAAAATGGGAACTTGTATAAAATTTCGAAAGATGTTCATCAATTAAATCGTATTGATGGCGAGATGATTGGAATTTCAAAACTTTCTTATGATGTTTTTCTTAATATGTTGGAGTTGTTTAATCATAATCAAAATCCGTATGTGAATTATGAGTATTTACTTCTTGATGTTGCGAGAACATATGATATTGGGCATATCAAATTACAAAATATTGTATGGGCAGAAATTGATACAAAACAGCAATATGAAGTTGTGAGGAATAAAATTTACCCTCGTTTATTGAGAAAAGAAGCAGAGTTTAAAGAAAAACAAATTAAAGGCCACGTTATGCAGGCTTTAAATATTTCAGAAGATGCTATTACAAATATTCAACCATTTGGTGGTATGACAAATACGAATTTCAAGGTAAGTGTCGGGGATTCAGAATATGTACTTCGTATTCCAGGAAGCGGTACGGAAGAAATGATTAGTCGTCATGATGAAATGGTGAATTCTAATTTGGCAAGTGAGCTAGGAATTGACGCTGAGCTTCTATACTTTAATGAAGAAACAGGTGTTAAGTTAGCGGAGCTTATTTCAAATGCAGAAACATTGAATCCGAAAACGGCGCGACGTAGCGATAATATGCAGTTAACGGCAGCTATTTTGAAGGAATTACATGAATCAAGTGCAGCGATGAGTAATACGTTTAATGTATTTGAGAAAATTGAGCATTATGAAGGTTTATTAAGTAAATCAAATGGTTCAAACTTTGCTGATTATAAAAAGGTAAAGAAGCAAGTTATGCGATTAAAAGCAATGTATGAGAAAATGGATGTTCAGTTAACACCTTGCCATAATGATACTGTTGCTGAAAACTTTGTGAAAAACGGAGAAAACAAGATGTATTTAATCGACTGGGAGTATGGCGGCTTGAATGATCCGATGTGGGATATTGCAGCGCATAGTTTAGAGTGTGAATTCTCAGCTGAAGATGAAGAGTTATTTTTAGATTACTATTTTAATGGAAAAGTAGAAGAAATGCATCGACAAAGAATCTTATTAAATAAAATTTTCCAAGACTTTTTATGGAGTATTTGGACAAAGATTAAAGAAGCAGCGGGTAGTGATTTCGGAACATATGGAATGGATCGTTATACGCGTGCAAAAGAAAATTTACAGTTATTTTTAGAGTACTATGGAGGATACCAGTATGAATCGAAAGCAAAGTAGAGGGATTTTTTATGGTGTGTTCTCCGGATTTGCTTGGGCTATAGATACGGTTTTAATTGGAATTATATTATCCTCGACAGTTATGTTGGAAACGGAGCAAGTTATATTCCTTGCGCCGCTTGTTAGCACCTTTTTACATGATTTTATGTCGACATTGTGGATGATGGTTTATATGGGACTTAAAGGTCAATTACGAACAGCGCTTTCTAAATTAAAAACAAGAAGTGGTCGTTTCGTAATGTTAGGTGCTTTAATGGGCGGACCTTTAGGGATGACGTTTTATGTATTAGCCGTAAAGTATATAGGGGCTTCGTATACGGCAGCAATTTCAGCCATATATCCAGCCGTTGGAGCATTTTTTGCATTTATGTTTTTAAAAGAACGTTTACGCTCTTGGAATTGGTTAGGACTGGTAATAAGCATTAGTAGTATTATTATTCTTGGCTTTACCGGTGATGGATTTGCAACACAAAACTATATGTTAGGTTTTATTTTTGTTTTGATTTGTATTATAGGTTGGGGATTAGAATGTGTGATTTGTGCCTACGGTATGAAGGATGGGGAAGTTTCTCCAGAAGAGGCGTTGCAAATTCGCCAACTTGTTTCGTCTGTAACATATGGACTGATCATTTTACCGACATTGGGCGGGCATTTTTTAACGAAAGAAGTTATGGTAAGTAGTGAATTTATCTTAATTATCTTTGTGGCGTTAATTGGGACAGCTTCGTACATTTTTTACTATAAAGCAATCCATGAACTGGGCCCAACGAAAGCTATGGGGCTGAATATTACATATTCAGCTTGGGCGATTTGGATTTCTATATTAGTAATGGGAACACCATTTTCTTGGAAATTAATTATTTGTTGTTTATTCATTATTGTAGGGGCTGTTTTAACAGTTGCGGATGCAAATGAATTTATTAAGAGAAAGAAATATAGAGGAGAGGTAGCATGAGAGCGATTTTATTAGCAGCTGGTATGGGGACACGCTTGCGCCCATTAACATTAACGAAACCAAAGTCATTAGTAGAGGTAAACGGGAAACCGATGCTAGAACGACAAATTGAATATTTACAAGAGATTGGTATAGATGAAATTATTGTTGTTACTGGATATTTATCGGAAAAATTTAATTATCTTGTTGATAAATATGAAAATATACGTCTTGTATATAACGATAAATATAATGTGTATAACAATATTTATACGATGTATGTAGTGCGTGAATATTTGGCAGATGCGTATGTGGTAGATGCTGATGTGTATTTACATCGTAATATATTTATTGAAAAACCAGAATCATCTTTATACTTTAGTGCAAGGAAAGAAGATTTCCGCAATGAATGGATTATTAAGCATGATGAGAGCAAGAAAGTGTACGATATTGAAATTGGTGACGGTCATGATGATTACATTTTATGTGGCCTTTCCTATTGGTGTAAGGACGATGCGGATTATATCGTAAAAGAGTTAGAAAAAGCAGTGGAGCAAGAAGACTTTAGTGAGCTGTATTGGGATAATATTGTGAAAGATAATATTGGTCATCTGAATGTTCATTTATATGAAATTGATAGCAATGCCAGCTTTGAAATAGATTCTGTCGAGGATTTAGAGAAGGTTGAAGAGAAGCTTGCCACTTTAAGAAGTTAGTTGTCGTTACGGTTCACATTATATTATTTTAAATGAATGTTTATGGTAAAATATAGGTAAGCATAAAATGTATGAGAGAAACTATATATTTGTTGTATTGAGTATAGTAGGAGGAATAACATGAGTTCAATTTTGGTTTGTGGCGGAGCTGGCTACATCGGTTCACACGCTGTGAAAAAATTAGTAGATGAAGGTTTATCTGTAGTAGTAGTGGATAACTTACAAACAGGTCATGAAGATGCCATTACAGAAGGCGCAAAGTTTTATAAAGGAGACCTTCGTGATAAAAGTTTCTTAAGAGACGTCTTTACACAAGAAAATATTGACGCGGTTATGCATTTCGCGGCTGATTCTTTAGTTGGTGTTAGTATGGAAAAACCTCTTCAATATTATAACAACAACGTGTATGGCGCACTTTGCTTATTAGAAGTAATGGACGAGTTTAAAGTAGATAAGTTCATTTTCTCTTCTACTGCGGCAACTTACGGCGAAGTAGATGTGGATCTTATTACTGAGGAAACTGTAACAAATCCAACGAATACGTACGGCGAGACAAAATTAGCAATTGAAAAAATGCTTCATTGGTATAGCCAAGCGTCAAACTTAAAATATAAGGTCTTCAGATACTTTAACGTGGCTGGTGCAACTCCAAATGGTATTATTGGGGAAGATCATCGTCCAGAGACGCATTTAATTCCTCTTGTATTGCAAGTGGCGTTAGGTCAACGTGAGAAAATTATGATGTTTGGTGAAGATTATAATACACCAGATGGTACTTGTATTCGTGATTATATTCATGTTGAAGATTTAGTAGCAGCTCATTTCTTAGGACTTAAAGACCTACAAAACGGCGGAGAAAGTGATTTCTATAACTTAGGAAACGGTAATGGTTTCAGTGTAAAAGAAATCGTTGATGCAGTTCGTGAAGTTACAAATCATGAAATTCCTGCTGAGGTAGCACCGCGTCGTGCGGGAGATCCAGCACGTTTAGTTGCTTCTTCTCAGAAGGCGAAAGAGAAGTTAGGATGGGATCCTAAGTATGTAAATGTGAAAACAATCATTGAGCATGCTTGGAATTGGCATCAAAAACAACCGAATGGATATGCTAAGTAAATATAATAAGTGAAAGAGAGGGTATTGTCGTTCAACATATGTTCGACAATATCCTCTCTTTTTTTGTATGATTTTTGCTATACTAAACTGTACTATAATACAGGATGGAAGGAGGATAAGGATGAAAATACTTGTAGTTGATGATGAATCGAGTATTCGTAATTTGATTCGAATGCAGTTAGAGATGGAAGGATATGAAGTATTAGTAGCGGCTGATGGTAGAGAAGCGCTAGAAAAGTGGAAGGAAGGACCGGATGTATTAATTTTGGATGTTATGCTTCCAGATACAGATGGGTATGAGTTACTTCGCTTGTTCCGTGAAAAGGATAGGGATATTCCAGTACTTATGTTAACTGCAAAGAGTCAGATGAATGATAAATTGCTCGGCTTGCAACTTGGTGCGGATGATTATGTAACGAAGCCTTTCAATTATGCGGAGCTCATTCTTCGTGTGAAGAATATGAGTCGGCGTGTGAAGAAGGAGGAGGTCACTGCAAGCCACGAAGTAATTCGAGCTGGAGAGTTAATAATTTGTCCTAAGGAAAGAAAATTGCATGTTAGTGGACAAGAGATTCAGTTAACGTACCGAGAATTTAATTTATGTCAGCTGTTTGTTTCAAATCCACAGCGTGTATTTATGAGAGATGAGTTACTCGAGAAAGTGTGGGGCTTTGAGTATATCGGAAATACGAGAGCGGTTGATATTATGGTGCAAAGGTTGCGTAAGAAGCTTGGTACGAGCGGAGAATATATTAAAACAATTTATGGCGTTGGCTATAAGCTGGATTGTTAAGTGGTGATAATATGTCGTTAAAACGGAATATGGTATTTGGAATAGTTGGATTGTTGATTCCAATTCTTTTTCTTTTGTATACGGTTGTTTATATTTCACTAGAGAAGAATATGTATCATAATGCAGCAGATTCTCTTGAGAAGTTAAGTGTAGAGGCACAAATTTATACGATGAATTATTTAGAGAAAGAAGCAGAAATCGAGACGTTAGGTCCGAATTCGCTTTTAATTGCTTCGTACTTAGCGAAGCGGATGGATGTTCGTGTACAGATGATAGGAAAGAATGGAGATGTTGTTGCAGATACACAAAAAGGAGCGTTACTTCATCGAAATATTGATATTGAGAGTTCTTTGAAGGGTAAGAAAGCTTATGTTTTTGCGGAAGGAGAGCCAGCACCTATTCTTTTGTTTTCAAGCCCGGTTTATTATGGAAACGATGTCATTGGGAGTATTCGTTTTATAGATGAGTTAACGGGTGAGAAGGAAGTTTTAACAAATGTGAGCTGGACTTTTTTAATGACATCTCTTTGTCTAGTGGCTGCAGGTATTTTCTTTGCGGTTCGTTTAGCTAGGTCTCTTCATAGGCCAATTGATCAGTTGAGACAAATGGCAAAGCGACTTGCGAATGGCGATTATGAAAGTAAGATTGAGCTAAATGAGTATGTGGAAATTGCACAGCTTTCAGCATCCTTTAATGCGATGGCTGATGGAATTGAACTGCATATTAAGCAATTGAAGGAAGAAAAAGAGAAACAGAAAGATTTCTTGGACCGTATTACGCATGAGTTGAAGACACCACTTACGGCAATTATCGGTTATGTTGATTTAATTCCGAAGTTACACTCGAAGGAAGATGTGCAAGAGAGTCTCCGGTATGTAGCTGTAGAAAGTGAGCGTCTATTATCACTTGTAGAGGAATTACTTAAGTCTTCAAAGTACGGGAAGAGTACGTTTGAAGTGTCACCTACAGTTGTGAATATAAAAGAATTAGCCGAAGAAGCAGTTTCAATTGTGAAACCTCGTCTGCAGCAATTTGAGATTGAAGTAATAAATGAGTTAACGGATGTACATGTCGTTGCGGACTTTGATAAGACGAAGCAAATCTTCTTAAATGTACTTGATAATGCGATTAAATATAGTGATGCTACGCAAATTCGCATGAATGTAATTGTAAGTGAGCATGAGGCGAAGGTTTTTGTTCATGATGATGGTATCGGTATAGATGAGGATGTACTTGCCGAGTGGAATGGGTCTCCAGGAGGGAAAATGCTTCCTTCTAGTTATGGGAACGGCTATGGTTTGTATATTTGTCAGGAGATTATGAATAAGCAAGGCGGAAGTATGCGAATTGAGAGCAGTGAAGAGATTGGTACTACGATATTTATTACATTTTTGCTTCCAAGACGAATGGAAGACATAAAAAACTTGAAAGCGGTTAAATGATACATTTATGAAACAATTATGCGGTATTTTCGAAACAACGTTTTTTTATCTTGGAGGTAGGCAGAAATGAAAAGGCTATCATTTCAAATTCTTATGTTTGTCTTTTGTATCATTGTTTCTCTTGTTTTGTTTTATGTTGTGGAGAAACAAACATATAATCGAATCACAATTGTGAATGACAAACAAGCCGTTTTACAAAGAGTGAACGAATCTCTTCCAATTGAAGTGAAAGTAAGACATGAAAAGTGGGGAGAAATTTTTGTAACGGATGAAGTTCGTTTACATACAATTGTTTCATTCTTTGACCGAATTCGAATAGAACCGAGAGAGGCAGAGAGCCAAGAACAAGTATTTACTGGAGAAGTAACGTACTTGAATGGACATAAGCGTACTTTTGCAGTAGGTGACTTGTTCCAGTATGAGGCGAACGTATACGGAAAGAAGGGCACTGATCCGATGATCTCGGCATTTCAAACGTATTTGTTAAGCCTGTATTACACGCCCGAGCGTATTAGTGATTTCTTCGCTTCAGCAAAGGATATCATAGTACGCCAAGGGAATGTAGTACGTACTATCAATCTTACGCACATGCTTGATTCTATTCGGTACGCAAAACAAATTACAGATTACGGAGAAATTCAGAAATTATTACAATCACAGAATGAACCGATTGCTTATATTACAGCTTATAAATCAGGTAAGCATGTAAAGAATGAGCGTGAAGATATTCTTACGATTTCTGTGTATCCATCGTACTTTGTTGTGCAATACCTCGGTGATAATAACGGGAATGTCATGTATATGAAAGGCTCTCTAGCAGAGTTATTCGTAAAGGAGAATGCGTCATGAGAAAGATAGCCTTTTTCTTCTTTTTGCTAGTAATTGGAGGAGCGATGTCTAGTTGCTCTCGAGATACAACCTCTATTAAATATAATAAAAGTGGTCTCCCTATTTTGGATGATCGTCATCTTGTTGCATATGTAGCGGCCCGTGAGGAAGTTGGTGAGGCATTGCTTTCATCATTTTGTAAACCGCGTGGATGTACGTATGAATTTATTCGTCTTTCGACAGAAGAACTTCTTCGAAGAGTGGAAGAAGAATCTGGAAATCCGAAAGCGGATATTATTATTGGCGGTACAGTAGATGCACATCAAATGATGAAGCAAAAAGATCTGTCTATTCCTGTGACGAGCCAGCATGCGAATCGTATTTCAAAAACTGTTAAAGATAAAGATGGTTATTGGTACGGTTACGAAGTAGAAAAATTGGCAATCGCAATTAATAAAGAGCGGTGGAACGAAGAAATAGCACCGCTTGGCCTACCGTATCCATCCAGGTGGCAAGATTTATTAAACTCTGCGTACACAGGAAAGATTGTTATGCCAGATCCAAATGTTTCGGGTACTGCATATACGTTTTTTCAATCACTTATTGATACTTTAGGTGAAGAGGAAGCGAAGGCGTATGTGAAGCATCTTGCAGGACAGGTTGGAGAAGTAACAGTGAATGGTTACATACCAGCGGAACTTGTGGCAAGTGGTGAATATATGATAGGCATCAATTTTATGGGAGATCAGAGAATGCTTCAAAAACGAGGCTTTCCTATTTTAAGTAACGAACCTGAGCAAACGGGTTTGTCTGTCAATGCGATTTCGAAACTAAAACGTGCACCGAGTGGTATTATTGCGGATTTATTTATTGATTATTGTTTATCAGAAGAAGCGGGTCACATTTTAGAAAAAGTTTCGTTTGGCGTACCAACGATGTTTGCGAAGAATGAGAAAGAAATAGAAGGACAGCCGGTTAGAAGGACGAACCAAAATATATCAAATAGTGGAATAATCGAGATATGGAATAGACAGCGTCTCTCTCAAAAGTGAGAAAAGGAGACGAGAGTATATGTTTAAATGGCTTAAGCCAGCACCTGCAATTGAGAGATTACCAGCGGATATGATCGCGAAAGTATATACGTTACTACGTATTCGTGTGCTAATCGGAATCTCTGTTGGATATGCTGCTTATTATTTAGTACGCAGTAACTTTACGTTATCAAGTACGTATTTAGTACAAGAATATGGTTTTAGTACAGCTGAAATTGGACTACTAGGTTCAGTAATGGCGATTGTTTATGGATTTAGTAAGTTCTTTATGGGGAATTTATCAGATAAAGCTTTTGCCCAGCGCTTTATCGCAGTCGGATTATTCTTATCAGGGCTTGTAAATATTTGTTTCGGGTTTGCATCTTCATTTGGAATGATTGTTACATTACTTGTCCTCAACGGTATTGTACAAGGTATGGGAGCACCACCTTGTAGTATCGTTATGACGAAATGGTTCTCAAAGAAAGAACGCGGTACGAAAACAGGTATTTGGAATATTTCACATAACGTTGGCGGAATGCTTGTGCCACCACTTGTCGGAATTGGTGTAGGTATTTTCGGTGAAAGTCATTGGCAAGGCGGCGTGTTTATTTTCCCAGCGATTATCGCAATGGTAATTTCAGTTCTTGTTTGGATCAATGCGAAGGATACACCAGAGTCTGAAGGTCTTCCTCCAATTGATGAGTATCGTAATGACTATGAAAATCTTGAAAAAGCAGATAATGCTAACAAGATGTCACCAAAAGAGATTTTAATGAAATATGTAGTGAAAAATAAATTTGTATGGTTCTTATGTATTGCGAATGCATTTGTTTATTTAATTCGTTTCGGTGTTATTAACTGGGTTCCACTTTATTTAACGACAGTTAAAGGTTTTTCAAAAAATGAAGCACATGCAGCATACGCAATCTTTGAAGGTATGGCAATTCCAAGTTCATTAATCGTTGGTCTTTTAAGTGATAAATTATTTAAAGGGAAACGTATGCCATTATGTATTATTAGTATGGTTGGAGTTGTTATTGGTACGTTTGTATATTGGCAAGCAACTAGCGTACTTGTTGTAAGTATTGCAGTTTCTATTATCGGATGTTTAATTTACGTACCACAGTTCTTAATCGGTTTAAGTGCGATGGAATTAGTACCGAAATTTGCGGTAGGTACGACAGTTGGTATGTGTGGTCTGTTCGGTTATGTGGGCGGAAGTCTTGTAGCAAACGCAGCAATTGGTGTTATTGTTGATCGTTCTGGCTGGGATGGTTGCTTTATCTTACTATTAACAGGTGCAATTTTATCAACAGTCTTCTTGTTCATCGTTCAACGTGGACATGAGAGAAAAGATCCTAAAGCGGCGTAATATTTTGTTTGAAAAGCTATTCAATTTTTATATTGGATAGCTTTTTCTATATAATATAATATTTCCTTAAATCTATCTTAAAAGACAAGATGTCATATTTCTAATCATTGGAATTTTTGTTACAATATAAATGGATGTGTAAAACTTTGTAAAAATAATGTAATAATATGTAATGTATTTTCAGAAAGTTTTATACAATTTTTATATTAAACTATTAAGTTATAAAGGGAGAGAGAATATGTTACCAAATACGGTTCGTACTCCAAATAAGAAGAAAAAATGGATTATTATCGGAGTTATTGCACTAATTGTTATTGTGGCAGCAGTTAATATTTTTATTATGCAAGGTAAGAAGAAGGGCGCATCAACAACGGCTGATGCTGTAAGTTTTGAGAAAGTGACAGAGCGTAAGCTGAATAATACGAAGTTAGTTTCTGGTCAGGTGAAGCCTGGGAATATTGAAAGTTTCTATGCGGATCCGGCCAAAGGAAAAGTGAAAGATATTGAGGTAAAAGAGGGACAAGAGGTAGAGAAAGGTACGAAGTTATTCTCTTATGATAATGAAGAGATTAATCTTCAAATGAAGCAAGCTGAGCTTGATCAGAAGATGGCAGATATGCGTTATGATCAAGGGAAAAAGAAGATTGATTCGCTCAAGAAAGAAATTAAGAAGGTGAAAGATAGCGGAGCTGGGAAAGAAGTAACAGATCCGATGGAAGAGCAAGTAAGTGAGTTAGAAATAGCGCAAAAAACAACTGACCTTGAGAAAGAGAAAGGGAAGTTACAGAAAGAAGAGTTAAATAAAAAGCAGAAAGAGCTTACGATTTATAGTAATTTTGCTGGTGTTGTTCAAAAGTTAGATAAAGATGCGGCGCAAAGTTCATCTCAAGCGTTAGGTGGACAAGGGAAGGCATTTTTACAAGTTGCTTCTAAAGACCCGTTCCAAGTTCAAGGGACTTTAACAGAGCTTCAGAAGTCACAAATCCAAAAGGATCAAACATTCACTGTAACTGCGAAAGCAAATAATAAGAAGAAGTGGACAGGTAAGATTACAGAGGTAAGTGAATTCCCAACGAGTGCAGAGATGGGTCAAGCTGGTGGTGTAGGTGAGGCAACTCAAAATATGTCCCAATATACATATAAAGCAAGTCTTGATAGCCAAGACGGTTTATCTCCAGGTTACCATGTTTCATTACAAGTAAACTTAGAGAATAAGACGATGATTGCTGTTCCAAGTAAGAGCATTGTAGAAAAAGACGATGATGCATTTGTTTATATCGAAGAAAAAGGAAAGCTTCGTAAACAAAATGTGAAAAAAGGTGCTACTGATGGAGATTGGACAGAGATTACTGAAGGCGTAACAGTGGGGCAAAAGGTGGTTAAAAATCCTTCCGACAACGTGTATGACGGAATGGAAGTGAAAGAGAAATGATTACGCTAAATAATATTGCTAAGACGTATTATCAAGGGAAGCTTGCGGTACCGATTTTGCATGGTATTAGTTTAACGATTCAGAGTGGTGAGTTTGTTTCGATTATGGGGCCTTCTGGTTCTGGTAAGTCAACGCTTATGAACATTATTGGTTGTTTAGATCGTCCAACAGAAGGCGAATATATGCTGAATGATGTGAATATCTTAACAGCAGACGAGTCAAAGCTCGCTTTAATTCGTAATGAATATATCGGCTTTGTATTCCAGCATTTTAATTTACTGCCGCGTCTCTCTGCGGTGGAAAATGTTGAACTTCCGCTCGTATACGGCGGCGTGAAGAAAGCAGAACGTCGTAAGCGTGCCTTAGAGGCGTTAGGTAAAGTTGGATTAGCGGACCGCGTACATCATTTACCGAATGAATTATCAGGTGGACAGAAGCAACGTGTAGCGATTGCAAGGGCAATTGCGAATAACCCAACGTTCATTATGGCCGATGAGCCGACTGGTGCGCTAGATACGAAGTCTGGTGAGCAAGTTATGGATATTTTTACGAAGCTTAATGCAGAAGGTACGACAATTGTTATGGTTACGCATGAAGAGGAAGTAGCGGCTTATTCGTCTCGCCGCATTGTACTGCGAGACGGGAAAGTTACAGAAGATAGAAGGTGTGCAGTATGAGTTTACTAGATAGTATGAAAATTGCCTTATCGTCTATTTTAGCTCATAAACTACGCTCGGCCTTGACGATGCTTGGGATTATTATCGGTGTAGGCTCTATTATTACCGTCGTTGCGATTGGGCAAGGCGGGGAAGCTGCATTGAAATCTCAATTTGTTGGATCAGGTAATCAAACGGTTCCGATTCATTATAGTGCTGATATGAATGATCCTTTTGGTATGGGGATGGTAGAAGCACCGAAAATAACTGAAGAAGATATTTTTGAAATTAAAAAAATTCCAGAAATTTCACATGTTGTAACAACAAATTCAAGTATGGAACCACTTGATATTGAAGATAAAGTAGAAATGGTGAGTATTACTGGATTAGACAGTGAGTATTTTTCAGTAAATAAAGTAAAGTTGTTAAAGGGACGTTCTTTACAAGAATCAGATGTGGATCAAGGTAATAACGTTGTCATGATTAGTAAACAAATGGAAGAAAAGGTATTTAAGGATACCAATCCAGTCGGTAAAATTATTGAAATGAAGGGTCAACCGATGCAAATTATCGGTGTCTACAAATCAGATAACGAGTTTATGGGAATGGGGCCATCAGAAGCACTAATTCCAATTTCATTATGGCCGACACTGTATGGAAAAGATGAGATTCAAAATATTTCTGTTCAAGCAAAAAATGTAGACAACTTAGAAAAAGCAGGTAAAAAAGCTGCAGATGTCTTAAACAGTCGTAAACCGAGTGATGCAACTGGTAAATACGAAGTTATGAATTTAAAAGAACTTCAAGAAGGTATTTCAAAGATGACCGGTATTATGACGATGATCATCGGCGGTATCGCTGGTATTTCACTAGTCGTTGGTGGTATTGGTGTTATGAACATTATGCTCGTATCTGTAACAGAACGTACGCGCGAAATTGGAGTACGTAAAGCACTTGGAGCGACGCGTAGTAAAATTTTATTACAGTTTTTAATTGAAGCAGTTATGTTAACGCTTCTAGGTGGTTTAATCGGGATTGGTCTTGGGTATGGCGGGGCATATATCGTTTCCACATTTGCGAAGTGGCCACCGCTCGTTTCATGGGAAGTTGTCGTTGGAGGAGTGCTATTCTCTATGACACTTGGTATTGTTTTTGGATTAATTCCAGCAAACAAAGCTGCGAAATTAGATCCAATTGAAGCATTACGTTATGAGTAATTAATAGTGTAGTAGAACTACACATTGCCGTTCTAGTGGGCGGTTCGTAGCCTCTTACAATGAGGAAGTGAACCGCCCGTTAGAACGGGTTATATAAATAGAAGGAGGCGTTATAATGGAAGCGAATTTGAATACGCAAAAGGTTGAAGGAGAGAAGCCATCATTATTTGGAATGATTACTTCTCCTGGCTTACAGTTTGAGAGAATGAAGGCGAGCGAGAAAGTTTGGGGTATGTTCTTTTTAGTTGCGTTGTTACAAGGGCTTGTAGGTGGTTTGACAACATATGTTGTGAACACGTCACCTGAAATGATTAAAATGCAGAAAGAATTAGGCGAACTTGCTGGTAAGAGTTCAATAACATCAGAAGTTATTTCTGGAATTGGATCTGGTTTTGTTGGAGCGATGATTGGAGCATTATTTGTCGCAGCTATTTATAAAGTATTTATGATGTTCTTTGGAAATGATACGTCTTATAAGAAGTTATTAACGATTGTTGTATATGCTAATATTATTCTTATTATTGGTGGACTTATTAATGGTATTATAGCCCTAATTTTAGATGGTGGAGCAACCCAGTATACAAGTTTAGGACCATTATTTGACCAAGGTTCACTTGCATATGGAATAGGTAATACAATTGAATTGTTCTATTTATGGAATTTAGTTTTAATTTGGTTGGGATTACAAGTTACAGCTGGATTAAGTAAAGTGAAAGCAGCTATTCCAATTATTGTTTTATTCATTATTAAAGCGGCATTCTTAGCTGCATTTGTTGTGTTAATGGCAAAAATATTACCAAATATTCCTGTATAATATGATCTGACAAAAAAGGTGGCTCTCTAGAGTCACCTTTTTTATTTTTACCCTTACTTCAAATACCACCAACAAAATTTCAAATACTGCCTAGTGTAATTTCAAATTCCTTCGGTAGTATTTGAAATTACTCACAGTGAAGTCTCTTCTTTATTTTTATATTGTAAAGGTACCGCGGAATAACAAAGGGGTATACCTTTTAGAAATAGGTACTATGTGAAGCCAGCGACTTTTACAGAGACGGTTGTTTTGTATGAGGGAATGATTGTAAATCAAATAAAAAAGTTAAGTATTTATCAAGATCATGAAGAGTATTATCAATGTGGTTTAATTGGTCTTTGGTATGCGTATGAAAGATATGAGGAGGGGAAAGGAAGTTTTCCTGCTTATGCGGTGATAACGGTACGTGGTTATATATTGGAAAGACTAAAGAAAGAATGTGTAATGCAGGAGAGGTATGTGTGCGTCGGAGAGTACGATGAACAATTTGAGTCTGAAGAAACGGGAATGAGAGCACAGGATTTTATGAGTGTGTTAAATAAGAGGGAGAGACACATTATTTCGGAACGATTTTTTGTAGGGAAAAAGATGGGTGAGATAGCCTGTGAAATGGGAATGACATATTATCAAGTGAGGTGGATATACCGGCAGGCACTTGAGAAAATGCGAGATAGTGTAAAGGGATAAAGAGAATAAGTAGAATGGAAGATAAGAGAAAGATCACCTTCCATTCTATTTGTTTTAAGATAGTAAATGTGGCATGAGGTTTTATGAGTGTAGTGAATCTTGCATGTTCATTTGGGATAAAACATATCCAGCTTTCCATAATTGCTGACTTAACTTATGGGAACTAATTTGTATCGTTACGGTAAATCCGTTTGAGAAATGAATTTTGGCTTTCTTCGTTTTTTTGAAAAACTCTATTGTATGGATATGCTTGTAGAATAACCAAATACAGTTTGGAGAAGCAGGAGATTCTGTTGGAAAAGCGCAAATATATTCCTTATGATTAATTGGAATCGGAACGTTTTGTTTGAATTTAAAGTTTGCTTGAACTGCATTACGTCTGCCCTGATAAGTAGAATAAACATCTGTTAGACAAGATTTCTGTATGAGCTGGAGAGCGGTTTGGCGGGAGTAAAGGTGCTTCCCGCTACTGTCGATAATTTTTGTACGGTAAGAGGGGTGCTTACATGGCTCTAACATCATTGTAGAACTAGAAATAAAAATATCATTTTCATTGTTCATTAGTATAATGCCTCCCTTGTAATTTTTATTCTGAATATAATTATATATAAATTTTGTAAAGTCACTATTAATATTCTGTTTTATATTGTAAATTTTAGTTATTCGTTTACAATCAACAGATGATAGTCTTTCTAATTTGCATCGCTTGTACATATATATGAAAATAGAAAAGAATAGGCGGTGATATAGCATGAAGAAAAAGTATATTATTATAGTTCTAGCTGTTGTTCTCCTAGTTTATTTAGCAAATAGTAATCCGAGTAAAGGAGAATATACGGATTGGGCAGCGAAGCAGTTTATGAAACGTAATGATGTGAGTAAGAAGCTAGATGAGGTTCAAAAAGAAAATGAAGAGGGTCTTCTTGGCGATTTAGCATCGGCAGGTAAGAAGTTGGCGAAAAAGTATGTTGAGCCACAAGTTGGATTATTAATCGACCATTATACAAAGCGAAATGATTATATTTTCTTCTCAACATATACGACCGATTTCGATTTAGGTGGAGAAAATTATAAATATGTATGCGTCGGTTTTTCAAAGATTTTTATTCCGATTGAAATGCCGAAGAAAAAAGACGAATCTGCAAAATAATGCAGATTCGTCTTTTTCGTTTATTCCGCTATTTGCGGGTAGTAAGACTCCTACCTCAAAATTCGGCTGGAGAGAAGAAGTTAGTTGGGAGCCTTACTGCCTGTAAATGCCCGATTGGTGAAGGTTAATAATCAGTAGGGATGAACAAAATCCCCACTGATTAAAGTTTTACTTTATAGAGTAATTGGAACTTCGGATACATTTTTTTCTACGAGACGGGCTCCTTTTTTTCGGGTATTTTCATCAATTGATGAAAATACAGATGACGCAAGAATGGTATCCATTACTTGATTTACGACTTGTGCATCGACGGGTGTGATGGGCTTATCGATAGAAAAAACAACTGTTTTTCCATCTTCTTTCGTGAAAATCAATTCGAGTACTTGCATGCTTTATTCCCTCCTTATTATTTATACGTTAGCAAGATCTGAAGTACTTACAAGTTGTACAGCGTGAAGTGATGATTCTTGTAAGGAAGCAAGGGCACGGGCTACGTTGTGTACTTGCTCTAAGTTTGCATTTGTTTTAACGCGTTTAAATTGTTTGTTCTTCAAAGTTGTTTTTCCATTCTTATCTAATCCATCGTTTAATACAAGACGTAGAGTTAAATCCATTACGATTGTTTCAACTGCCATGTTTATCACCCCCTTTCACTTTATAAATAGGAGGCAAATGTCATGTTTTGGCGTGAAATTTTTTCTTTTTTTTGGTACTCTTAAAAGACTAAGAGAGGGGTTTCGGAAGAATGAATCGTAAATGGTTATTTTGGATTCCTGTATTACTATGGATGGGGATTATCTTCTATTCCTCAGCACAACCATATAAAAAACAGGATATGCGCTCGGATATTGAACAATATGTAAATGTTGAGTTTGTGAAAGAGCATTTTTCGTGGGTATCTATCGATTATGGCGGAGGTACACCTGTTAGTATTGCAAATAAAGGTGTGGGCGGATTTATTGAATTTTTCCTTCGTAAAGGTGCTCATTTTATGGTGTTCTTCATGCTCGGTTCTTTGACGTATTACGCTTTTCATCGATCGGGTTGTTCGAGAAAAAGATGTTTTATATATGCCCTTCTTTTCGTTGCAGGGTATGCAACATTGGATGAAATCCATCAATGGTTTACGGGAGACCGTACACCGATGTGGCAAGATACATTGCTTGATACGTGCGGCGGATTGACAGGAATTATAATAAGTAATTGGTTTTGGAATAGAAAAAGGAGCTAATCTCATTTCGAGATTTGCTCCTTTTGTTTATACACCAAGTAATTCTTTTAATTCGTCTGTTGATAGTTCAGTCATCCAACTATCACTTGTAATGACCGCATTGTTTAGAGATTGTTTTCTTTCTAACATTTCATCAATTTTTTCTTCTAATGTTCCTGTAGTAATGAGTTTGTGAACATGAACGAATCGTTTTTGACCAATACGATATGCGCGGTCTGTTGCTTGATTTTCTACAGCTGGATTCCACCAACGATCGTAGTGAATGACATGGTTGGCAGCGGTTAAGTTTAATCCTGTTCCGCCAGCTTTTAAGGATAAGATGAAAATGTCATACGTTCCGTTTTGGAACTGTTCGATCATCTTATCACGCTCTTTCTTCGGTACACTGCCGTTTAAGAAGAGGACGCGCTGACCAAATGTTTCTTCTAATATGCTCTTTAGCATGTTTCCCATGCTGATGTATTGGGTAAAGATTAAACAGCTCTCATTCTGATCTTTAATATTTTCGATTAGTTCCATTACCGTTTTTGTTTTCATAGAACGTTCAACGATATCTTTCGGCTCTGTTTCTTTTAAATAAAGAGCAGGGTGATTGCAAATTTGTTTTAGTTTATTCAACATTAGTAATATGAACCCGCGACGTTCAATACCGCTTAGCCCTTCAACATTTTGTAATGTATCTTGAACAAGTTGCTCGTATAAGGAAGCCTGTTCACCAGTTAGTGGACAGTAAGCTTTCTGTTCCTGTTTATCTGGTAAGTTTAATGCGACTGTTTGATCTTTCTTCGTTCGACGCAGTAAAAATGGTGAGATAAAGCGTTGGACTTGTTGGATTTTTCTTTCATCACGGTCTTTTTCAATCGGTGTGACGAAGCGGCGCTGGAATTGTCCTAAACTGCCAAGATATCCATGATTAATAAAGTCGAAAATGGACCAAAGCTCGGCAAGTCGGTTTTCCATCGGTGTACCAGTTAAAGCAATTTTATGATTTGCCTGCAAGTTGCGTACTGCTTTCGACTGTTTCGTATGTGGGTTCTTAATATTTTGTGCTTCATCCAAAATAACAGCGTCCCAGCATAACGAAGTAAGTTCTTCCTCGTCAAGTTGAGCTAACGCATAAGACGTTAATACAACATCTGCTGATTGAAGAAAATCTTTAAATGAATCTCCCTTATCGCGGTTACTTCCATAATGTAATTGAACGCGTAAATTTGGTGCGAAACGCTCAAATTCTTTTTGCCAATTTCCAAGGACGGATGTCGGCGCCACGATTAATGCAGGACCTGTTTTGAGCTTGTTTTCTTTTACATATAGTAAGTAAGAGATGGTTTGAATACTTTTCCCAAGTCCCATATCGTCCGCTAATAATGCCCCAAATCCAAGTTTTCGTAAATATAATAACCATTCAATGCCGTGTTGCTGATACGGACGAAGTGTTGCGTTTAGTGAAGTAGGGACATCTACTTTTGGAATATCTCCAATATGGAGCAGCTTTTGGAATAGCTCTTCATAATATCCGTCTAGTTCGATTTCAATATCAGTAAACGGACTATCTTCTTCTACAATTTCTGTTTCAGCAGTGTTTGATAAATGTTGCTGGAGGACATCTTTCATTTCTAGTCCGTATTTATCGGCACGGTTCATTAGTTTTCTTACTTCTTCAATAAAGGCTGGATCCAGTCGCATCCATTGACCATTTATATTGAATAATCGTTTGTTTTGTTCAATGAGTTCAAAAAATTCGCTTTCCGATAAATCAATTCCGTTCGTTGAAATGCGCCAATCAAAATTAACGAGCGTATTCATGCCGAAGAAAGATTGTGTTTGTGCTGTGCTTTGCTTCAGCTGTACACGCAGCTTCGGTTTTGCTGCTTTTAAATTTTGCCACCATGATGGTAATAAAATTGTAATACCAGCTGCAAGTAACTCGTCACTTGCTTCTGTTAAGAAATTCCAAGCTTCCGTTTCAAACAGTTCTTTTCTGAACGTATCCTCTTCTTTTAGCCACGGTACGAGCTTACTAAAGCCTTCTTGCGTTTCCGTAATACGCTCTTCGTAATCGTGCCATCTTTTCGGTAAGGAATCGATGTTTTCATATACATATATGCGATGTGCCCCGCGCTTTGGTGTCACAATCGTTTCAAGCTTCCACATTTCAAATTCCTCTTGTGGTTCTTGCAGTCTTAGTCCAATTGTAAAGGGAAGGTCATCTTCAATGTAACCGATTTTTCGAAGCCAATCTTCTTCATGTAGCGCTGTTTCCAGCTGTCTTTTCGTAAAGTCGTAATGTTCGTATAGTCTCTTTGCATCTTCCCATCCGTCATTTGATCGGTTATCTTGCAATATACTTTCATTTACCGAGGTTGAGAAAAGCGTTGCTAATGTGTCATCTTCGATTGGTGTATTTTGAACTTTCCAAGATGGTTGTTTGGGCCAACGTTCCATATCGGGTACGAAGCTACCGCTTAGGAAGGCATCCCATAATTCATTTGCATCTTTCGTAAGTGCTGTAATAGGATCATTCATTTGAATATGTGCAAAGGAGTTCATCGGTTTGTTTGCGATGTATTCAAATGCTTGTGCGTTTGTTAGCATAACACCTTGTTTCCCTTCAAAGGTTGCTTCTTTTAGAAACGTGCCATAGAAGGAAGTGGCGTGCCATGTAAATGCATTTCGTTTCCAACTTGTTACGGATAATGGAGTACCGCTGTCATCTTCACCCCAAAGGAACCAACCTTGACTAACATGCTGGAGCCTAATTGTTACTTCAGTTTGATTGATCATCGATTAATTTTCCTTTCCGTAATTCCTCTTGTAGTGCACGAAGGCGTGAATGTAGATTGGCGATATGAATAATGAAAGCATCCCATTCATCGGTGCGTTTTAAACGTTTATATAATGTACGTAATTTCTTTAAGTAGCGAACTGCACGTCTATATGATTTACGGTTTCGTTCTTCAATGGCTTCTACAGCAGCAAGATGATAAAGAGGAAGTGCCGCTTCTGGCGCTTCTTTTTCAATATCTTTCAATGGCTCTTTCAATAGTTCAATTGCTTCAAATCCATATAAGAGATGAAGTTCGGACCATGTACGATACTGCTTCTTCGCGAGTACGTATTGTTCGTAGTTTGTGAAACTATACGGTAATAGTTCTTGTAAAATCATTTCGAATCCAGCTTGTTCATTTGTATGCGTTGCATATGTTTCGTACATGATTACAAATAACCGAACGATATCTTTTATGAAGATTGTATCCTCGTGCTCATGTATGGTTTTCTTTACTTGTTTATACGTAAACGAAAGCCAGTTTTTTCCGCGATCCCACTGCATGGCGCTTAATAGCTCTTCTAACCAATAGAAATAAAGACTTACAACAGAAGCAGGCTGTTTTTTTAGTAAGTCCATTGCTAGTAGGTCTTCGTCATTTAAAAAGAATAGATGAGAAGATGCTAATGCTTTGGAAAGTGGATTTATTTTCGTGTCAATTCGTTTTTCTTCTTCTTGCAGTTGATCTTTATTATTTAACAGTTCACTCCATATGTGACGATAAATAAAAAATCTCTCCTGTGTATAGGCATCAGTGGAGAAGAATACTTCGTGAACGAGACGAGCAGTTTCTTGCAAAATGATTTCAGACTCTGAAGGAATCGCTTCTGATTGTAAGTCCCGAACGATGGATTCCACTTTATCTACAAATAGGCGAACGACGTTAACAGGTTGGTGATAAGAATACGTTTTATTTACTTCGAATGCCTGAATTTCTTCTAATAATTTTTGAAAGCAATAAAGTGCCGCGTGTAGTCTGAACAATTCATGTATTGCAATGATACGCGGAGCTTTCCGCTCGAGTTTTGTATAGAAGTCTGTAAAAATACTCATAAGAAAATACATTTGTTTATAAGTAAGCCGAGCTTGTTCTTTTTTAAATGATTCATATTCGTTGTCAAAATATGATTGCCAACTTTTATAATCCGTTTCTTCAAAAGCTGATGATTGCAATACTTGTCTTGCAGTTCGAATAGGAGGAAGAGAAGGTTTCGTATTATTTTTAAATAAAGTTAATACATCTCCTACTTGCCCGAAACTAGACGCTGCAGATAGTAACACAGCGAGCATATGCTCACATTGCGTTGGTGCGAAGCAATCGCAATAGCTTTCAGCGACGTTACGAATCGGGATATGAACGCTATATACGCTGCCTTCAGCATCTACAGTTCCTGATAGCGTGTAACCATCAAAGTCAACGTTGTAGACAACACCACTACGATATAGGTGCCGAGCTGTAGCGACATGTTCCTGATCAGCTGTTTGCTGTGGATCTAGTCCTTGAACGAACTCATTCGCAATCATCATAATTTCATCTTTCGTAATTGAGTGTTGCAGCATAATATTCCTCCGTACACATATTTCTTTCCTTTACCATTATAAACAAAAAATGCTCAAAACAGAAAAAATGAAATTTAGATTATCATATCGTAACTGTGAATGGGAAGATGCTGTATCATTCTCTTGGTACAAAGAATACGTTGAAACCAGGGGAAGTATCTGGTCCGACTCGTTAACGTAAGAAAGACTATCTCTTGTAATTGAGATAGTCTTTTTACGGTCAAAAGCGTGTCTGCTTTAATGTCGCTTGTACATACGGATCATTTACTATTTGTTCGACTAGCGGTAGCATTGCTTGTTCGAATGGAATATCGATAGGAAATGGCTTTTGTGAGCCTGGTTTTATCCCGTATTGTACAATTTTGTAATGTATATTTCCTTCATGGCCGAGCACAATTAATTTATAGCGATTGTCATCGCCGGCGAGTGAAAAATCAATGGATGTAGCATCATATGTTACTTCGTCTTTATATATATAAGGTTTTGGTGTACCAATCCAGTCTACTTTTGCTTGTACATTCATGATAATAGCCTCCTCATAGCTATTATAAATAAATAAAAGCCAGCTCTCAACAAAGAGAACCGGCTGTAATTTAGCAGTCATTGGTTATTTTAAAATTTTCACTTTAACAGTTTTGCGTCCCCATTTTTGGGCAGCGCTATCTGATCCAAGTAGAATGTCGATACGGTTACCTTTAATTGCACCGCCAGTATCTCCAGCGATAGCTTCTCCATAACCTTCAACCCATACTTTAGATCCTAATGGGATTACTTTCGGGTCAACAGCGATCATTTTCATGTTTGGATTCGCAGTTAAATCATGACCCATTGCAGTTAATACACGACCGCCATATGTGCCACCGTTTTCGCTCGGGTGAGCTGTATATGCTGTAGCTACAACTGTTAACTCACGACCACCAGAAGGTTCGCTAGTTTCAGCAGCTTTCACAGCAGGCTTAGCAGCTGGTTTTGCTTGTGCTACAGGTGCTTGAGCTTTAGCTGGTGCTGCAGCTTTAGCAGGAGCTGGTGTTTCTTGTTTCTCAATAACAGGTGCTGTACCTGTTAAGAAAGGAACATGAACATAAGCTGTTTTCCCGTTATATTCAAATTGTAACCACTCATTTTGTACTTGGTTCGTTGTTTCGATCATATCGTCCTTCTTCAATGTTCCAAGAATTTCTGAGTTTGTGTTCGCTTCAGCACGTACGTTTAATACGTTAGCTGTTACGTAGTAGATGCTTTTTGTGAACTCTGCACTTACGAATGCGTCTTTACCATCTAAAGTGATTTTTGACCATCCGTTCTCTGTATTTAGAACATCTATTTTATTACCGTTTAGTAATTTACCGACAACTTTTGATTCAGTAGTAGGGTTTTCGCGTACGTTTAGTACGTCTGTTGTTACAACAGTTTCTGCATTGGCAGATGATGTGAAAATCCCAAGACCAAAAACTGCTGCTGTTGCTATACCAATTAATTTTTTCATGATAGCCTCCATTGCGTTTGTTTTCGTGTCCTCATTATAGCAACAGATTTTTTCGGATTTGGGGAAAACACACAATTACAAACCATTCGTAATCAGTCGTTAACATCCTGTAATATAACAAAAAATATAGGAAAGCGTTTTTCATTCTATATGATTAGTAGGTTTCTAGTTATATTCAAAATATTTAATACAACATATTTTTTTCGGCGTAAATAAAAGTGTTACAATAATATTACAAAACGTTTACTATACAGTTACATTCCTTGAGTATTTTACCGTTTTATGGGTAATATAGTTATATAAACATAAACATTTCGTTTGTGAAGCTATAAACATGTGCTATATACTAGTAAAAAAACCGCATAATTGTTACAAGAAGAAAAGGTTGCAAGGAAGGAATTTGCCCTTTTTTACATATGTAACACATCCTTTTTTGGGAAAATACATTCCCACCCGCATTTTTCTCGCACAATTTGGCAGCAGTATTTCTACCTTGTAGCTCTTGCAGAGTGAAAAGGTTATACGGAAGGTAAGGCTGTCTATAAGAATTCTAATTGGTGAAGGTGAAAGTAAGAGATTTGAAAGAAAATCACCGCAAAAATTATAGTTTTCTATCCGATTTAACATATCGGAATTTATGTTTTTTACAAAAGTGAAACCTACGAAGGGGGATTTGATGAGGAAACTGACAAAAACATTCATCGTTTCATTAACATTATGTATTGCATTTACAATTTGGGGGATTATTCCCGAATCTATTATTGGACAAGGTAGCCTAGGAAATGTAACAACTGCAATTCAAACTGCACTAGTTAGTAAGTTTGGATGGTTTTATATTATTTCTGTTTCTATCGTTTTAGGTGTGTCCATCTTTTTAATTGTCTCGAAATACGGTTCTATTCGTTTAGGTAAAGATGATGACGAACCTGATTATAGTTATATGACATGGTTTGCTATGTTATTTAGTGCTGGTATGGGTATCGGTTTAGTTTTCTGGGGTGTTGCGGAACCATTAAACCATTTATACGCACCTCCGTTTGGAGATAGTGCAACTGAGGAAAGTGCGCGTCTTGCACTGCGTTTTTCATTTTTCCATTGGGGATTACATCCTTGGGGACTATATGCGTTTGTAGCGTTATGTATTGCGTACTTCACTTTTAGAAAAGGAAAAGCAAGTACAATTAGTGCGACAGTAGGTCCGTTATTTAAGGGCGGGGAACATGGGCGTATTGCTCATTCATTTGATGTGTTAGCTGTGTTCGCGACTGTGTTTGGTGTTGCGACATCATTAGGTCTTGGGGCAAAACAAATTGCAGGTGGTGTTAGCTATTTAACATCTATTCCTAATTCATTAACAACACAGTTAGTTATTATCGCAATCGTAACAGTTCTTTTCATGTTATCTGCGCAAACCGGTCTTGATAAAGGAATTAAATATTTAAGTAATACGAACATTATTTTGGCATTTGCACTTATGATAATTGTATTATTTGCAGGTCCAACAAACTTTATTATGAATTACTTCACTTCAACGATTGGGTCTTACATTCAGGAATTGCCAGGCATGAGTTTCCGTTTAAGTCCATTGGATGAAGGCGGAAATCAATGGATCCAGTCTTGGACAATTTTCTATTGGGCATGGTGGATTGCATGGTCACCATTCGTAGGTACATTTATTGCTCGTGTGTCACGAGGGCGTACAATTCGTGAGTTTGTTATTGGTGTGTTACTTGTTCCGACCGTAATTGGTGCACTTTGGTTCTCTGTTTTCGGCGGGACGGGTATTCATATGGAGCTGTTTGGTGATGCGCATATCTTCGACAAAGTGAAAGAGATGGGAACAGAAGTAGGATTATTCGCTATGTTCGATCAGATGGGTAGCTTTGGATCAGCTTTATCAGTTTTAGGTATTCTACTTATTGCAACATTCTTTATTACATCAGCAGATTCTGCGACGTTTGTTTTAGGAATGTTAACGACGCATGGTAGTTTAAATCCACCGAACCGCATTAAAATGGTTTGGGGTATCGTTCTAGCTGCGATAGCTTCTACCTTATTATATGTCGGCGGATTAGAAGCATTGCAAACGGCAGCTATTATTGCGGCATTCCCATTCGTCTTTGTTATTTTCTTTATGATGGCAGCATTATTTAAAGAATTGCAAAAAGAAGGACGTATGAAGCAACATAAATAATAGAAGGAAAAGGGCTGATTCCATATCAGCCCTTTTTTATCCCTCTATTTGTGGGCAGTAAGACACCCACCTCAAAATTCAGCAAAAGCAAAGAAGTTAAGTGGGGGATGAACAAAGCCCCACTGATTAAAGTTTCATTTTATATAGAAGAGATTTTAAATACAAATCAGGGAAATAAAATACTGTACTATATAAGTAGTATGCCTTTTATACGAAGAAAAAACGATAACTTTCGACAACATTCAATTTTTTATGAATTCTATTCATATTTTTGTCAAAAATATGTCGGAAATGTGTTGTCACTTTTATGTATATGTGCTATATTATTTCCTGTAAGCGATTTCAAATAGTTTTAAAGCGCATTCAAGGGGGACATCTAGAATAATGAAACGTTACGAAAGAAAGTGGAAGCATATTTGTTTGAAACGTGTGGCACATCGAAATGTGCAAGAAAGCACGGAACCTAAGACTGAAACGCGCAAAGATCAGCAAGAGAAGCAATTGGTTCTACAAAAATAGCAATCACTTTTTCGTATATAAATGAAGGTCGATCGTTCGTTGGGGGATGGACGTGAAATTACTTTCAGCTAAGGGGTATTGTCTGATATATAATTTATACGGCAATAAATAAGCACAGAGCATACGGCGCTCTGTGCTTATTTTTATTATTTATCTTTTTTGAATCGAACGGTTTTATCCCAGCCGATGACTTGTTTCTTGCTCTTTGCACGTAAGTATAAGATTAGACTGCGAATAAATAAATACGTGAAGAGCTGTGCGTACGTAAAGTACATGATGACGCTAATAAAAATATTCGTCGGTGTAAAGGTTCGTTCGACGCTCTGGGCACTAAATAATTGCGAAACATATGTAATATATGCAACATACCACATAAATAGTAACGGAATACTATATTGAATCTGGAATATCCCGAGTAGTCCAATGACAAACCAAACGTTTGAAATGATTAAAAATAGCCAAAATACGACATACACTAAAACTTGCTGCAAGGAATGGACAAGAAGTTTCCCTTTAAAGAAACTTAACGAAGAAAACATCTTTTCTAAAATATAAAGGTTTCCTTGGAGCCAACGTGTACGTTGTTTAATAAGAATTTTTAAATGCTCAGGTTCTTGTTCCCATGTAATCGATTCTGGAACGATTGGTAAGAGATAGCCTTTTTGTGTAATTCGTAATGTTAATTCAGCGTCTTCTGCAATTGCATAAGGATCATAGCCACCAAGCTCTTCTAAGGCAGAGCGACGAAGAAGCATGTTCGTTCCTGTTAGTGAACCTGTTTGGAATAGTAACCAGCGTCCAGATTGCATAAGGAGCTGGAAGATTTGAAACTCTAGTGAAATCATTCGTGTCAGCCAGTTTCTATTTTCATTGACTGTACGAACGTGTCCAACAGCCCCAACAGCATCTTTGGTTGTTTCAGCATGTTCGACAAGCATTCGCAGAGCATGTGGTTCAGGTTGATTGTCTGCATCGTAAACGCAGAAATATTCACCATCCGAAATACTAAGTCCATAGTTTAATACACGTGATTTTCCTTTTGGTTCACCAGGAGGGACACGAATGTGACGGATATGAGCATAAGCTTTGTCAAAATCATCACCAATTTCAGGTGTTTCATCCTGAGAATTATCGTTTAATAAATAAACAGTTAGTTTGCCTGGATATTCAATCTTTGCCATCGCCTCTAATGTATCTTTAATAACGACCCCTTCATTATGGGCGGGTATTAAAATATCAACGCTCGGATAATGTTCTAGCGTACGATCTTTTCGTTTACTATTTCGGTGAATTAAGCCTGCGAGTGTTAAGAAAGAATAATAAACGAGTAAGCCAGAGAATAGAAAGGCTGTAAAAATAAGTACGTATTTAATTGAAAATGCGATGCTGATCCAAAAAACGAGTACACAGAATAAAAGAAATAAAAGGAGTATAACAAGCGTCATCATAATAATGTCGGTCCTTTACTTCCAATTTGCTCTCGCGAAATTTTTATATCTTGAATTGCTTCAGCAGCAAGCCATTGCCCCATTTTTGGCTGTAGGCGGTTCATTACAATGTTAGCACCGGCTTCATTTGTGTTTTGTAGTAAAATAACCAGTGTATTGCTATCGTATTCAGCAGCAAGGTCAAAGTCATTTCTTACCGTTTCAACTAATAATGAAGCTACACGGTCCATGACGCTTTCTTTCGTGTATTTACTAAAGGAAGCGAAATCGAAGTATATGATAATACCTGATTCATTGCGACGATTCATTGCAGTTATTAATAATGCTTGTCTTCTTTCGAATTCTTGTCTCGTTAATAATTTTGATTCTCCAATGTATTGTTCTAGCGTTCTCACACGCTCAGTTAATTCTTTATTCTCATGAATAACTTTCTTTAATAGATGTGTTGAGATATAAACAATGAAGAAGTTTGCTACCATCAGGAAGTGAGTAATAATGTACTCCCATTGATCTGATGTACTCCATAAGTAAAGCCACGCTTGATAGAATAAATAGAATACCGAAATAATGGTTCCCAATATGAAGAAAACAAATGCGGTTTTATCAGGCAAAAATAGAAATAGTACATTAACGATTACATATATAATTGTAAAAATGAGAGCATGCTCATAATGCGTCACATGTACAGTTGTAAAATAAAATAAAATTTGTAAAATCCACATAGAGAAGACTTTATAGAAATTATTTTTCACAAAACTTTCCTCCTTAAAGGTAATTCAGGCAAGGATACTTGTAGTATGCGCAATTAATAAGAATTAGACCATGTAACTGCAATTCTTTTTTAATAGAACAAAATGAAGTAGTATCTCCCTTGCGCAAGAAAAAATAAACAGACTTACTAATTATTGTATCATAATGTTTTCATATTTAAGCATAAAGTATTTCGTATATATAAAAAATACATTTATACATACAAAAAACCCTCCTCTATGGAAAGAGGAGGGTTGATATAAATTTATAGGAACATCATACCTGCAACTGCTGCGTTTAAGAAGTTCGCTAGTGTACCAGCGATAACTGCTTTAATCCCTAATTGTGCAATTTGTTTACGGCGAGTAGGAGCTAACGTTCCAGTTACACCTAATTGAATTGCAATAGAAGAGAAGTTTGCGAATCCACAGATTGCGAATGTTAAAATCAGATTTGTTTTTGCAGAGAAATCTGCCATATGTGGTCCTAAGTTTGCATATGCAACGAATTCGTTGATTGCAAGTTTTTGACCGATAAAGCTTGCTGCTTGTATAGCTTCACCTGGAGAAACCCCAATTAAGATTGCAAATGGTGATAATAAGTAACCGAAGATTAAATCTAGGCTAAGTTTAATATCGAACCAAGAACCAACCCATCCTAATAATCCATTTAATAAAGCGATTAATGCGATGAAAGCCATTAACATTGCTGCTACGTTAATAACAAGTTGCATACCTTCAGATGCACCACGTGCAGCTGCATCAATAACGTTTGCGTCTTCACGTTCTGTAGAAAGCTCAACGTTATTATCTACTTCTTCTGTTTCTGGCATAATTAGTTTTGCAATTAATAAACTTGATGGAGCTGCCATAATTGCTGCTGCTAATAAGTGTTCTAACGGAATTCCCATCGCTGCATAGCCGACAAGAACTGACCCGGCAACAGCCGTCATACCACTTACCATAATAGTGAAGAACTCACTATTTGTTAAGCGTGCTAAGTAAGGTTTGATTAAGATTGGTGCCTCAGTTTGTCCTAAAAATACAGTTGTTACTGAGTTTAAACTTTCTGCTTTAGAAGTTCCAAGAAGTTTACTTAATGCACCACCAACGACACTAACAAATTTCTGCATAATACCGAAATGATATAAGATTGCTACTAATGAACTAATAAATACAATTGGAAGTAGTGCTTGAATAAAGAAGACAAATCCCCAAGGGCCTTTTGCGTTGACTAAATCCCCAGCAACGAACCTAATTCCCTCGTAAGAAAAATTAATTAATCCTTGAACACCATCAGCAGCGTGTTTTAAACCTGCTTTACCAGCATCCCAGCGTAATACGATAAATGAAAATGACATTTGTAATGCTAGCGCGATTAAAATTGTGCGCCAATTAATAGCTTTGCGGTTGGAAGATAGTAAAAAAGCAATTGCTAATACTCCAATCACGCCGCCAATTCCCCATAAAAGATTCATGCAGTGTATGCTCCTTCCTCATAGTAAAAAAGTGTATAAACCAGTTGTCTATACTTTTGCGAATATAACATCTTAAGTAACTTATCATAATGGACATCGGAGGTCAAACGTCTAACGAAAAGTTTAAATAAAAAGAAAATTCTTCAAAAAAACACATATGAAATGAATAGACATGAAATAGGTTATGTTTTTTGTGGGAATATATTCATTGTGATAACGTTTTGAGTGATTTTTATAGAATATAGTGTACGAAATAGGAAAATGAACGCATAATTTTTGTGTGGAGAGAGAACGAAAGGGGATTACTATATTGAGTTCTTTAAAAAAGAGCCTTCTAGTAATCTAGAAGGCTCTGAAACTATAACTTAAGGTGCTTTCGTATAACCTAAGAAGTGGCTCTTCCAATAAGAGTTACTTAATGAAGCGATTGCTACCCCTTTATCTCCAGATTGGATAAATGATCCGCCCCCAAGGTAAATTCCCATATGAGAAGGACCTGCTTTATAAGTGTTTTGGAAATAAATTAAGTCGCCTGGTTGTGGACTTGAAGTTTTCGGTAAGCTGCTCCAATATCCCGCAACACTTTGACGGCTAATGTTATGACCAAATTTCTTAAATACGTGGTAGATGTAACCACTGCAGTCAACACCGTTAGCAGAAGTACCGCCCCAAACGTATGGTACACCTTGCATAGATTTCGCGTATGCAAGTAGAGAAGAAGTGTCACCGCTGTTGTTGCCTGTATTGTTGTTGTTGTTGTTGTTGTTGTTTTGATTGTTGTTATTTTGATTATTATTGTTGTTAGGCTTATCTACTGCACCACCAACTGGTGTTTTAGATAGGAAACGTGTTCCGATATAACCATTTTGGCCATTATAGTTAATTTTACTCCATCCAGAGTTTTCAGAGATTACTTGCACCTTCTGTCCTTGCGAAAGTGCCCCTATGATTCTATAATTTGTACCTTCGCCACTACGTACATTTAGTGCAGAAGCATTAATGTAGTAGTCACCAATTGCACCTTGGTTAGGCTTTTCAGGTTGTTTCGGTTGTTCAGGAGTAGCAGTGCCACCTTTAACGAATTTTACAAACTCGCCACTCACAAAACCAGTTTTTCCTTGGTAATTAACTTTAAACCAGCTACCTTCAGATCCAACTACGTTTAATGTTGTACCATTTAACACGCCGCCAATTACACTATGGTAAGCAGCAGGGCCTGTACGAACACGTAGAGACGTTGCGTTAACAACGTAAGTACCACCAGTTTGAACAGTTACGTTATTATTTTGATTATTATTTTGATTGTTGCCTTGTGAATCGTTTTCGTTAGAACCGCCCTTTGTTACGTAGTCTTTACTTATGTAGGCAGCTTGTCCTGCATAATTGATTTTGAACCAATCTTGAACTTCGCCAACGACTTGTACTACTTGTCCTTTTGTAATAGAAGCTACAGTTGTATGAGAAGTGCTAGGGCCTGTACGAACACGAAGGGAAGATACATTTACTGTATAGTTTCCGCTTGCTGGTTGTACAGTTTGTTGATTCGTATCGTTTGTAGCTCCTGTATTTGCAGAAACGCCTGATACGAACTGACCACTAACATAACCAGTTTGTCCATTGTGATTGATTTTCACCCAACCATTTTCTTGACCAATTACGTTTAATGTTTGTCCTTCATACACACGTCCTGAAACGGAACTGGAAGTGTTAGGAGCTGTACGTACACGTAATACATCGGCAGTAACTTTATTCTTTCCACCTGTTGTACTTACATTGGAATTAGTTGCTCCCTTTTTTGATACAAATTCGCCACTGACAAAGCCAGTTTTTCCATTATGGTTAATTTTGAACCAACCATTTTCTTCGCCAATCACGTTTAATGATTGACCGTTATAAACACGAGAGATGATATCTTGAGAAGTGCTTGATCCTGCACGAACATGTAATACATCAGCATTTACCGTGTAAGATGAAGTGTTAGGTGCAGAAGCTTGTACAGTTTGTGTAGCAGCTTTTTGTGTATTTTGTTCCGGGGCAGCTTGCACACTATCAAGTGTAGGTGCTGCTCCTCCTGCTACAGACACTGCGGCAAGACCGGCAAGGTATTTTTTCATAGTTTGTCGATTCCTTTCTGTCTGTAATGTAGTGAAGAAAAATTTACCAACTATTAAAAATTCTAAAAGGCATGTCGATTACTGTCAAGACTTATGCGGGAAACTGAATGTGACAAAAAGATTACAAGAAAAAATCAAGGTATGAATTTCTACCTTGATTTTGATTTAAATACATATATTAACATTATAGGAAATGGTAATTATTCGTATTTAAGAAGATGGTGTGTTTGATTTTAAAAGGCTTTGAGAAAAGGATTTTTGTATTGTTTTTGTAATGGGGCCAACTTGACCATCTCGAATCGCAGCTCCATCAAGGTGAGTCATCGGTAAGATTTCAATTGTTGTTCCTGTAAAGAAACATTCATCAGCTTGGTAAACATCACGAATGCTAAAAAGTTCTTCTTGTACAGGAATGTGAAGAGTATTAGCTAAAGAAAGGACATACTGACGAATAATTCCATTTAAAATAAGATGATTGGCTGGATGTGTGTAGAGTGTTCCATTTTTAATTAAAAAGAAGTTGGAACGGCTACCTTCAGTTACAATACCATTTCGTACGAGAAGGGCTTCTTTACAACCTTTGCGTTCAGCTTTCGTAGCAGCTAATACATTTGGTAGTAAATTTAATGATTTAATATCACAGCGAAGCCAGCGAGTATCTGGTTCTGATATAGCACGTACACCATATTCAATCCATAAAGCCGGTCTTTCCTTTTTTGTGATATAGGCATAGATTGTCGGGGGAATGTCATATGAGAATGCATGAGTACGAGCTTGTACACCGCGAGATACTTGCAAATAAATGGTTCCATCTTCGTAGAAATTATTACTTTCAATGAGTTTGTACAGTAAGGTGATGAGCTCTGCTTTTGAGAAAGGAAGCGATAATTCTATTTCTTCTAGGGAGCGATATAGTCTTGTTATGTGCGGATCTAATAAGTGAAAGTTTCCGTTGTAGAGCCGCATTACCTCGTAGACACCATCTCCAAATTGCAAGCCTCTTTCTTCTAGTTCTATGTATGTTTTTTGTTTTGTTGTATCAATAACTGCATCATTCCAAAGTACAAATCTTTCATATGCCAATTTCCATCCCATCCTTTCGTAAGTACTGAAGTAAGGTGAAACTTTGATTAATCGAGCTTATACGGTTAGACCACCCATATGATTTTTGAATCCGGCCAAATTTTGAAGTGGGATTCCTATTGCTAGTTAACGCGGCATAAAATCGCTATAGTAATTTTTATGTAAGCAATACTCTACATATGACGTATATGTATTTGTAAATAATAGGGAAGTAATAGAGATTTATAGCATTTTGTATATACAAATTCGAAAATAAGAAATAAGAATCCTGCCTATAAATAAAAAAAAGCAACATTCATATGGAATGCTGCAAAAGGAGGGTAGCTATCTTTCATAGGGATATCATCTTATTGAAGGTTTTGTACATGAGAACAAAACACTTTAAAAGACAATTAAAAGAAAGTAGAAAACAAACGGTTCGCATATTTCTTTAAGGGATCTTATTGAAGATGAGAGATAAGAAATATGTAGAACCTCGTTTACATATTTTATTATAGAGATGTTTCATTAATGTGGTGTGAATATTTGGTAAAGGTTACGTAATTTTAAAGTTAATGAATAGGAGAAGAAGGATAGCGGAAAATAAAAAAGAGGCTGAGATTACTCAGCGCTCTTCTTTTCTTCTTTAATAGCTGTTTTTACTTCACCAGTTTTAATCTTGTTACTTTCAGAGAAGCGAAGTAAGTCACCTTCAATGAGTTTGTCTGACATGTTCAATTCATTTTGGGCACGATCAATGAGTGGTTGAGATTCTTCTTTCGGTAATTGTACAACTTCGCCAGTAGCACGGTCGTAGAATGTACTGTTCGTGTACATGTACTTATCTGTAATGAAGCTACCGTCACGAAGAACAACGAATCCTTTATTATCAGGTGAGAATACGTCATGGCCAAATTGAATTTGATTCGTAGAATCTACACCAAGTAAGTTTAGAATAGTTGGTTTAATATCAATTTCACCAGTTGGTTTTGAAATTGTTTTACCTTCTTTTTGACCTGGAACGTGAATAAACATCGGTGTTTTTTGTAAGTTCATATGGTCAAATGCAGTAATTTCTTCTTTTCCTAAGAACTGTGCCATTGCACGGTTATGGTTTTCAGAAATACCATAGTGATCACCGTAGAATACGATCACAGAGTTGTCGTAAATGCCTTCTGCTTTTAGACGCTCAATAAAATGTTTCATTGCTTCGTCTAAATAGCGAGCAGTTACCATGTAACGGTCAAACACGCCATCACCAGAATTATATTCATCGATTAATTTCGTGTTGTCATCATAAGTGAATGGGTAATGGTTCGTTAAAGTAAGGAAGCGAGTATAGAATGGTTGCTTCACTTCTTTTAACATATCGATAGATTGATCAAAGTATTCGATATCTTTTAATCCCCAATTTAATTTTGTTTCTGGCGTAATCTTGTAGTCAAGCTCGTTGTAGTAACGATCATAACCAAGTGCCGGATACATAATGTTACGGTTCCAGAATGTTGCGTTGTTTGCGTGGAATACCGATGTGTGGTACCCTTGCTGACGTAAAATTTCTGGAGTTGCTGTGTATTCGTTGTTACCGTGTGTGAAGAATACAGCACCACGGTCTAGTGGATATAAAGAAGTATCTACTAAGAATTCAGCATCAGATGTTTTACCTTGCCCAGTTTGATGGAAGAAGTTATCAAAGTAATAACTTTCTTTCGTAAATTGGTTTAAGAATGGTGTAACTTCTTGTCCGTTAACTGTTGCGCCAATTAAGAATGTTTGTAATGACTCAAGAGAGACAACAATTACGTTTTTTCCTTTTGCAGTACCGAACATATTTGGATCTGGTTTACTTTGTGTTGTTTTCACATAGTTTTCTGTTTCTTGTAATTTACTACCGTCGGCAAATGCCTTTTGTGAACTTGACTTCGCTTGTAAGCCAAGATCGTATGCTTGGTGTACATATAATCCTAAGTTTTTAACAAGCATAACGCGGTCGAATGAACGTGTTAATAGTTCTGGACGTTCAGCTTCTGCAAACCCTAGGTTTACAAAGAAAATAGCAACTGTTGACACGAAGTATAGAGAACGCATCGGACGTGCTACACGCTCTGTCGGTGCAAAGTTTTTCTTCTTCTTCAATAAGATGAAGAATACGATAATATCCGCAAATGCAAGGATAATTTTGTAGTTAAATAATTCTTTCACACTAGAACCTAAGCTTCCAAAGTTAGAAGTTTGCCCTAGTACTGGTAAAGTAACGAAGTCATTGTAGAATCCGTAGAACATTACGTTACCAACAAGAATGAACGTTAAAACAAAATTAATTCCAAGTGCTATATAGTTACGTTTTTTTCCTTTTGCAAATAATGCAAGTCCCACAAACAGTAATGATGCTGCTAATGGACTAATGAATAAAATGAATTCTTGCATGAAAGATTCAAGTTTTAAATCAAAGCTTGTGCGTGTAATAATGTAGGTTTTCAGCCATACGGCTAAAGCTACGAATAAAGTGAAACGCACATTTTGAAATTGTGATTTCAAGGTTTCTTTCATTCATTTCCACCCTTTCTCTATCAGGCTTGGTCGATTTTGGAGCGAAAAATGCTAAAATAAAAAATACATAGTTTCTTTTGCCATAATTAGAGCTTCTATATTCACCCATATACGACTTTAACTATGCATACCCTTTTTTGGTTTCTTTTGCTGCTCATAAGTATAACGTCATTTCTGTATTATACAACAAAATTCATTTCTGAGAAACACTATAACATTTTACATTTTTTGTATGTGTTTTGTCACTACCAGAGAAAACTTTATCATTCGTTTATATGTCCGTCAACTAGAAAATATAACAAAGATAGAGAAGAATGTTAAGTGAAAGTGAAAATTTTCATGGTTGAGAAATAAGAAATGGAAATATGTAATGGTTTGTCTAGAAAACTATTATATGAAGGAAAGGGTATGAAAATTAACGAACACTTGTTCTTTTTAGGTTTGTTTGTTAAAATAAAAATTCATTGATAGATTATGTGTAATTTTGATGAACTTTTACTGGTAATATATTGTAGCTTATTTCTTTTGAAAAATAGGGGGGCTTTTACATGAAACAAAAATTTTCAGTTGAAGCGTTTTGGAAAAAAGTAAAACATGTTGCAAAGCAAGCCGGACAGTCGGTCATTTATGCTAGTTTATTACTGTTTTACGTTTTGCAAAGACCTGATGTTCCAAAGCGGGTGAAAATTATTGTAATTGGAGCACTTGCTTATTTTATTGCACCGATTGATGCCATCCCAGATTTCATTGCTGGAGTTGGTTATACGGACGATTTAGGGGCATTAACGGCGGCACTAATACAGGCGTCATTATATGTCAATGAAGATGTGAAAGATAAGGCACGAGTGAAGTTGGCAGAATGGTTTGGTTCGGATATAGACACATCATTTATCGATCAGAAATTAGATCAATAGGTGAGAACTGTCATAGAGTGACAGGGCGAACGTAAGCGAGGAAGTGCATTATGCCATCAGGAAAAACGCATACGAAAATAAACTTAATATCCCTTCCGGTTGTTTTGTTTCTGCTCTTTTCGTATGGATTAACAAATTTTGATTTTTTATTAACTTTTGCAATTGGCTTTTTAGTAGGTACTTCATTTTTAACACCTGATTTAGATACGTACAGTAATGCGTATAATAAATGGGGATTCCTGCGTATATTTTGGTATCCGTATAAGAAAGTAATGCCACATCGTTCCTTTCTTACACATACGATTATACTTGGTGATGTAATTCGTATTGCATACATGTTAATCGTATTTTCTCCGTTTTTATTTCTATTAAATGTAATAGCACTGGACGGGAACTTAATAGAAATTGCGAAAAAACATGAGGTGGAAATTAAAACGTTCCTAATGGGAATTGTTGTGGCGAGCACGCTTCACATTATAGCGGATAAAACGAATACGCGCCGAAAGAAAATGATGAGAAAAAAGAAGAAACGAAGAAGATAAAGTGAAACTTTAATCGGTAGGGGCATCCCCCGCTAATTATTAGCTCACACTAATCGGGAAAAGGACACTTGCAAATTGCAAGTGTCCTTTTTTTAAACAAACGTTTGTTTAAAATTAAGCTTTCAGCACTTTAATTCCTTTTACAATGTTCCAGATGAAGTAGTATAAGCTGATGATTCCGCAAATAGCTAAGACAATCATTGCTCCAATTCCAAGTGTTACATCTGGTTGGTCCGATCCGATGCCCATAATTCCTAAAATGGCTACGCCGATAAATGTAGCGATACTTGGAATGATATGTGTCCATAGAGCACGTTTTGCATGTGGCTTTGTTTCAGCATCCCCCACAATCCAAACGATGATTGGGAATAAGATAGGGGCAAATAGTACACTAAAGTATGATAAAGCAGCTAGTATTTTGTTTCCATTCATATATATCACCTCATAAATAATGTCCGTTGTTATACTATTATTATGCAGTAATTTTTGCAAGCTTACTATCGATGAACATTACAAGAACGTGACGATTTTGTAAGATTTTTTCTTTAAATAATAAAATTTTCAAAAAAATCTTTTTTTATAGAAAATGCTGTGATAAAGTATAAATGGGATTAGATGAAAACGTTTTCTTGAACGTTTTTTATTTTTAGACTTAAAGGTATGATGACCTGATAGTCTATTGATGAGGTTATTCTATTTAAAAGGGGATTCTTTAGGGGGAGAGAACAATGAACACATGGACACAAGTTTATGATCCGTTCGGTAACATTTGGATTTCGGCAGCAGTGGCACTTATTCCAATCATCTTTTTTTTCTTAGCTTTAGCAGTTTTCCGCATGAAGGGGTATGTGGCAGGGTTTATTACAGTTGTACTTACAATTTTAGTAGCGTTATTCGCTTATAAAATGCCGTTTACGATGGCGATGGCAGCAACCGGATACGGTTTTTTATACGGACTATGGCCAATTGCTTGGATTATCATTATGTCGGTATTTTTGTATAAAATTTCCGTAAAAACAGGTCAATTCGATGTCATTCGTGCATCTGTATTATCTATTACAAACGATCACCGTTTACTCGTTATTCTAATTGGTTTTTCATTCGGAGCATTTTTAGAAGGGGCTGCGGGATTCGGTGCACCAGTAGCAATCACGGCAGCGCTTCTAGCAGGTCTCGGATTAAATCCTTTATATGCGGCTGGTCTTTGTTTAATCGCAAATACTGCACCGGTAGCATTCGGAGCGATGGGAATTCCGATTACAGTTGCTGGACAAGTAACGGGTATTGATCCACATAAAATCGGACAAATGGCTGGACATCAGTTACCGTTTCTATCATTATTTGTTCCGTTCTTCATCGTATTTTTAATGGATGGGTTTAAAGGGGTAAAACAAACGTGGCCTGCGTTACTTGTAGCAGGTAGTTCATTTGCAATTACACAGTTTATTACAGCAACGTTTCTAGGGCCGGAGCTTCCGGATATTACGTCAGCACTTGTAAGTTTAGTGAGTTTAGCGCTGTTCTTAAAAGTTTGGCAGCCGAAAGAAATCTATCAATCTAAACAAGCAAATAGTGAAGTAGCGGCAACAACGACGACATCTATGCCAAAACTCACAATAGGAAAAGTAGTGAAAGCATGGTCTCCGTTCATTATTTTAACGGTTATGGTAGTTGTTTGGAGCCAAAGCTTCTTTAAATCTTTATTTGCTCCAGGAGGCGCTTTAGAAAGTCTTGTATTTAAGTTTGAAGTTCCAGGCTTACACAATTTAGTAATGAAAGCAGAGCCGATAGTAAATAAACCAACGCCTTATGAAGCAATTTTGAAATTAGATGTTTTATCAGCGACTGGAACGGCAATTTTAATTGCTTGTATTATTTCTATCTTTATTTTGAAAATGAGTGCAAAAGATGCAGTAGCGACATTTAAAGAAACGTTAAACGAACTTAAGATGCCAATTCTATCTATCGGATTCGTATTAGGATTCGCATTTATCGCAAACTATTCTGGTCTATCTTCTACATTAGCGCTAGCGCTAGCAGGAACTGGCGGACTATTCCCGTTCTTCTCACCATTCCTAGGTTGGATTGGTGTATTCTTAACAGGATCCGATACGTCAGCGAACGCACTGTTCTCGAATTTACAAGCAATTACGGCGCAGCAAGTTGGTGTATCTGAAGTACTTCTCGTTGCGGCAAATACAACAGGTGGTGTAACAGGTAAGATGATTTCTCCGCAATCGATTGCAATTGCTTGTGCGGCAGTTGGACTTGCCGGAAAAGAGTCGGATTTGTTCCGTTTTACAGTTAAGCATAGTTTGTTCTTCGTTATTATTGTTGGGATTATGACGTATGTTCAGGCTTATTATTTAACTTGGATGATTCCGTAAGCGGAAAACAAATAACCTTTGCATTTTTCAGATTATCGTGTATGATGGGAAAGTATTGAAAATTAAATCAGTGATAAACTAGGGGTGCCTAACGTATGCGTAGGCTGAGAGAGAAGCGTGTGAACTTCTTAACCCTTTGGACCTGATCTGGCTCGTACCAGCGTAGGGAAGTTAATGGCTTTACATAATGATGTCTTTTATGAGCCAGGTCCTTATTTTTTTATGGACCTGGCTCTTTTTGTTTTGGCATACGCTGGCCATATCTCGTCCTTGTCACGTACAGGGGGGCAACAAAGGTTATGAAACAATCTGTTTCAGCTGAACAAATTGAATTGAAATCGAGTTTACCAGGAAGTAAGAAAGTGTATGTAGATGGACCACGAGAAGGTATGAAAGTACCGATGCGTGAGATTGCACAAAGCGATACGAATGGTGTCCAAAATCCGCCCATCCGTGTGTATGATACGAGTGGTCCTTATACGGATCCGGCCTATAAAGTGGAGCTGGAAAAGGGGATTCCAACGCCGCGTCATTCTTGGGTCATGGAGCGCGGGGATGTAGAGGCATACGAAGGGCGTGAAGTAAAACCAGAGGATGACGGTGTGAAAGTGGCTTCGAAACATACACCTGTTTTCCCGCAAATGGATCGTAAGCCGCTTAGAGCGAAGGAAGGTGCAAATGTTACGCAAATGCACTATGCGCGTAATGGCATTATTACGTCTGAGATGGAGTATGTTGCGATTCGTGAAGGAGTGGAGCCTGAGTTTGTTCGTAAGGAAATTGCAGAAGGTCGTGCGATTTTACCAGCGAATATTAACCATCCGGAAGCAGAACCGATGATTATCGGACGTAACTTTCATGTGAAGGTAAATGCAAATATCGGAAACTCTGCTGTATCTTCTTCTATTGCAGAAGAAGTAGAGAAGATGACATGGGCAACGCGCTGGGGTGCAGATACGATTATGGATTTATCTACAGGTAAAAATATTCATACGACGCGCGAATGGATTATTCGTAATGCTCCTGTACCGGTTGGAACTGTGCCCATTTATCAAGCACTTGAGAAAGTAAACGGAATTGCAGAAGATTTAACGTGGGAAGTGTACCGTGATACGTTAATTGAGCAAGCGGAGCAAGGCGTTGATTACTTTACGATTCACGCTGGTGTATTACTTCGTTACATTCCAATTACTGCAAAACGTACGACAGGTATCGTTTCACGCGGTGGTTCGATTATGGCACAGTGGTGTTTATTCCATCATAAAGAAAACTTCCTATATACTCATTTTGAAGAGATTTGTGAAATTATGAAGCAGTACGATGTTTCATTCTCGCTTGGAGATGGATTACGCCCAGGTTCGATTGCAGATGCAAATGACGAAGCGCAGTTCTCGGAGCTTGAAACGCTTGGTGAATTGACGAAAATCGCTTGGAAACATGATGTGCAAGTTATGATTGAAGGACCTGGACATGTACCGATGCACTTAATTAAAGAAAATATGGAGAAAGAACTTGATATTTGTCAGGGCGCGCCATTTTATACACTTGGGCCGCTAACGACAGATATTGCACCAGGATATGACCATATTACATCCGCAATTGGAGCAGCAATGATCGGCTGGTTTGGAACGGCGATGCTTTGTTATGTAACGCCGAAAGAACATTTAGGTTTACCAAATAAAGATGATGTTCGAGAAGGGGTTATTACGTATAAAATTGCAGCACATGCGGCTGATCTTGCGAAAGGGCATAAAACGGCTCATCAGCGCGATGACGCACTTTCAAAAGCACGTTTCGAATTTCGTTGGCGCGATCAATTTAATTTGTCTTTAGATCCTGAACGTGCGATGGAGTATCACGATGAAACGTTACCAGCAGAAGGAGCGAAAACAGCTCATTTTTGTTCAATGTGTGGACCGAAGTTTTGTAGTATGAGAATTTCACATGATATTCGTGAATATGCGAAAGAAAATGACTTAGAAACGACAGAAGCAATTGAAAAAGGAATGAAAGAGAAGGCGAAAGAATTTAAAGATACTGGTAGTCATTTATACCAATAACACGTTACACCTCTTTACTTGATTGATCACACTGTAGTACCTAACTTAATTATAGAAAAAGCCCCCTTTGCTAAGACGGTAGCAAAGGGGGCTTCTGTTTTCTTTATAAGGCGAAGAAGAGGTGTACCCAGTAGTATAAGAGGAATAATGTGACGACTGTTGTGAGAGGAATAACGATGAGAGATACGCTTAAATAATCTTTCCATTTTACTTTAATTTTGTTTTGTTTCAGAATATACATCCAGATGAGGGAAGCTAGTGTACCGATTGGTAATAATAGTGAACCGATGTCACTACCAATAATGTTTGCGAGATAGATTGTTTTTAATGTGACTGGATCTAGTCCCATTTCTGTTAATGTGATTGTACCAATCATAAGTGCAGGGTGGTTATTGAAGACGTTAGAGAGGATGGATACAAGTCCGCCCATTGCAAAGCTAGCATAGAGTAAATGCTGACTTACAAGTGGCTCGAGCCATTGCACAAGTGCGGCTGTTAATCCTGCGTTGTGAAGCCCGTAAATAATGACGTACATAGAGAAGGCGAAGATTAAAATGTGCCACGGTGTCTTTTTCAAAATATCGACAGGGTTTGTTCGTAAGTAGTACCATCTCCAGATGAGAAGAACGAGGGAACCGAGCACCGCAACGATTTCGATTGGGATAGATAAGAAGGATGCAACGAACAGAAGACAGCGCATAAGGAAGACAAAACCTAATACTTTTAACATGAATTTTGTACGTTTTTGTTTCGTATCAACAGAGTTTTTTCCTTTTAATGGATGGAAGTTTTTCGTGAAGAAAATTTCTTCAATATCATATGAAGAAACTGGTAATTTCTCTGGTAATTTTTTCTTTAAAACAGTATACATGAGCCATGACATAAACAATAATCCTAATGTTGCAGGTACAAACATCATCGCTGTGTGCATATAAAGAGTCATATTAACGATATTTAATGCGATTAAGTTTACGATATTACTTACACCGATTGGTGCACTAGATGCAGTGGCTATTAAAGCACCGCTTAATAAATAAGGAATTTGTTGATGAGGCTTTAATTGAAGATTTTTCAGAAGAAGGATTAAAATTGGGGTTGTAATCAAAATACTACCGTCATTATTAAATAAAAGAGTCATAAGAAAGCATAGTAATTGAATATACCAGTATAGGCGGCGTCCAGAACCTTTCGCTAAATTTGCGAGTTTTGCTGCAGCCCAGTGGAAGAAGCCGAAGCTTTCTAATATAACTGCCATAACGATGGTCGCCAATATCGTTATGGAAGCGCCTCCGATTTTACTTATAATGTCTATGACATCTGGCCTTGAGACAAGTCCAGTAATGAGGATTATACCAGCGCCAATTGCTGCTGGCCATGCCTCATTTAAGCCACGAGGTCGCCAAAAGATAACAATCATCGTTAAGAAGAATACAATAATAGTAATCCATATCTCAATGCTCATATTTTACCTACCTTTCTATTTTTCCTTGAATCAATGTAGCTTGTCTCAAGGTCTGTATTGGTAGTATATTCGAAAAAGAATAAGAGGAACTAGACGTATAATAGAAGAAAGTGAATATGTGTTTTTCAAGCTATAGGACAAGTATACATACTAGTGAAATAACTATTAGGAGAGGAGTCTAATAAATGAGGGGCATTCTATGTACGAATGCCCCTCATTTATCCCGCTATTTGTGGGCAGTAAGACTCCTACCTCAAAATTCGGCGAGAGCAAAGAAGTTAGGTGAAAGTCCTGCTGCCCGTAAACGCCTGATTGGTGAAGGCTAATAATCAGTGGGGGATGAACAAAACCCCCATTGATTAAAGTTTCACTTTATTATTTTTCCTTCAAAAAAGTTCGATCCTTCAAGAATAAATTCCAGAAGAAAATGAATCCGGGTAGTAAAATTGCAATCCCGATTGCGTAGAGGATAAGAAGCGCATAGAAGGTTTCGACCGTTGTAAAGCTTGTAAATACAGTTACGTCCGGGTAAATGATATACGGTAAATGAGCGACGCCGTAAGCGTAGCTTGCAAATGCATATTGAGCGACGACAGCTAAAACTGCAATGCGAGGAAACCCTAGTGTGCTATATTTCTTATTTGTCCACCAAAGGGAGGAATAGCCGATAACAAATAAAATGATAGAGACTGTAAACCATGGGAATTGCTTTATTAATCCTTGCATTAGCCAGTGTGTTTGTGGGTCCATTACAACGAGAGCTATAATTGCCGTAACGAGCGTTGCAGGACCAAGTATGATGGCATTTCTTCTATAAATTCTATATGCATCTTCTGAACCTTGCTCTCTCGCAAAATCCGCGAGAAAGAGAGAAGATAGAAACAGTTCCGAAGTTAGTCCGAATAGCATATAACAATAAATAACAGGACTAGAAAGAAGTTTTCCGTAAAGGAGTACTTCTTTTCCTTCAGCCATTGTAATGTAGGCACCCTCTGTAACAGGTAAAACGGTAATTAATAGGGCTGGAATTAAGAGCCCTGTAATACCTGAAATAATCCGAAGAAGATGTTGGTACTTCGGCAGAGAGTAAGCAAATACCATAAATGTACTACGAATTGCAACGAGTACTAGAATTAGCATGACTGGTACGAACATAACGGTTGCAAGGGTAAAGGCTGCTTTCGGAAAGAAACCAAGGAAAGCGACAACGACAAAGACAAGAAACGTATTTGTTACTTCCCAAGTTGGTGATAAGTATCGATTGGCAAGCTTGGCAGCAAGTGTTGGATGTTTCGCATATACCATGCCCCAAAAACCCGCTCCAAAATCAATGGACCCTAATATACTGTATACGAAAATAAGAGCCCATAAGATGATGATTGCAATGCTTTCCTCATGCACGAGAATCGCCTCCTTGGTGATGTAAATCATTCTTTAGCGGATGTCTCTTAAAGAATGTCCGTAGTACAAAGACTGTTAAAATACCGAGTCCGATATATAAAATGATGAATAGAATAAATAAAGGGCCGACGAAATCAGCGCGTGTAGAAGCATCGACTGTACGTTGCATACCATAAATTGTCCACGGCTGACGACCGCTACAGCTGAAAATCCATCCGAATTCAATACCGAGCATCATAACAGGTCCACATGCGGCAGCTCCCCAAAGAAGCCACTTCGGTAACTCGGCTCCTTTTTTTCGGTAAACGAAGTACCAATATAAGAGAGCGATTGCTGCAACTGCAAAGGTAAAGGCAGCGGTGCCGACCATTAAGTTGAACAGCGTATGTGTGTAAAATGGTGGCCATGTTTCTTGTGGGAATTCCTTTAAACCCTTTACGACGGTGCTAGGGTCTAGTCCCACTAATAGGCTAAGCATGTTCGGAATTTCCAGCGCATAGTTTAGTTCAAGTGTGTTAGGATCCACAACCCCGCCAATTGATAAGGGAGCATGTGATGTCGTTTCAAATAAAGCTTCAGCAGATGCAAGTTTTTCAGGTGAATGCTTATGTAAGGCGATTGCTGATTCGTGCCCTGAAAGCCACATCGTAGCACCTGTAATAAATGTCACGACGAGTCCTAACAGTAGTCCCTTTTTATGATAAGCCACTTCACGCTCACTTACATTCTTCTTTAATAATTTAAATCCAGCGATAGAGGCAATGACGGCTGCTCCAGTCGCATAGGCTGTAATAACGACGTGGAATGCGCTTGTGCCAAAGCTCGGATTAAAGAAAGCTTTCCACGGATCAACGTTAAAAACCGATCCATCTGGCCCCATGGAAAAGCCTGCGGGTGTATTCATCCATGTATTTGCTGATGTAATAAGCACGGCGGATGCCGTGGCACCAATCATGACGAAAAAGAGTGAGATTAATCTCATGAATGGAGGTAATTTATCAGCTGCATATACATAAATAGACATGAATAAAGCTTCTAAAAAGAAGGCGAAAATCTCAATTTGAAAGGGAACAGAAATAACTTGCCCAACAATTTTGGCGAAACCAGGCCAAAGAAGTGAGATTTGTACACCAACAATTGTTCCAGTTGGAATTGCTACACCGAGAAGAATAGCAAAAGCCTTTGTCCATCTTTTTGCCATAATGGCATAGTCGGAATCTTTCTTCCAGTGATAGAGTATCTCACTTATAAAAATCATCAAAGATAGCCCGACTCCAAGTGTTGCAAAGATAATGTGGAATGCTAATGAAGAACCAAAAAACGCTCTTGCTAATGTTACGGTATCCATATATATACTCCTCTTCTTTTTTGCCATTATTTTCTGATTGAATTGGAAGATTTATTCAATAAACTGCCAAAAATATATATGTATTTAAAAAGTGAATATGGTAATATGATGTTTGAATATTATAAATAGAAAGAAATTAACGTTTAATAATATTTTGTTTGTTTTTTATCTAGGAATATTTTATAATCTTTTATGCGAACATAAGTTCTATTTTGATTGGAGAAGTTTATGTGAAATGGAGAGGGTGTTTTATGTATCCTGAAGTCATTAAAAAGATGGCGTTTTCAAAAGAGCATAGAGATTTATTATTGAAGTTGTATAATAAAGAAATTACACGTCGTGAATATGACCGACTCGTGGAATCACTATATAGACCTTCTAAAGAGGTTTGTGAGGGGTAGAAATGCGGGAGACAATCTAATAGATTGTCTTTTTTAATTTACGTATGTTCTGGTAAAATTAAGGTTAGCCTTATTAGGGAGGTGAAAAGATTGCGGAAACGTTTATATATAGGGATTGGAGTGATTCTCTTAATCGCCTTAGGTGGAATTGTATTTTGGTCAGCCTTACAAGGAAACCGTACGGAACATTTTATTTTAAGACATATGGTGAATGAAAATGGGACACTTGCCACCTACCGTTTAGAAGATACAAAGGCAGGTACTGGGGAAGCGAAAGGCCGTGAAGCTTTATCAGAATCGGCAGGACTATGGCTACAATATACATTGGATAAAGATGATCAAGCGTTATTTGATGAACAAGTAAAGGTCGTTCAAAATAACTTTGTACATAAGGATCGTATCGTTTTATGGAAAGTCTCTGAAAAGGGAGAAATGCAGTCAGCTACAAATGCACTTATAGATGATCTTCGTATTATAGAACAATTATATCGTGCTTATGAAATGTATAAGGAAGATCGTTATAAAAATCTTGCAGATCAATTGAGTGATGCTGTACTTCGTTACAATAAGAAAGATAATTATTACGTTGATTATTATGACGCGGATGCAGGGAAGCAAAGTGGTTTTGCAACAACATCATACATAAATCCGCATGCATTCTCGTACATGAAAAAGTATGGAAAAGTTTCTGCTGAGCAGTATCAAGAAGTGGTTCAATTTCTAGCGGATTATCCAAGGCATGGCTGGGCATTCCCGAAAGAGTATAAGGAAGATGGTACATTTACGTACGATAAAGAAGTGAATCTTATTGACCAATCATATGTTGCTTACCATCGTAGTTTAGGTGGTCTTTCATCAGATGCTTATTTGGAATTCATAAAGAAGAAGTTCCAGAAGGACGGAAAGTTATACGGCCGTTATAATTTAGAAACGGGAAAACAAACTGTGGATTATGAATCACCAGCTGCTTACGGATTAACGATTTTGTACGTACTACAAACAGGTGATACAAAGTTTGCGACGGAATTGTATGAACATATGGCCACATTCCGAAATGATAATGTATTTAGTAGATATTACGGTGGGTACGTAACAGGCGAAAATAATAATACGCATATTTTTGATAATGTACTACCACTTTTAGCTGAAATGGAATTAGAGAAGAGTAAGAAATAGAAGGTGCCATCCTATGGGGGTGGCACCTTCTATTTGTGTCGTTATTTGTTGATAAATCAATATTTCTTGGCGAAACGTCGATATATTTGAAGTTATGATCGATATAATTTTATGACCTAATATTGGAGAAGTAATCAATCACAAATTCACGAAATTTCTGAGCAGTTTTCGATAAGTAGCGTTTCTTCGACCAACTTAAGCCGATGGTTCGCTCGCAATTCGGTTCAATAATACGTAATTTATTTAATGCTAAAGTAGAGTTTTTTAATAAAGTTAAACTTGGGACAAAAGCGATGCCGAGACCTTGCTTAATGAGGTCGCTAATCACGGTTGGTTCATCTACTTCAAAAGCGATATGTGGAGTGAAGCCAGCTTCTTTACAAAATTCATCTGTTAAGTGTCGAAATCCATAACCAGTGTTCATACTAATAAATGGTTCGTCCTTTACTTCATGAAGATAGATACTTTCACGTCCTGATAAACGGTGGCCTGAAGGGACGACTAAGAAAATTTCTTCTGTAATAAGTGGTTCCCAAATAATCTCCTCGCCTTCAATTGGCACAGAAGAAATGCAAAAGTCAATTTCTATATTATCTAGTTGTCGTTTCATAGAAGGAGTAGATGCGAGAAACTGTTGGAACCGAACGTTAGGATGTTCTAGTAAAAAAGAACCGAGTAGTTCTGGTAATATTCTTGGAATAGAAACGGCCAGCGTAATAGAGCTTTGTTGTAAGTTAGCTAAATCTTTAATTTCTCGTTCGCCTTCACTTAATTCATGAAAAATGCGCTCTACTCGTTTTAAGAATACTTTCCCGAAAGAGTTTAATGTAATTTGTCGACCTTGGCGATCAAATAACGGGACGCCTAAGTCTTTTTCTAGTCTAGCAATTGTTTTGCTGAGCGAAGGCTGTGCGATATGCAATTCTTCAGCGGCTTTTGTCATATGTTCTAATCGTGCAACTGTTTGAAAGTATTTTAGTTGAAGAAGTTCCATTTTGACTCTCCTTTCTATAGACCAAAAGGAATGGATTGATAATTAAAGATGTATTATACAGTATGAAAATGGACGTGTATAGTAAATCTGTTAAACCATTCTAATGGTGTTAAATTCGGAGAAGGAGTATGTTTCATGAAGGGAATTCAACTTATATTTAAAGATTGGAAAGCAATGTGGAACCATAAACATGGACGTATCGCTTTAATTTTTTTGTTAATCGTTCCTTTAATTTATTCGGGATTCTTTTTAGCTGGATATTGGGATCCATACGGACGATTAGATAAATTACCTGTTGCAGTTGTGAATTTAGATAAAGGTGCTGCAATGGATGAAAAAACAATTCATGCAGGAGACGATTTTGTTAAAAATTTAAAAGAGAATAAGGAACTGGCTTTTCATTTCGTATCAGAAAAAAATGCTGATGAAGGGTTAAAAGAAGATAGGTATTATATGGTTGTTACGATTCCGGAAGATTTCTCTAAAAAAGTAAGTACACTTATGGATGAGAAACCAGAACCGGCACAATTGCAGTACAAAGTAAATCCAGGTAAAAACTTTGTAGCAGCTCAAATTGGAACGACAGCTGTTGAAAATATGAAAACAAAAATCTCAAAAAGTATTACGAAATCTTATACAGAAGGTGTCTTTTCAAAGTTTCAAGATTTGGCACAAGGATTGAGTGATGCAAGTAATGGGGCTGAGAAGTTACATGAAGGAACGACCGATGCAAAAAATGGAGCAAATTGGCTTGCGGATGGTATTGATCGTTTAAGTGACGGGACATCGAAATTGAAAGAGGGAAGTGACAAGCTTGCATCCAGTCAATCTGCTTTAACCGGGGGAGCAAATGAGCTAAGTCAAGGAGCGACATCACTTCATAGTGGTTTGGAATTACTAGCGCAAGGTGAAGGAACTTTACAATCAGGAGTTAGTGAATTAAGTGCTGGTACAAACGAATGGGTGAACGGAAGCGAGAAACTTGCTGAGGGACAAGTGAAAGCGGATGATGCGGCAAGTAGTGTGAAGAAGCAATTAGAGGAGTACATGAAAAGTCATCCAGAAGCACAGCAAGATCCTGCTTTTCAAAAAATCGTTGCTACTTCTAATGGGTTAGCTAAAGCAACAAATACTTTAAATAATGGCCAACAACAATTGACACAAGGCGCGAAGAAGCTTGCTGACGGTCAGCGTAAAGTTGAAGAAGGCATGAATACATTCGGAGTTAAGTTAAATGAAGCTACTGCTGGAACGAAAAAGATAGCAGATGGTGCGGCAAATCTAGCTGATGGATTTACGAAGTGGGGCAATGGATTTACATCATTACAAGAAGGTGTAAATCAGCTTGCGAGTGGTGGAACAGAGCTGAATAATGGCGCTGGAAAGTTAGTGAATGGCCTTGTTAAACTTGACGATGGTGCGAAAGAACTTGCTACGAAATTAGGAGAGGGCGCAGAGAAGATAGCGGATGTTCGCAATGATGATGCACGCAATACGATGTTCTCGGAGCCAGTTCAATTAGTGAAGTCAACAGTTTCTGACGTACCTAACTACGGTTCAGGTATTGCACCATATTTCTTATCACTTGCATTTTATGTCGGCGGAATTATGGCATCAAATATTTTACCGCTTGGCCGTAGACAAAATATGAAAGTAAGTGGAACGGTACACTTTATTAATAAACTAGGATTAGTATATTTAATTGGGCTCATTCAAGCGCTACTTGTAGATGTTGTTGTGCTAGGAGCCATGAAATTAGAAGTTGCAAGTGTACCGCTCTTTGTTTTATCAAGTATTGTTATTTCCTTTACGTTCATGACGTTTATTCTTATGTTAGTAACGGTATTTGGTCTTGTTGGGAAATTCGCGGCAGTAACACTTCTCGTCTTGCAATTAGCGACGAGTGGGGGGACTTTCCCAGGAGAATTAAACGTAGCTGTTCTTAGCAAAATCGGACAGTTTCTTCCAATGTCACATTCTCTTAAAGGATTACAAGATGTTATTTCTTTAGGGGATTGGTCGCAATTACGAATGCAAATTTTAATATTGTTATGTTACCTCGTTGTTGCTGGTGGAATTGCTTGGATTACGAGTCATATACAGCATAGAGAAACGAATACAGAACAAGTTTCTTAAAATGAAAGAAGCTATCCGATTTTTTCGGATAGCTTCTTTTTTATTTTCGTTCCATTACCGCAAAGTAATTATTTTCATTATCAGCAAAATTAAATGCTTTACCAGTAGGTAAATCTACAACTTGTCCAACTGTGACATTTTTCTCAGAAAGGTCTTTATATAGACGGTCTAAGTTATTTGAGAAGAACATAAGTGAAGGTGTATTAAGATTTAGTTCAGGTTGCATCTTCGCGATTAACGCTTTATCGTGAAGGACGATGCTTGTTCCTGCTTCTTTCGCCGGTGCAATTTCAATCCAGCGGAATCCTTTTCCGTTATTTTCTTCCGCAATAATTTGGAATCCTACTGTCTCAGTCCAAAATTGTACGGCTTCATCTTGATTATTTACATATAACATAATTTGTCCAATTTGATTAATCATAGGTGTATCCTACTTTCTTTTCTTGTATGGAATTCTATTATATCAAAGATATGGTTTGCATACTTTTTCGTGATTTTTCCGAAGTATGATCTTCGCCCACTTTATATTTGTTGTAGGAGAAGGTCCTGTAATCCACGTATGAAGTGGTAGTGTACTGCAAATGGCCATTGCTGAAATCGAGATTGTAGCCGTTATTGTAAATAATAATAGGCTATATAATATTGTGTTTTCTTGCAGTGTGAATAAAGAAAGGAATTTTGTACATAGTTGCAAGAAGAAAAAGTGAGCTAAATAAGCACCATACGTGTAATTTCCGATAAATCGTAAAGCTTTATATAAGAAACCGCGTCGCTGTACGATTGTAATAGATAGCACGTAAAGTATCATAATTTCACAAACGATATATAAAAACATAGACGGTTTTAAATAAGTAGAAACGGTTAAATGAATAGAGTTTGCTCCGTAAAAACTAAATAACTCATAATTGATGAATAAAAATAAGATGAAAAATAATATTGTGATAAGCGGGATATGTTTCATGACAAATATACGCCAAGTTTTTAATGATACAGCAACGATTCCGCCCATAACGAAATAGAACGAGTAGAAGAAGAAGGAACGATCTGTATAATGTAAAATGGTTGAACTAGTCAATTTCTCTCCATTAAAAATGTAGTGAGAGGAGTACCACATTAAAAGGAAATATAGACAAGCAAAGATGGTTATATATTTATATATGTCTTTTTTATTTTCTGTTCGTTTTTGAAACCAATAAAATAGTGTGCATAGTAAAGGGAATAATAAATGAATTTGGAACATCATAATAACGTACCAAAGATGCGGTGCGGCTGTTCCGAGTAATAAACTTTTTATCCCGCCTTGTAATGTCATAATATCGTTTGTTGTTAATAAGTAAAGAATAGACCAAAAGAAATAAGGAATGAGTAGGTGTGTGGCTTTTTCAGAAATATATTCTTTGTATACTAATTGCTTTGTATAGTGACGAATTAGGTGAAACCCAACGATAAATATGAATGCAGGTGCTGAAAACTTTGCGAGATTAAATAGCATACCCATAATGAGGGATTGTTCAAGTAAGACATTTCCTTGATTCATTGTATATAATAAGGAACTTTGCAAAACGACAGCAAGAAATGCAATGCTTTGCAAAACTTTAAATTCCGGTGCGCTTTGTGTCATTGTTTCCATCTCCTTTTCCATACATGATTATAGTACGGAGTAAGGATGAGAGGTGTGGAATATTTGTGAAGATTTTAACAAATTTGTGGCAAGAGGAGATATCAACGATTTTTCGGATATATCTATTATAACTTCAAATATATCAACGATTTTTCGAATATATCTATCATAACTTCAAATATATCAACGATTTTTTCAATATATCGACGTTTCGACAAGGGATATCGACTTATCAACAAATAACGACAAAAAGAGGATGCTCGTTTAGAGCATCCTCTTTTTATTTATTAAGCAAATTTATTTTTGATCCAGTTTTTACCTTCTACAAGGCGAGCTGTCATTACGGCACAAGCATTATCTGCTGTTACGTTTAACATCGTTGCAGGAGGATCAATAATTGTACTAATTGCTGCGATAATTGGCAGTGCTTCTGGCGGGAATCCATATAGAGAAACGATTAACATTTCCCCAATCATACCTCCGCCTGGAATAGCACCCATTACTGTTCCTACTAATAGAGAAACGACAAGTGCGATTGCTAATGTTTTTGGTCCTTCAAATTCCATGTTGAAAATACCGAATAAGAAAGCAATCTTTAATACCCCGCCTAAAACAGAGCCGTCTTTATGAAGTGTAGATCCAAGAAGGACAACTGTTTCACGAACGTCTGAAGAAATACCCATTTTCTTCGTTGCTTCTAAGTTCGCTGGAATACTTGCGGCACTACTACAAGTTGCAAGAGATGTAACTGTAGGAGAGACCATGTTCTTCCAAAATATTTGAACACCTTGTTTGCGACCTGCAAGGTATGCATAGAAAGTGAAGAATACAAAGAAATAAATTAGAGATGCTGGATAGTATACCATTGCTGCTCGGAAGTAAGTTCCAAGAAGTTGTGGTCCGAATTCGCCAACTAATGCTGCGAAGTAAGCAGCAAGTCCGATTGGAGCGTAGTACATAATGAAAGATACGACTTTCATTGAAATCTCTGCACCAGCTTGTAGGAATGTAGCGAACGGTTTACCTTTTTCACCAACTGCTGAAGTTGCAACCCCCATTAAGATAGAGAAGAAAATAAGAGCTAACATATTTTCACGAGATAGTAACTTCGAGAAGTCAGATACTGTTAAGATACCGACGATTTGATCCGCAACACTCACTGCTTTTTCAGCTTTGTCAGGTTGTGTTAGTTCTAATACAACGCCTTGTGCTGGCGGGAATACTTTCACGACAATAATCATAAAAATAGCAGCTAAAATACTTGTAAATAAGAAAGTTCCAGCCATACTAGACATAATTTTACCGAAACGTTTTAATCCATCCATATTAGCAATAGATGACGCGATGCTAAAGAATACTAAAGGTACAACAATCGTAAACATTAAGTTTAAGAAAATGTCACCAAGTGGCTTTAAAGCAACTGCATCGGCACCCATGAAATAACCAATGAAACCACCAATTAGGATAGAAGATAATAAAATAAGTGGAAAGCGATATGCCTTCATAAATATACCCTCCTATCAATTATAAAAAATCATACTGAACTATTATAGCGAGTTAGAGTCCTCTTTACTAGAAGAATACCGATAGATGGAATAGCGTGAAAACCGAGAAATTTTTGTTTTTAAGCTCGGCATACAGTTAGAAATCTAGACATATATATTTGTAACCTAGTGGTAGCAAGGGATGTACCATAACTTAGGTTTAGAAAAAAGGGGAGGGATGCGGGATGAATATTTTGCTTTGCTGTGCAGCGGGAATGTCTTCCAGTTTGATTGTTATAAAAATGGAGAAAGCAGCACAGGCAAAAGGGATAGAGGTAAAGATTTGGGCTGTATCAGGTTCTGAAGTGAATAGTCACATCGATGAAGCAGATGTACTTTTACTTGGACCGCAAGTACGTTATTTATTACCGAAAATGAAAGAACTATGTAAGGGAAAAGGGATACCTGTTGATGTCATTCAATCCGTCCATTACGGACTTTGTAATGGGGAGGCTATCTTGCAAGCAGCTTTGTCAATGAAACCATGAGGAGAGTGGGATAGATGATACGGTTTTTAGAAAAATATGTAATGCCAATAGCAGGGAAGGTAGCAGAGCAGAGGCATTTGCAAGCTATACGTGATGGAATTATTTTAACGATGCCTTTCTTAATTATTGGATCATTTTTTCTTATTATTAGTGCATTACCAATACCAGGTTATAATGATTTTATGGCAGGGTTGTTTGGTGAGAGTTGGCAGAAAGCTTTGGGGTATCCAGTTAGTGCAACTTTTAATATAATGGCTTTAATAGCTGTTTTTGGAATCGCTTACAGACTTGGAGAGTATTATAAAGTGGATGCTTTAGCATCCGGGGCATTGTCGCTTGTGACATTTTTACTTGCGACTCCATTTCAAGTTGCATATATTATACCAAGCACGAAGGAAAGTGTGATTGTAGATGGAGCAATCCCAGCGGCGTTAATGGGAAGCCAAGGTTTATTTGTAGCGATGATTATTGCAATTATATCTACTGAAATATACCGATTTATTGTACAGAAAAAAATGATTATAAAGATGCCTGAGACAGTTCCACCTGCAGTAACACGTTCATTTGCTGCTCTTATTCCAGGATTTATTGTTGTGACAGTTGTTTGGATCATTAGATTGATTTTTGAACACACAACTTTCGGAAGTATTCATAATGTTGTAGGGAAGCTGCTGCAAGAGCCACTTAGTGTACTTGGTGCTAGTCTTTGGGGCGCAGTAATTGCAGTTATTATTGTCCATGTTCTTTGGGCGTGCGGAATTCATGGTGCTGCAATTGTTGGTGGTGTAATGAGCCCGATTTGGTTATCGTTAATGGATCAAAACCGAGTTGCTTTTCAAGCAGGGCAAGATGTACCAAATACGATTACCGCACAGTTTTTTGATTTATGGATTTATATGGGCGGTTCCGGTGCAACACTTGCTTTAGTTGTAGGAATGTTATTGTTTGCACGAAGTCAGCAATTAAAAAGTATTGGTCGATTGTCCATTGCACCTGGTATTTTTAATATTAATGAAATGGTGACGTTCGGCATGCCAATTGTAATGAATCCACTTTTACTTATTCCATTTATATTAGTTCCAGTTGTGTTAACGCTTGTTTCTTACTTTGCGATGGAATGGGGATTAGTTGCTCGTCCGAGCGGAGCGGCTGTACCTTGGACGACACCTATTCTTTTTAGTGGATATTTAGGATCGGGCGGGAAAATTTCAGGGGTTATTTTGCAACTTGTTAACTTTGCACTAGCATTCTTTATTTACTTACCATTCTTAAAAATATGGGATAAACAAAAATTAGCAGAAGAAAAGGGGGAGTAAAGAACTAAAATGGATACGATAGAGACGAAAGCTTTTCATCTAATCTTGCATGGGGGAAATGCAAGAAGTTGTTCAATGGAAGCAATTGATTGCGCGAAGCGTGGGGCGTTTACAGAAGCTGAAGCCAAATTACAAGAAGCACTAGAAGAATTAAAAGAGGCGCATCGTGTACAAACGGAACTTATACAAAAAGAGGCTGGTGGCGAAAAGACAGAGGTTACCCTACTGATGGTGCATGCGCAAGATCATTTAATGAATGCTATTACAGTAAAGGAATTAGCGAGTGAATTTGTAGAATTATATAGGAAGATGTCAGTGAATGAATGAACCTTGCGTATGCAAGGTTTTTTTATGTATTTGCCCGCACCATCAGTGGGGTGTTCGTTCCACTGATGGTATTTACAATCCTCCTTTTTACGGATGAGTAAGAGAAATAGTTAATCAATAGTAACAATTTCTCCTATACCACGAATCAATTTTTTAATTTGTATCTGCTCCGGTTTTAATATATTTACGATATAATCAATCGCCATTTGTGGTTCAACAGTTGTACCGCATGTATAGCAATCAATTGCTGCAAAGTTTTTTTCTGGATAAGTGTGAATAGAAAGATGGCTTTCTGATAGTAACACTAATACTGTAACGCCATAAGGATGGAATTCTTTTGTACTTACATTTAAAACATGTGCGCCAGAATGGTCGGCAGCGACAACTAAATGGCGTTCTAAAAAGTGAATATCATCTAAGAGGGAAAAATCCACTCCCCACAAATCTACTATTATATGCTTACCGAAAGTAGAATATTCCATAGGTTAGCACTCCTTACTATAATATCGTCAAAACTCCATTTCCTTTTTGTAACATTGATGTAGGATAAGATTGGATTCTGAGTTTAGAAGAGCGAGATTACGGTGATCTAAATGTTCTTCTTTAAATTGAAATAAAGGAAAAAGAAGAGAAGGTAATGTTCGAGGAGTTGGTACTACGTATAATTGCTCAATTTGATCGAGTACATAGGCAGAATTAGCTGCAATATGAAATCCCCAGTCAGTTCCGAAAGAAGGAACAATTATATGATAGCTTTTTACAATTAAGCCGGCATTTTCAATTGTATTACCGATACTCCAATATACAAGAGGTGCATCAGCAGGTGAATTAGATTGGCAGACGAAAGCACCATCTTCTGTTAAGAATGTAGCTATACGAGCAAAAAGTTCGCTTGTATATAAAGTACTTAATAACTCTGTCGCTGGATCAGGGAAATCAATGATGATTACATCGTATAAAGAGGAAGGAGAATTCAAAAACTCTTTTGCATCGCATACGTGTGCATTCACACGATTATCAAAAAATGCGCTTTTGTTCAAAGAAACTAATTCAGGAACGTTACGCGCCATATTAATCATTGCCTCGTCTAGATCAACAAGGTCTACATGTAGCACTGTTTCATATTTCAATACCTCTCGTAAGGCAAGACCATCGCCACCGCCTAATATGAGAACACGTTTTGGATCAATTACCTTTGACATAATCGGATGCACAAGTGCTTCATGATAAATTTGTTCATCAACGGAACTAAATTGTAGTTGTTTGTCCAAATAGAGGCGAACATCGCTGACTTGTACTAAATTAATATTTTGATAATTACTTCTTTCTTCAAATAAATTTGTGTGTTCCCCAGCTTGTATTTCTTTTAGAGAAATTTCATCCCATATATCTAAGCTGTGTGAATCTGTGGGTACTATGACTACATTTTCCGATTGTACTTGTTTGTCCTGTTTGTCCTGTTTGTCCTGTTTGTCCTGTTTGTCCATTTATATAATACAAATATGAAGCTGAAGAAGAATATCATTGTGTAGATATAGGTGGTAGCCGTATAATTAAAAA
>NZ_JAEHCA010000120.1:0-320 GCF_016483345.1 Bacillus cereus group sp. N24
TGGGGCCTTAGCTCAGCTGGGAGAGCGCCTGCCTTGCACGCAGGAGGTCAGCGGTTCGATCCCGCTAGGCTCCACTTTATTTATTATATGTCTCGGAGGTATACCCAAGTTCGGCTGAAGGGATCGGTCTTGAAAACCGACAGGCGGTGAGAATCGCGCGGGGGTTCGAATCCCTCTACCTCCTCCATTTTCTTTTGAAATGGTTTAGCTACATATAATAATAAAATATTTATTTTCCTTCATGGAGGTATACCCAAGTTCGGCTGAAGGGATCGGTCTTGAAAACCGACAGGCGGCGAGAGTCGCGCGGGGGTTCGAAT
>NZ_JAEHCA010000121.1:0-319 GCF_016483345.1 Bacillus cereus group sp. N24
TCCCGACATATAATTTTGTTGTTGGGATGATGGCAAAGTGACTACTGACTAATTCATCATTAAATGTAGTGTGTTTTTTTGTAATAGAAGATGGGATTACTTGTTGTACGAGATTTGCATAAGAACTTTTTTCTAGTGCTCCCATTACTTCTTTCACTCGTTCCACTTGTTCTGTAGGTAAATGCCTGGATGAAGAACGAGGATATGTGATAAAGCCTTCTTCATACAAACTCTGAATATGTTTTTTTGCTGTTTCCGCATTTATCTTCAGTTTGGCGTGAGCATCTTTGTAGATATCCGTTAAGTTATATAGTAATTT
>NZ_JAEHCA010000122.1:0-315 GCF_016483345.1 Bacillus cereus group sp. N24
GTAAAAGAACAGCCAATAGCTGGATATGAACCAAAAGTAAATGGTTATGACATCACAAATACAAAAGTAGGCCAAACGAAGGTAGAAGGAACGAAGACATGGAAAGACGATAACGCGAAAGATCGTCCGGAAATGATTACAGTAGATCTTTTACAAAATGGTACAGTGATTGCGACGCAAGAAGTAAGCAAAGTAACAGGCTGGAAATACGAATTCAAAGATTTAGCAGCGTATGATACAGAAGGTAAAGCATACAAGTATGAAGTGAAAGAGCAAGCAGTACCAGGATATGAATCAAAAGTAAGTGGTACTGAC
>NZ_JAEHCA010000123.1:0-309 GCF_016483345.1 Bacillus cereus group sp. N24
TGCTTATACACGCTTTTTCAAAAAACAAAACAGTGCCCCGTGTTTCAAATCTAAGAAGAACAACGTACAATCTTATAACACAAAACAAACAAATGAAAACATTGCCGTTGTAGGAAGCAAAATAAAATTGCCAAAACTAGGTCTTGTTCGATTTGCTAAAAGTCGTGAAGTAAAGGGACGTATTTTAAATGCTACAGTTAGACGGAACCCTTCTGGCAGATATTTTGTGTCCTTGTTAGTTGAAACAGAAGTGCAAGAACTTCCGAAAACAAATTCTTACATTGGAATGGATGTGGGACTAAAAGATTT
>NZ_JAEHCA010000124.1:0-303 GCF_016483345.1 Bacillus cereus group sp. N24
CTTTTACTCGTTGTTTATTCCATCGAGAAGATCCTTTCATTCTTCTAGAAAGAATACGCTGTGCTTTTGCCAACTTCCCTTCTAATGATCGAAAAAACTTCGGATTTTTATAGGTTGTTCCATCTGACAAAATGGCGAAATCTTTTAGTCCTACATCCATTCCAATGTAAGAATGTGTTTTCGGAAGTTCTTGCACTTCTGTTTCGACTAACAATGACACAAAGTGTCTGCCAGAAGGGTTCCGTCTAACTGTAGCATTTAAAATACGTCCCTTTACTTCACGACTTTTGGCAAATCGAACAA
>NZ_JAEHCA010000125.1:0-302 GCF_016483345.1 Bacillus cereus group sp. N24
GTTTGGCCTACTTTTGTATTTGTGATGTCATAACCATTTACTTTTGGTTCATATCCAGCTATTGGCTGTTCTTTTACTTCATACTTGTACGCTATTCCATTCGCATCGTATGCTTGTAGCTTTTCAAACGTATACTTCCATTCTGTTGCCGCTGTTACTTCTTTTGTATCTACTATTTTACCGTTTTGTAGTAAGTCTACTTTGATCAAGCTTGGACGATCTGTTGCGTTATCGTCTTTCCATGTTTTCGTTCCTTCTACTTTTGTTTCGCCTACTTTTGTATTTGTGATGTCATAACCGTG
>NZ_JAEHCA010000126.1:0-292 GCF_016483345.1 Bacillus cereus group sp. N24
TACTTGCTATTAGATGCGCTGGTTTTGGTGGTGTTCCTTACTGGGGTGTTGTGATTGGCTTACTTTCCATTGGATTCGCTGGTTTTGGTGTTGTTCCTGACTGTGGTGTTGTAATTGGCTTACTTTCCATCGGATTCGCTGATGTTGGTGTTGTTCCTGACTGTGGTGTTGTAATTGGTTTACTTTCCATCGGATTAGCTGGTGTTGGTGTTGTTCATAACTGTGGTGTTGTAATTGATTTGCTATCCATCGGATTAGCTGGTACAGGTGTCGTTCCTGAATGTTGTGTTGT
>NZ_JAEHCA010000127.1:0-286 GCF_016483345.1 Bacillus cereus group sp. N24
AGTTGAGTAAGAGAGGTAGTAGCGATTTGTTGATTTAACCATACACACAAAGATAAGAAATGGTGCCCGTGGCACTTGCGTTTTCGTTTCATTCCGCCTGCTTTTATAGCTAATTGATTAAGTGTAGCGGGAGACATATATCGATATAGCTCTTCGGCAAATAAAGATAACTCTTGTTTTTGATGCATATTCATAAAAAGCACGTCACCCTTTCTCATTAACATAAGAAAATAGTAACGTGCTTTTAACTTCAAAAATAGTCTAAATCCTTAAGTTGATGGATGTG
>NZ_JAEHCA010000128.1:0-286 GCF_016483345.1 Bacillus cereus group sp. N24
AAACAAAAGTAGAAGGAACGAAGACATGGAAGGATGGAAATGTAAAAAACCGTCCGGAAATGATCAAGATTGATCTACTACAAAATGGCAAAGTGATCGCAACAAAAGAAGTGAGCGCAGCAGGTGAATGGAAATATGCGTTTACAGATTTAGCAGCATATGATGCCGAAGGAAATGCATACAAGTATGAAGTGAAAGAACAACCAGTGGATGGATATAAATCAGAGGTAAAAGGTTATGACATTACAAATACAAAAGTAGGCGAAACAAAAGTAGAAGGAACGAA
>NZ_JAEHCA010000129.1:0-278 GCF_016483345.1 Bacillus cereus group sp. N24
TGGTAATTGATTTTCGCCCAGCCGTTTGCTTTTCCTAGTACTGTTACTTTTTCACCATTTTTTAAGTTTCCTAGAACCGAGCTACTTGTATTCGCCGCACTTCTTACTCGGAGACTTGTCGCATTGATCGTTCCTACTTCTTGCGTTCCATTCGTAATGTTTTCCGCTGGCTTTTCTTCTTGTTTTCCTGCTTCTAACTTCACAAACTCTAACGACACATACCCTTCTTTTCCTTGGTAATTGATTTTCGCCCAGCCGTTTGCTTTTCCTAGTACTGT
>NZ_JAEHCA010000013.1:0-156369 GCF_016483345.1 Bacillus cereus group sp. N24
TCCGCAGTAGCTCAGTGGTAGAGCTATCGGCTGTTAACCGATCGGTCGTAGGTTCGAGTCCTACCTGCGGAGCCATATTATAGAGAAGTACCCAAGTGGCTCAAGGGGCTCCCCTGCTAAGGGAGTAGATCGCGAACGCGGTGCGAGGGTTCGAATCCCTTCTTCTCTGCCAGAATTGGCCCGTTGGTCAAGTGGTTAAGACACCGCCCTTTCACGGCGGTAACACGGGTTCGAATCCCGTACGGGTCATACTAAAAGAGATAGCATAAACTGCTATCTCTTTTTTGTTGTATAAAAGTGGACTTTGGATAGTCTGCTTTTTTTTATGGATTTCTTGTATACTTTTTTCTATTTGAATCGTCTAACTAATAGAAAGGAGAGAGCGATGGAGTATGAAAAAGTTATTATAGAATCATCTAAAAGTATTTATAGGTACTTGCTTAAAATTGGAGTAACACCAGTAGAAGCTGAGGATATTGTTCAAGATACGATACATAAGGCATTATTATCTATACCGAATATGAAAATTACGTATATAAAAACATGGCTATTTCAAGTTGCGATTAATAGGCATCGTGATCTTGCAAGAAGGCACAAGCGTATTGAACAAATCCCGATTGAATCTGTTCAACTTATTGGAATGAAGGGACTAGACGAACCGCTGTTAAGAAAAGAGCTTCAAGTAGAAATACAAAGTATACTTGGAAAGATGAATCCGGTGTATAAACACATTCTTTTATTAAAGTATGATTATGAACTCTCTTATAAGGAAATAGCAACCGTATTAGAGATGAAAGAAGAGACAGTATGTGTTTCCTTATACAGAGCTCGCAATGAATTTAAAAAGCTGTATAGGAGGTTTGAAGATGGGCAGAGATGAATTTGATTTTGATATAGAATCGAGTAAAGTGTCAAAAATGTTGAAGAAGGCGAAGCGAAGACAACTCTTAAAAATTACAGTAATTTCAATTTCACTTTTTATTGTTCTATTCTTCGGTTTTATAATAGTAATTTCACAATTGAATAATAGAGCTTACTTAGTTATGGATCGTGACCTAAATATGATAAGACAAATTACAAGACCTAACACGGAAAGAGGCGTAGCAATTACTTCTAACGGTTTATTTAAAAGCACAGTAGAGTATAAAACATATAAGGTTATTGAAGGGAAACCCGTTAAGTGGGAAGATGAAGTGTATGAGTATAAAGTTTGGAATACATTTCGCCGATTATCGAATGTAAATCCATTAACAATAGCTGATAATGTTGTAGTGGGGAATGAACGTATTAATAAGACAAGTGAATTGTATAATAATCAAACGATGGAAAGAGAGATGCAGTTTTATCTCCCATTTGCTTCATATAATAGTTATATAAATGATATAGAGAAAATAAAAGACGAAAAGAAAGTAGCTGAATTGGCTATATCTTTTGATAAATCGTATAAAGTATCTGAAATAAAAGAGATGCTTCCAGAAGGAGTCCATCCTGTTTGGTATTGGGTAGATACATATTATGATAAAAGATCATATCATGTAGATGACGTCACTCAAAGTGCTTATGAGGTATACGGTTTTAAAGCAAAACCAGGTGATATTGAATTTGGGAATGGAACGGAAAAAGACTTTCTTTTAGCAATTCAAAATGGATTAGAACAAAAGGGAAAGTATTATGAGGAATATGAACGTATATATGACTACCTAAAAGGAAAGAAAATAAAACCAAGTGAGCAAGATGTAAAAGTTATCGGTGTTGTTGTGACGGGAACGGCTGTGGATTTACAAAAATTAAACGGTCAAAATTACGTAAAAGCTGCTGTTTTAGGGGCTACTGCGGAAAATAAATAATATATAGAAGAAGCTGTCTCCCAATAAGTAATCTACTGGAGACAGCCTTTTTATGCTGTTATTATTGGCGGGTTTTGTCGGTAAATCGATATTCCTTGTCGAATCGTTGATATATTTTGAGTTACGGTAGATGTATTCTAAAAATCGTTGATATATGTAAATAATCGCCGATATAATTTCACTTATCGACAAAAACCATAAGAAAAACCCTTTCACAATCTAAAGAAAACGCCTCCATTGAAATGGATTCCACACCTATTCCAATAACTTTACACTCTATGTGAAAAAGTTCACAAATAGGTCATAATTTGTGAAGTAATTCACAATGATACGTGCTACAATATGAATGTAAAGAAGTTAAACAACATTAAATTAGTATTTTAATTAATTACTTAAACAATCATAAAAAAATATATGTGAACAATAGAGAGGGGAAATTAACATGAAAAAAGGTATCAATCGTGTAGTATTAGTAGGAACAGGAGCTGTAGGTTGTAGTTACGCTTACTCAATGATCAACCAAGGTGTTGCTGAAGAATTCGTACTTGTAGATGTTAATGAAGCAAAAGCAGAAGGGGAAGCAATGGACTTAAGCCATGCGGTACCATTCTCTCCATCACCAACAAAAGTTTGGAGCGGTAGCTATGCAGATTGTAAAGATGCAGATTTAGTAGTTATCACTGCGGGATTACCACAAAAACCAGGTGAAACTCGTTTAGACTTAGTTGAGAAAAATACAAAGATCTTTAAACAAATCGTTCGCGGTATTATGGATAGCGGATTCGATGGAATCTTCTTAATCGCAACTAACCCAGTTGACATTTTAACTTACGTAACTTGGAAAGAATCTGGTCTACCAAAAGAGCGCGTAATCGGTTCTGGTACAACTTTAGACTCTGCTCGTTTCCGTTACATGTTAGGTGACTACTTGGATGTAGATCCACGTAACGTTCATGCTTACATCGTTGGTGAGCACGGTGATACTGAACTTCCAGTATGGAGCCACGCTACTATCGGTGTACAAAAACTAGAAACAATCTTAGCTAACAACGAACAGTACAATCAAGAAGACTTAGATAAAATTTTCGAAAACGTACGTGATGCAGCTTATCATATCATCGAGCGTAAAGGTGCAACTTACTACGGAATCGGTATGTCACTACTTCGTGTAACTAAAGCGATCTTAAACAACGAGAACAGCGTATTAACTGTATCTGCATACCTTGAAGGTCAATACGGTGAGAAAGATGCTTACGTAGGTGTTCCAGCTGTAATTAACCGCGAAGGTGTACGTGAAATTGTAGAACTTGAGCTAAATGAAGAAGAAAAAGTGAAATTCGCTCATTCTGTAAAAGTATTAAAAGAAACAATGGCACCAGTACTATAATAATTGCTAAATAATTCAGAGGTGGGAAACTGCTTCTTACCTCTGAACTTATATAATTTAATATAAATTCCTTTTCCGGTTTCCCTTGTATATCCCCAATATACCCCTTTTGCTGGATAAGGGTCGTTTATAGAAAAAGAGCACTCTACGTAAAGTAGAGTGCTCTTTATTATCCCGCTATTTGCCGGGCAGTAAGACCCCGATTGGTGCGGGCTAATAATCAGTGGGGGTGAACAAAACCCCCACTGATTAAAGTTTCACTTTATTATTTTTTAGGCGTTAAGCCCAATTTCTTTAAAATATCTGCGAGTGTACCGCTTTTTGATTTTTCTACAGCTGTTTGTGATTTAGATGCATCTGGTCCTTTTTTCAAGAAGTTCTTTTCAACGAAGCGAATGTCTTTTTCATCGACAATTCCGTCGCTATTAAGGTCGCTGCCTTTTACAGATACTCCTTTTTTACCATAGTTGCTAGCGATAATTTCAGCATCTTTAATATCAATGACTTTATCACCATTTACATCACCGGCAAGGTTTTCGTCAGGTCGTGCATAATAATATTGGCCAAGTAGCTTACCATCTTTTTCAGTACCTAATTTTGTTGTTAGACGGCTTGTTAAATGCCCTGGTACTTCTACGTATAAATTATAGTCACGATTATTAACAGGAAGTCCATTCAGTTTGAAGTATCCGTATTTATCTAGTGAGCCTTCAAACTTATGACGGTAAGAATCAGTTGCATATACTTTTACACCAAGCTTTGTATAATCGAGCTTTTCATCTAAATATCCACGTTCATTTAAGAATGCACCAGGTTTAATATTTCCTTCTACTAGTGAGTTTAAGGACATAACTGAGAATGTTTGATCTTGAAGTACACGCATTCTATTCGGTTCTGTTTCACCTTGTTTCCAGTAAACAAAAATTGGTGATTCTAATTGGGCATTTGCTTCATAAAATTCATCATTTTCTACTTTGAAAGTTACATCAATGAACGGGAAATCACCATCTAATCCGGCGAAGTTTTTATCATCGATAGATCCGCCTACTGTAACAGAACCGGCTTCTAATTTCGGCTCATTCACTTTTGCGATTACGCCTTTTTCAGAAAGTAGCTTTTCAAAAGCAGGATTCAATTTCGCATTTGCAAATTTGAAATTTTTCTCTAGGAATTTTACGTTAAATTCCCCTGCAACAAATTGTTTTACGTGTTTTGCGTTTAGTGTTACAGTAAGTTCATCATTTTTGTATACTTCTTTTTTATCATAACTCGTTTTCGCATATTGAGCACCTTGTGGGATAAACCAATAGTTATTTACACCGCTTGGATAATCAGGACCTGCAGTTGCATAATCGAAAATATATACGCCTGTGTTCATTGGTCCTTCTACTTTAAAGGATTCAGGGGTAATGCCAACTTTAAAGTCACCATCTGCATTAATAGGTAAAAACTTATGCAAGTATGGAGAATAGTCATAATACATAACTCCGTTCGCTTCTTGCGTAATGTTTAAACCTTTTCCTTTTAAGTAATCAACGTTCGAATCATACACATTTCCTTTAATCCATAACGCTTTTTTACCGTCTTCTACTGTATAATTTTCTTCATTTAACTCATAAATGCCAGGTTTTAATCCAGTTAATTTCACTTCAGGTGGTGTATTATCGATTACGACATAATCGCCTTTTACACGTGCTTTCCCAGCTTTATCATAGCCGACAAACTCAATTGTGTAGTCTCCTTCTGGTAAATTGATTTTCTCATCACCAATTGGTTTCGCTGGATCATTTGTAAAAGGATACACTTTTCCGTTAAAGAATGAGTCTAGGTAGTAATACACATCAGTTTTTAGACCACTCGTGTTTAATGTTCCAATGAAGCCGAGCGCTTTATTTGTTTTTGAATCTTTCACGATAAGATCTAACGTTTCAAGTGGGCTGTTTAATTGGAATGCCCCGTGAACATATGATTCGCCGTATGGATTAAATTTAGATGTATCAGTTGAAATTGCTTTTCTTGATAATAGCGCATTTTCAATACCAGGTTCTGATACGCGAATAGAAAATGGAATTTGATATGTTTCTTCTTTATTTTTCGTATTTGTAATATGAATATAACCTTCATATCGGCCTTGTTTCACACCAGCTGGCACATTAATTTTTGCTTCAATTTCATCTGATTTTCCAGCATCAAGAGTAATTGTTTCTGGAACAGAAACTTTTACCCCATTTGCGGTAGCATCGTTAATAGTGGAAGAGGCTGGTGTATAAGAAATTTCTGTTTTAAATTCTTTTTTCTCTTGTTTATTATGATTAGCTACTTTTATATTTCGTTTTTGTTCAAGAGCTTCGCCGTCTTTTTGATAAAACTTACCGAATGCAATGGATCCAGTTTCTTCAGGTACTTCAATCACTTCATCATTTACAACAGTTTGTGTCGTATCTAACACTTTAAAGCTTGTTTCCGTATGAACGGCGTTGTAAGCATCTATTCGCCCAGCTCCAACTTCATACACGGAATATTTTTCTTTTAAATCATCAGCAGTGTTCATGAGAGACGCTTTTACATCAAATGGAGAGTATTCTGGGTGTTCTTGTAAAATAAGAGCAGCAACGCCAGCGATATGAGGAGAAGCCATGGATGTTCCTTGCATACGCTCATAGGAAACGTCATAGTTTTCGCCCTCTTGCGGATCGTTAATATATTCAGGTACTGTTGAAAGGACAGCAACACCAGGCGCTGTAATATCAGGTTTAATGTCATCATTTGTTGTAACAGGACCGCGTGAGCTAAAGTCTGCAAGATGATCGCCTTCTGTTTGAATGTAATTAATTTCATCGAAAGTTAAGGATGTGCTACCCTGTTCGATTTGAGCTTTTAGTTTTTCGCCATCTTCTTTCGTTAGGCGGAATGCTGGAATGTATTTTGTGCTTTCACCAACGTAGAAAGGAATCTCTCCATCCACATTGTTATAAATAATAACGGCTTTTGCACCGGCTTGTTTTGCGTTAGCAATTTTTTCATCAAATGAGGTTGTACCACGTGCAACGAGAGCGATTTTTCCTTTTACATCCTTTTTACTAAACTCGTCGGCTGTACCGATTCCTACAGATTCAATAGGTAAAGATTGTCCTTTGAAATCTTCTATTCTATCAGTGAAATTTTTGCCAAATAAAATCAAGTTAGGGAATTGTAATTGTCCAGCATGACTTGATAGTTTCGGTAAGGAAATAGAACTATCGCTTGCTCCAACCGTAATAGCAAATGGAGAAGCACCTGGTGATCCGAGTGTTGATGGATTTGGTCCAGAGTTCCCAGCAGCAACGACTGTAACCACGCCGGAAAGCATTGCATTATTGACAGCGATAGATGTTGGATCCAGCGGATTGTTGCTATCGTCACCTAATGATAAGTTAATAACGTCCATACCGTCAGAAATGGATTTGTCAATTGCAGCGATAATACCTGAACTATCTCCACTTCCATATGGACCGAGTACACGATAGTTATATAGTTCAATGTCAGGTGCAACACCTTTTACTGCTGAATCTGATTTGTTTTTCTTTTGAGCAGAAACAATACCTGCTACGTGAGTGCCGTGTGATGTGTAGAAGGCAGAACCACGGTTATCAAATTCAGGAGCACCAGATTGTTGCCACTCTGAATAAGTTGTTTCCATCGGATCTGCATCGTTATTAATAAAGTCCCAACCTTTTACAGAGTTTGGATCTATCTTACTAGAATCCTCGCCAGATTTTGAACGATAGCCTTTATACACGTCTTTTAAGTCAGGGTGATTGTAATCGATGCCTGTATCTAATACACCAACTTTAATACCTTTTCCGGTAATGCCCTCACTATGTAACTTATCTACCCCGATTTGTGGGATGCTATCTGATAGTTTTTGAGGTGCTTTTTGCTCAGCTTGTTTCGGTAAATTTAATTTCACTTCGTAATCTTTCCAAATACGTTTTACAACACCGATCCGTAACAATTCTTCAACTGTATTTGCCGGTAATGTCAGCGCAACACCATTTATCGCATGCTTATAAGAACGTTTAATTTGTACAGACTGGAAATTTCCCGATTTTACTGATGGACTGAATTGGTGAAGGCGTTTTAATCCTTCCTGGAATTCTTTGTGCTCTTGATTGATGCGCGCTTGTATACTTTCAGGAGTAGCTTGTAAGCCTTTTGCTTTTTGTTTTAATTCATTAATTTTTATTGGGGCAGTTTGAAATTCTACAATGATATTTACAGGCTCAGAACTACTCGTATTAATATCTGGCGAAATTGTAAAGCCGGGATTGGCATCTACAGTTTGTAATGCCAGGCGCTGTTCTTTAGAAAGCTTTGATAATAAAGACTGAGCGTTTGCAGAGTCAATTTGATTAGTAGGATTTTCAGCAAGTACATTGAACGGAAGGGCAGTTGAAAATAGAACGCCAGCCGTTACAATTCCGGTAACGAAACGATTTTTATTTTTCATTTATAGGCCTCCGGTAATTTGTATTTTAAAAATTATTTCTCCACGCCTTTTGTTTGCTCGGCATGGAATGTCCAGTTTAGCTGTAAGGAATCACCTTGGAATTTATTTTGATCTTGGTCGTTGTCTTCAAAGGAGAAGAGCACGTGTAAATAATCTGTTTCACCAGATGTAATACCATCTATTAAGTTATGACGTTCTAAAGATGTAGCTACATCCTCAGGTTTCATAGTTTTTAATTTTGATAGTTTTGTTTCCCACAAAATTTCATGATCATCGTTTGGATTCGATGGCTTTCCATCATTCACTAGAAACTTTACGATAATGTGGTCGCCCAAATCTTCACCGTCATTATTTAGCTTTACATCTGTAACTTCATATGATGTTTCAAGTGCTACTTTTGCAATATCCAATGATCCTTTATTTTCAAGTGTGAAATTTTTTTCAATAAAGTCACCTGGCTTTAAATCTTTCACATCAACGATTACACTTGGATTAATAGAAAGATCTAGTGTTCCAGCTTGAAATGAGTTACTAGATGTTTCAGAATCACTGAAGTAGGCGAATACACCGCCGCATGTAAGTGATAAGCCAAGCGTTGCTGTGACAACTCCCATTCCTACTTTTTGTTTCAATGACATAAGAAAGCCTCCTAATATGATTTTTTATGAAACGTTCGCAAAGTAAACACAGTATTCTAGTATGAATTATATTTACGAAAGTACAATGTTCTTTATTGAGAACAAGTATATGCTGATGAATTTTGCATTTCAATAAAATTATGACAAAAAATGTTGAGAAACATTTTTTTATGACAGATTGTTTTGCTACGGTTTTAAGTAGAAAATAGCATGAAGAATAGGCTAAACCTAATAAAATAAAGGTTGAGAAAAAAATGATAGTAAAAAAGATAGGGGGAAATGAAGCGTTTGCAATGAATATTCGTCAAAATTCGATATTTTACACGGAAATGTGAAGAAAAACAAACGTTTTTAAGAAAAAAACGAATGTTTTTTATAAATTAACAAGGATATCACAGTTTTTTGCAGAAATAGTTAAAGTATAAAAAATTCTGTCATCTTAGTGAGGTGAGCATATTGAGTGTAATAAATTGTGAAGAAGTGAAACGAGATGAGTTTCATACAGAAAAGTACTATGAGAGTTATAGCATCTTTGGCGCACATATTGTGACGGAAGATGAGATGCGAGGGGTACGATTTACAGTATGGGCTCCTCATGCGAAAGCAATGAGTGTTGTTGGCGATTTTAATGAATGGGATTATGAGCAACATAAGATGCTACAAGAGACAGAAGAGGGAATTTGGTCCTTGTTTATACCGCATATTGAAGAAAGGGAAATATATAAATATGCGATTGAAACGATGGCTGGTGACGTCATTTTTAAGGCAGATCCGTACGCTGTATATGCAGAAGTAAGACCGAATACGGCATCTGTAGTTTTTGATATGAAGGGATACGAATGGAATGATAAAAACTGGAGTCGTAAGAAAAAGAAAAAGCCGGTTTATAAAGAAGCGATGACAGTTTATGAATTACATTTCGGTTCCTGGAAGAAGAAAGAAGATGGAACGCTGTATTCTTATAGGGAAATGGTAGAAGAACTCATTCCGTATGTGGTGGAACATCAATTTACACATATTGAAATCATGCCGCTTGTTGAGCATCCATATGATCGTTCTTGGGGATATCAAGGGACGGGATATTATGCAGCAACGAGTAGATTCGGCACACCACATGATTTGATGTATTTTGTCGATGAATGTCATAAATATGGAATCGGTGTCATTTTAGATTGGGTGCCGGGGCATTTTTGTAAAGATGCTCACGGTCTATATTTGTTTGATGGGACACCGACTTATGAATATAAAGATAAGGATGTACAAGAAAACCAAGTATGGGGAACTGTCAATTTTGATTTAGGAAAAAGGGAAGTACGTAATTTCTTAATTTCAAATGCGTTATTTTGGATGAGATATTTCCATATTGACGGTTTCAGGGTGGATGCAGTTGCGAATATGTTGTACTGGAATAAAGAAGGACGGGAGCAAAGTAATGAGCACGCTGTTTCATTTTTACGAGAGTTAAATGAAGCGGTATTTGCAGAGGATGAAGACTTTCTTATGACAGCAGAAGATTCAACAGCTTGGCCACTTGTAACAGCTCCAACTTATGAAGGTGGACTTGGATTCAATTACAAATGGAATATGGGCTGGATGAATGACGTGCTGAAATATATGGAGTGTGCACCTGAATACAGGAAGTATATTCATGAGAAAATAACATTCTCTTTACTATATGCTTACTCTGAAAACTTCATATTACCGCTTTCTCATGATGAAGTCGTTCACGGGAAAAAGTCGTTATTAAATAAAATGCCAGGAGATTACTGGGATAAGTTTGCTCAGCTTCGTTTATTATATGGATATTTATTTACTCACCCAGGAAAGAAATTACTTTTCATGGGAGGAGAATTTGGGCAGTTTGATGAGTGGAAAGACCTTGAAGATTTAGATTGGAATTTACATGATTTTGAAATGCATCGTTATATGCATGATTACTTTAAAGAGCTCATAGCATTGTATAAGCGCTCAAAACCACTTTGGCAGCTTGATCATTCACCTGAAGGATTTCAGTGGATTGATGCTAATAATAATGAGCAAAGTATTTTCTCGTTTATTCGCCAAGGAGATAAACAAGAAGATGCGTTAGTTGTCGTATGTAATTTTACGAAAGCTACATATGAAAACTATAAAGTAGGTGTGCCAGATTTCGAGTATTATAACGAGATTTTAAACAGTGATGCGGAGCAATATGGCGGCTCGGGGCAAGTTAATAAAAAACGTCTTAAGGCGACTCTAGAACCGTACCATAATCAAGAGGCACATGTAGAAATTACAATTCCACCATTTGGCGTATCCATATTACGACCAGTGAAGACTAGAAAGGGGAGCAAAAAACAAGATGGCTCAAAAACAAAAGTGCGTAGCAATGTTACTAGCAGGGGGAAAAGGTAGTCGTTTAAGTGCATTAACAAAAAATTTAGCCAAGCCAGCTGTTCCATTTGGTGGTAAATATCGCATTATTGATTTTACGTTAAGTAATTGTGCGAATTCTGGTATTGAAACGGTTGGGATTTTGACGCAGTATCAACCGCTCGAACTTCATAATTATATCGGGATCGGCAATGCTTGGGATTTAGACCGAGTAAACGGTGGAGTCACAGTATTACCTCCTTATGCGGAGTCTTCAGGTGTGAAGTGGTACACAGGTACGGCAAGTGCCATTTATCAAAACTTAAACTATTTAAGTCAGTACGAACCAGAGTATGTCCTTATTTTATCAGGCGATCATATTTATAAAATGGATTACAGTAAAATGCTAGATTACCATGTTGAGAAAGAAGCGGACGTTTCGATTTCTGTTATTGAAGTGCCTTGGGATGAAGCGAGTCGCTTTGGCATTATGAATACGAATGAAGAGATGGAAATTGTTGAGTTTGAAGAGAAACCGCAATTTCCAAGAAGTAATCTTGCATCAATGGGAATCTATATTTTTAACTGGGCAATTTTGAAAGAGTATTTAGAAATGGATGCAAGAAATCCTGAATCTAGTAATGATTTCGGAAAAGATGTACTTCCGCTTTTATTAGATGAAGGGAAGAAGCTAATGGCGTATCCGTTTGAAGGATATTGGAAAGATGTTGGAACAGTGAAAAGCTTATGGGAAGCGAATATGGATTTACTTCGCGATGAAACATCATTGAATTTAAACGATCGTAACTGGCGTATTTATTCTGTCAATCCAAACGAACCGCCTCAATATATTGCGGAAAAGGCAAAAGTGGAAGAATCACTGATTAACGAAGGGTGCGTCATTGAAGGGGACGTGAAGCATTCTGTCTTATTCCAAGGGGTGACGGTGGAAGAAGGTAGTATTGTTATTGATTCCGTCGTTATGCCAGGAGCGAAGATTGGGAAAAATGTTGTGATTGAAAGAGCAATTGTTGGATCGGAAATGGTTATTGAAGATGGAACAATCATTCGTCCAGAAAAAAATGTTGACGATGTAGTATTAATTGCTGAAGGGAAATAGAAAAGGGGGATGAAATGAATGGGAGAAAAAATGTTAGGAATTATTAATGCAACGGGAAGTTTTACTTCCTTACAGAAAGTAACAGGGCATCGTTCACTAGCGGCGCTACCGTTTGGGGGCCGTTATCGACTCATTGATTTCATGCTTTCCAATATGGTGAATTCTAATATTCATAGTGTGGCGGTTTTTACAAGCCATAAAAACCGTTCGTTAATGGACCATGTTGGTTCAGGGAAACAGTGGGATTTAGATAGAAAACGTGACGGATTGTTTTTATTCCCACCAAATTGCCAATGTGACCAAGATGAGTTTGGATCTTTTGCACATTTTAGAAGACATATTGATTATTTTCTAAGAAGCAGAGAAGAATACGTTGCTATTACGAATAGCCATCTCGTAACAGCATTAAATTTCCAGGCGGTGTTAGAGCGACATATACATACGGCAGCTGATATTACTGAAGTTTGCCATGAAGGGGTTTCGCTTCAAACATACGTGTTAAAGAAACAATTATTGTTAGATTTATTTGAGACATATAAAGATGTGGAGCAATACAGTTTATTTGATGTAGTGAGAGAAAAGCGCGGAAAATCACTGCATATTGCTACGTATGAGCATACAGGATATGTAGCTATTATTGACTCGATTGAAAGTTACTATAAACATAGCTTAGAAATTTTGCAACCTGCTATTTGGAAGCAATTATTTAAGAAAGAAGCACCGATTTTTACGAAAGTAAAAGATGAGCCACCAACTCGTTACCTAAAGGGTGCAGTCGTGAAAAATACAATGATTGCAAATGGCAGTATTATTGAAGGGGAAGTAGAAAACAGTGTTGTTTCCCGTTCTGTTAAAATTGGAAAAGGTTCAATTGTTCGTAATAGTATTATTATGCAAAAGAGCCAAATTGGAGATAACTGTATAATAGACGGTGTTATTATTGATAAAGACGTGAAAATTGGTGACGGTGTCGTTTTAAAAGGAAACACCGATGAGCCGTACGTTGTAGAAAAAGGAAGCATTCAAAACAGTACGATTAATAGTTATTCTTGAAGAATCAGTGGGGGTCTTTCCTCCACTGATTAAAGTTTTAATTTAAATGAAAACTCGAAGGGAGGAAGCTGCAAGAAGAGTAATATATGCTTTTCGAGCAGTGGGACAACAAGTGAATATTTTATTTGCAGTATCAGAATGTGTACCGTTTGTTAAATCGGGAGGATTAGCTGATGTAGCAGGTGCGCTCCCAAAAGAGCTTAAAAAATTAGGTGTGGATGTACGTATTATACTTCCGAATTATAGTCTTATTCCGCAAAAATTAAGAGATGGATGTACGCTTCATAAAGTAATTAACGTTCCTCTTGGCTGGAGAAATCAATACTGCGGAATTTTAAAAGGTGAGCAAGACGGGATTACGTATTATTTAATAGACAATGAATATTATTTTAAGAGGGATTCTTTGTACGGTCATTATGATGACGGAGAGCGTTTTTCTTATTTTTCGAAGGCAGTTTTAGAGTGTATTCCGCATCTTGATTTTGAAGTGGATGTTCTTCATAGCCATGATTGGCATACCGCTATGGTTAATTTCTTACTTCGCGAAAAGTATCAAGACAACCCATTATATGAGCGTATTAAAACGGTATATACAATTCATAACTTGCAGTTCCAAGGTGTATTTTCTCCTGAAGTGATGTACGACCTGTTAGAGCTTGGTGATGAATATTTTCATAGTGAGCAGCTAGAGTTTTATGGAAATGTGAACTTTATGAAAGGCGGTATTATCGCTTCTGATCAAATTACAGCGGTTAGCCCGACATATAAAGAAGAAATACAATATGAGTTTTTCGGTGAGAAATTAGATGGATTGCTACGAAAATATAATGATAAGCTGAGTGGCATTGTAAATGGAATTGACACGAGCGTATATAACCCAGAAACGGACTCGTATATTACAGCTCAGTATGATGCAGAGTCATTATATGAAAAAAATGAAAATAAACGTGCATTGCAGCGTTATTTTGGTTTGCCAGAAAAAGAGGATACACCAATTATTGCAATGGTCACGAGATTAACGAAACAAAAAGGTCTTGATTTAGTACGTACTGTATTCCGTGAAATAATGGAAGAAGATGTACAATGTATTATTTTAGGATCCGGTGATTCAGAATACGAGCAGTTCTTTGAATGGATGGCATATGAGTATCCAGAGAAGGTGAAGGTATATATCGGATTTAATGAGGAACTTGCGCATCAAGTGTATGCGGGAAGCGATCTATTTTTAATGCCGTCACTGTTTGAACCGTGTGGACTTGGACAACTTATCGCATTAGCGTACGGTACGATTCCGATTGTAAGAGAAACAGGTGGATTAAACGATACTGTACAATCTTATGATGAAGAAACAGGAGAAGGAAATGGTTTCAGTTTCATGAACTTCAATGCACATGACATGTTGTATACGGTTCGCCGTGCAATTGAATTTTATCACGATAAGCCGATATGGGAACAGCTTGTAACACAAGCGATGACTGAAGATTATAGTTGGGAGAAATCAGCTCTTGCTTATAAGAAATTGTATAAAAGTCTCATGGAATAACATGTAGGTGGTGAAAAAATGTTTACTCATGTTGAAAGTTTCAAATCAGCCTTTCTAGAAAAGTTAGAGACGATGTATGGGAAAAGTTTCAAAGACTCTACAACTCGTGATCAATATAATACGCTTGGGTACATGGTACGTGAGTATATGAATAGTCAATGGATTGCAACGAACGAAAGCTATCGGTCTGGAGAGCAAAAGCAAATGTATTACTTGTCTATTGAGTTTTTGCTTGGACGTTTGCTTGGAAGTAACATCTTGAATTTAGGTATTAGAGATGTATGCGAGCAGGGGTTATCTGAACTAGGGATTTCATTGCAAGAGTTAGAAGAAGTGGAAGCAGATGCAGGCCTTGGTAATGGTGGCCTTGGACGTCTAGCAGCCTGTTTTCTTGATTCACTCGCATCTTTAAACTTACCAGGACACGGCTGTGGAATTCGTTATAAACATGGTTTGTTTGATCAGAAAATTGTTGATGGTTATCAAGTTGAATTTCCAGAACAATGGCTTCTTCATGAAAATGTATGGGAAGTAAGAAGGCATGATCAAGCTGTAGAAGTAAGCTATTTTGGCAGTGTGGAGCCGTTAGAAATGGATGGACGTTTAGAGTTCAGGCATACGAATGCAGAAGTCATTATGGCGGTACCATATGATGTTCCAGTAGTAGGCTATGAGACGAGTACTGTAAATACGCTTAGGCTTTGGAATGCTGAACCAGTTCCTTTCCCGCAAAACTGCAAAGATATTTTGAAATATAAGCGTGAAACAGAGGCGGTATCGGAGTTTTTATATCCAGATGATACGCATGATGAGGGGAAAATACTTCGCTTAAAACAACAGTATTTCCTCGTATCAGCAAGTTTACAAAATATCGTTCGTACGCATAGAGAAAGATATGGTGACCTTCGTCAATTACATGAAAAAATTGCGATTCATATTAATGATACACATCCGGTTTTAGCGATTCCAGAACTGATGCGTATTTTATTAGATGAAGAAAAACTAGCATGGGAAGAGGCTTGGCACATAACGACGCAAACGATTTCTTATACGAATCATACGACGTTATCAGAAGCGCTTGAGAAGTGGCCAATTCACATTTTTAAACCGTTATTACCGAGAATTTATATGATTATTGAAGAGATTAATGAACGTTTCTGTCATGAACTTTGGGAACGTTATCCGTACGAATGGCATCGCATTGAAGATATGGCGATTATTGCACATGATCTTGTGAAAATGGCTCATTTAGCAATTGTCGGTAGCCATAGCGTAAACGGTGTAGCAAAAATTCATACGGAAATTTTGAAGCAACGTGAAATGCGATTGTTTTATGAGTTTTATCCAGATAAGTTTAATAATAAGACGAATGGAATCGCTCATAGACGTTGGTTAATGAAGGCAAATCCGCAGCTGACGAACCTTATTTCAGAGGCGATTGGAACAGAGTGGAAGAAAGAACCGATTAAGCTGCAGGCGTTGCAAACAGTTCAATATGATGCGAGTTTCCAAGAGAAATTTGCAGAGGTAAAACAAGAGCGTAAAGGGATTTTAGCAGAGCGTATTCATAATAAAATGGGGATTACAATTGATCCAAATTCTATTTTTGACGTGCAAGTAAAAAGACTGCATGCTTACAAGCGACAATTATTAAACGTTCTTCATATTTTATATTTGTATAACCGTTTGAAAGAGGATACTAGTTTTACATTTTATCCGCGTACTTTTATTTTTGGAGCGAAAGCATCACCTGGCTATTATTATGCGAAAAAAATTATTAAATTAATTAATGAACTCGCAAGGAAAGTAAATAACGATCCGTACGTAAGCCAATATATGAAAGTTATCTTTCTAGAAAACTATCGAGTTTCTGTAGCGGAAGATATATTCCCAGCGGCTGATGTAAGTGAACAAATTTCAACTGCGAGTAAAGAAGCATCAGGAACAGGAAATATGAAATTTATGATGAATGGTGCGATTACACTCGGCACGTTAGACGGAGCTAATATTGAAATAAATGACAGGGTCGGTGATGATAACTGTTTCATTTTCGGTTTAACAGCGGAAGAGGTTCTTCATTACTATCAAAATGGTGGATATCGTGCAAGTGATTATTATCACCATAATATGCATATTAAAAAAGTAGTAGATCAGTTAACGAATGGTTTCTTTGCACAGTCGGGAGCTGAATTTGAAGCAATTTACGATTCTCTCGTTATTCAAAATGATGAATATTTCGTTTTGCGAGATTTTGGTCCATATGCGGAAAGGCAAGAAGCTGTAGGGCGTACTTATGAAAATCGAACGAAATGGCTAGAAATGTCGATTTTAAATATTGCACAATCAGGTCATTTTGCGAGCGATCGAACGATTTTGCAGTACAGTAATGAAATTTGGGGTATTGGTAATGCGGTTAAACAGTATTAAGTAAAAGTCCCTTTTGAAGGGACTTTTACTCATTATACAGAAGTGTGGTGAATGGCATATGAAGGGTATGTATGAACAAGGGGATTTAAAAACAAATAGATTAATTTTAACGAAGATACATGGTGCACATGCAGCTGATTTATTTGAAGTATATTCTAATTCGGAAACAGCTACATATGTACCGAGGGAAGTACATAAAACGAAAGAGGAAACTCATCGTTTATTAGAAAATATGTTTACAACGATACGAGATGGTAAGGCTCTTATATGGTCTATTATGCTGAATGATAACCAAAAGGTAATTGGAACGTGTGGAATATGGCTTATGCCACATAATAGTGCATCGATTGGAGCTGTAATTAGTCCAACATATTGGGGAAAAGGATGTATTGTTGAAGCGTTAGAACAAGTTATAAAAGTTGGTTTTCAAGAATTAAATTTGAATCGTATTGAAGGGAGATGTAGTGTGAAAAATGTAGCTTCTGAACGTGTGATGCAAAAATTAAAAATGGTATATGAAGGTACATTGAGGCAAAATGTAAAAATGAATAATACGTACAGTGATTCTAAAGTGTATTCGCTTTTAAAACAGGAATACGATTGCTTCGCAAAGTAAACCGAGCTTAATGAGATTAAGCTCGGTTTACTTATTTTGCTTAAGAAAGAAATGGGATAGCGGTATAGATTATGCCTGTTCCACCATATTCTCCTGTCGCAAAGTATGAAAATGTAAAGAAACCTGTAACCGAAAAAATTACAATGAGAAAAAGTGCAAAGATAAACTTTAACATGTAAGGTCCCCTCATCCAAAAGTAAATTCATATATTATTATAGTATACGAATGTATAATTTCCAATTGTTTACTGGTTAAAAATGAGAAGTCAGACATGTTTTGTATGTTGTCATGGAATGATTATTCGTAATAGATTTTGTATTTTTTGTAAATGTCATATTGTGATGAACGTGGGCATATTCCCAATCACGATCATTAAAATTTATGTTTCGCGGAGGGAGAAGTGGAACGACATCGAATAAATTTACAAAACGAAAGCTACTAGCTACTTGTAGTTTATAATAATTTCGAAAAGCGATATCTCCTACTTTTGGAGAAGCGAATGTATAAAGGCCATACTGTGCGAAGGCAGTATTGATACGTGCATCTAATATGTGTAATGTAGCAAGCGCACCACCTAAACTATGTCCGGTAGCTAGTAGTTTTTTATGGGCTGGCAATGATACGAGCATATCCATAATAGAATCTCGGCAAGATTCATAAATAGAAAGAAAGCCGTTATGGACATTTCCACTGTTTAAAGCATATGGGTATGGCTTTTGGTTGACGAGTGAATCGATAATCCAGTCTGTATCTGTTTGTGTGCCCCGAAAAGCTACAATAATTGTATCCTCAGATTCTAATATGAATCCAAACCATTCTGTCATTTGAATGGTTTTTCCTTGAAAACCTTGTACATATTGAAAACCATCTGGTATTTCAAAAATCCCATTTTGTTTATATTGTTCATACGTTAACTCACAACAAGAAGCTAACAATATGGCAGTGTCTTTATCAAAGGATAAAGGAGTACGCATTAAGGAAGCCCTCCTTAAGAAAAGGTATGGTTAAATATATGCAGTGAGGGACTTGATTCATTCTTTTTGAGGGTTTTGAAAATGAGGATGGAACATTTAGTTATATGAGGGGGAGGGGAAGCGTAGTCCACCTAAATAAAAAGCGCCCCATAAGGGCACTTTTACTCTTTTCCATCTAATAAACGACCAAGTCCACCTAAAACACTGCCTTCACCGGTGCTTTGAGCTGCTGGACTCGTAAGGCGTGCTGCTAAGCGGCTAAGTGTTAAGGACTGAATCCAAACCGTTCCAGGACCTTCTAGCGTTGCGAAGAATAAACCTTCACCGCCAAATAGAGCTGTTTTTACTTTTCCTACAAATTCAATATCATAGTTAACGTCTTTTGTCATGGCAACGAGACAACCTGTATCAATGCGAAGTTTCTCACCGGGTTTTAATTCGCGCTTATATACAGTTCCGCCTGCATGCATGAAAGCTAGACCATCACCTTCAAGTTTCTGCATGATGAAACCTTCACCACCAAAGAAACCAGTTCCTATTTTTTTAGTAAACTCAATTCCGATAGAAACACCTTTTGCAGCACAAAGAAACGCATCTTTTTGGCAAACTATTTTCCCTTGATATTCTGTTAAATCAACAGGAACAATTTTACCAGGATAAGGAGCAGCAAATGAGACGTGGCGTTTGCCGTGACCTGTATTTGTAAATACAGTCATAAACATGCTTTCACCTGTAACAAGACGCTTACCAGCCCCCATTAATTTTCCGAATAGACCGTTAGATGGTCCAGAACCATCACCGAAAATTGTCTCCATTTCGATGTAGTCTTCCATCATCATCATTGCCCCAGCTTCTGCGATAACACTCTCTTCTGGATCTAATTCAATTTCAACGAACTGCATATCGTCACCGTATAACTTATATTCGATTTCATGTGCCTTCATTTTTTTCACCTCATATGTAATATATATTTATATTGTACAGAATTTAATAGTATTAGAATACTCTAGTTTTGTTAATTTTCAAATAAAATAAGGAGATGGAAATTCAACATTATATTAAAATTATAAAAAAATGATGGAATGAAAGTGTTCTCATTTGACGTTTTTCATATAGCGTGATATAGTGAAAGCACTATTGAGCTACATAATGTGGTACGGAAATAAAGCACGTTGTATTAAAGGCTGTAAGCTTGTTATACATTCATGTCCTTTATATCCACCTTTTCATGTGGATTCATAGTTTCATTTTTATTTAGGAGGTACATGACATGCAAACAGGTAAAGTTAAATGGTTTAACGGCGAAAAAGGTTTTGGCTTCATCGAAGTTGAAGGCGGAGAAGACGTATTCGTACATTTCTCAGCTATCCAAGGCGAAGGCTTCAAAACTTTAGAAGAAGGTCAAGAAGTTTCTTTCGAAATCGTTGAAGGAAACCGCGGACCACAAGCAGCTAACGTTACAAAAAACTAATTAGCTAGCGATAAAAAGCATTCCGAATTTCGGAATGCTTTTTTTTATCCCGTAAACGTCCGAAGGGTGTGGGCTAATAATTAGTGGGGGATGGTCCCCACACTAATTAAAGTTTCACTTTACTCTTTGGAACTAGATTCATTTGAAGATAATTCGCCTTTGAAGGTACGCTCTTCAAAGTCATCAAGCATTTGTTCATACTCTTCATGTTCTTCTGTGGCGAAAACTTGTGGGTTTTTTCCATAGATATCTGTACCGATAAAGTTTTCGAAATCCTCTACATATCCAACATTCTCTTCACTATTTACATACATACCATTATAATTTTTTGAATCTTGTCTTTCTAAATCAGACGGTGTTTCAGACGTTCCATAATTTGCGACATCTTGCCACGCATCTTCTGCATCGTACTCAACAGAATGATCTTCATCGTGCTTATGGAAAGAAGGAGCCAATACTTCTTCTTCAACTGGACGGGTCTCCATATTTAATTTATTTGTCGCGTGCTGTATGCATGTTGTAGCAGTCGGCATTGCTTCTAATCTTTCAAATGGAATTTCCACGCCAGACACTTCACAAATACCGTACGTACCTGCTTCTATTTTTTGCAAGGCATGTTTCGTATCCTCTAGCTGTTTATGCCAAAGCTCAATAAGCCCGAAATCTTTTTCACGTTCATATAGCTCTGTAGCCATATCACCTGGATGGTTATCATAGCTAGACAATTCTCCGACGGAATCGCGTTCAGAGGCACGATTTTCATTTTCATGAGTTTGTATTGTTTGCTCTAGTTCTTGTTTTTGTTTTTCTAAAACGGATTTAAATTGATTTACTTGTTGTGGAGTTAACATTGTCATCCACCTTCCTACAATTCAGTTTCTTTACATAGTATGAGCGTTGAGAGTAGGAATTATGAGATGAATTTCAGCTCTGAAATCGGTATATAAAAAAGAGCTGCATAAGCAGCTCTTTTTATAGGAAATATCCAAGTAATAATCCAATTCCCATTAGAAAACCGAAAATTGTGTTTGTTTTTGCTGTTGAGATCATCGCAGGTACCATTTCCATTGGAATGCTTTTGCCGATGAAACCTTTTGTCGCTTTAAATGCTTTCGGTGCACTTAAAAATACGATAAACATCCATGGAGATACGATATTTACGATAATTAAAGCAATTGTCCAAATGTAAGCAACAATGAACATAGAAGCTAGAACACCAACGGCTCTTTCGCGTCCAACGAGAATTGCTAACGTTTTACGACCATTTTCTTTATCGCCATCTAAGTCACGAATATTATTAGATAGTAAAATTGCACCAATTAATATGGAGCTTGGAATAGATAGTAAAATTACTTCTGATGTTACTGTTCCAGTTTGGATAAAGAATGAAATACCAATAATGATAACACCCATAAATAATCCTGCTGTTAACTCTCCAAATGGTGTATACGCAATTGGAATTGGTCCACCTGTATAAAGGTAAGCAACGGCCATACAAACGAGACCGATTGCAGCAAGCCACCAGCTAGAATTCATACAAATATAAACGCCTAATAGCATTGCGATGCCAAAAAATCCAAATGCTAAGTTCAGTACTGTTTTTGGCTGAATGCCATCGCGAACGATAGCGCCGCCGATTCCAACTGAACCTTCATGATCGAGTCCTCTTTTATAATCAAAGTATTCATTAAACATGTTTGTTGCTGCTTGAATGAGAAGACAAGCAAGAAGCATCATAAGGAAAAGAGGGAGATGTATTTGATTTATACCTCCGACCTGCATCGCATATGCTGTTCCGATGAAAACAGGAACGAAAGCTGCTGTTAATGTATGGGGGCGTAGTAAACTCCACCAAATGCGCCAGCCTGTTTGTTTACTTGGCTTTGGCGCCGTAGGAGAGGAATTCGTTTCGACGTTCATTTCCATGTTGAATCCTCCTTAGGTCACATATTGTACACAATTAAGTGTAGAAAAAGCATCATTTAGTGTCAACGTTTATTTTCTAGGAAGAGAAGGTGAATTTCTCAGAAATGCTAAACGTTGACAGGCCTTTCGTTTGAGGTGTATCTTAAAATCAAGCGTAATTATGACTATTTTTCGCCCATAGGGGGGAGACAATTGTGATTCAAACGAAACAAAAAGGCTTGCAAGAAGTTCTTAGTGCGGCCATTAAGCGTGTAAAGAATGAAAAAACATTAGTTAGTTTTGTCAAACAAATAGACTGGGTGGATCCACTTCTGTTTTATGCAGCAGGAAAAAGGACTTCATTCGAAAATAGATGTTATTTTGCAGACCCAGCTCAGCATGTAATATTTGCAGGAATTGGCTCTGTTTTCACTATAGCAAATTCTTCTCATAAGCGCTTTCAAACTGCTCGTGATGAGTGGGAGAAAGTAAAAGAGAATGCATTTGTGCAAAGAGATGAATATGAATTTGGAACAGGTCCTCTTTTATTTGGTGGGTTTTCATTTGATCCAGAAAAAGAGAAAACAGACCTATGGAAAGAATTTAAAGATACAACATTTTCACTACCCGCATTTTTATTAACTGTAAAAAATGAAAAAGCGTGGTTAACGATGAATACGTTTGTTTCAGAAACAGATTGTGCAGAAACTCTTTATAACGAAATGATTTCTTTAGAAGAGAAAATTTTTGGGGAGAGTAAATGTGCGCTAGAAGGATCGAAATTAATTGTTACTTCTAAAGTAGAAGTTGATCCGAAAGGCTGGATGAAAGCAATTGAGAAAGTGCAAGATGAGATGAAGCAGGGTAACGTGCAGAAGGTTGTATTAGCGAGGGAGTTAAAAGTAGAGGTGAATCATTCTATTGATTCTGCTCTTGTTTTAGAAGCGCTTCGCATGGGGCAACCGGATTGTTACGTATTTTCTTTTGATTATAAAGGAGCATGTTTCCTAGGAGCGACGCCAGAGAGATTAATTCGCAAAGAAGCTGAGAAGTTTACGTCGATGTGTCTTGCTGGTTCAATCGGTCATGGTCATTCTATAGAAGAAAGTAAACAAAATGGTAATGCGCTTCTTCATGATGAAAAGAATTTAGCGGAACATGGTTATGTAGTGAACATGATTCGCGGTGTATTAAATGAGCATTGCAACGTCGTTAATATTCCGGAAAGTCCGGGTTTATTAACAACGAAAAACTTAATTCATTTATATACGCCTGTAGAAGCAAAAGGTGATGTGAGTCTTTTAACAATGGTAGAAGAATTACATCCAACACCAGCTCTTGGCGGGACGCCTCGTTTGGAAGCGATGAAGCTCATTCGTGATGTGGAATTGTTAGAAAGAGGATTGTACGGTGCACCGATTGGGTGGATAGATGATGAAGGAAATGGTGAATTTGCGGTTGCGCTTCGCTGCGGATTATTAAATGGCGAGAAAGCATCCTTATTTGCCGGTTGTGGGATTGTAATTGATTCTGTACCGCAACTTGAATATGAAGAAACAAGTTTGAAGTTTAGACCGATGCTTGGTGCTTTGGAGGAATTAATGAAATGAACAATCATATAGAAGCATTATCATATTATTTAGGCGCGTTCGTGGATGAACTGACGCGTCTAAATGTATGTGATGTTGTCATTAGTCCAGGCTCACGGTCAACGCCGATTGCTCTACTAATGGAACAACATGAAGGAATGAACACATATTTACACGTAGATGAAAGATCAGCAGGATTTTTTGCGCTCGGTATCGCAAAAGCAAAAAAACGTCCTGTTGCATTATTATGTACGTCAGGAACGGCAGCAGCGAACTATTACCCAGCTGTATGTGAAGCTTTTCATTCACGAGTGCCGCTTATCGTCTTAACGGCAGATAGACCGCATGAATTAAGAGATGTCGGTGCACCACAAGCGATGAATCAAATTCATTTATACGGTACGTTTGTGAAGCAATTTACAGAGATGGCAATTCCAGAAGCGAGTGAAGCGATGTATCATTATGCTCGCATGACGACGCAGCGCATGATAGCAAGCGCACTTTTAACGCCGCAAGGACCTGTTCATCTTAATTTTCCAGTTCGTGAACCGCTTATCCCGGACTTTTCATTAGAAAGTTTATGGGATAAAGGACGCGGGGAATATACAGGAGTAGTTCAGCAAGGGAACGTGACGATGCCGAGTGAATATGTAGATTCTCTTGTAGGGCGCCTTTCACATATGGAAAAGGGGCTTATTATTTGTGGAGATGATAGTCATTCAGAAATCGCAGCGTTTGCGGCACAATTAGCTAAAAAAACAGGATATCCAATATTAGCGGATCCACTTTCTAACATTCGTAGCGGACATCACGATAAAACGATGGTAATCGACTGTTACGATACATTTTTACGAAATGAGTTGTTAAAAGAAACATGGAAGCCAGAAGTTATGATTCGCTTTGGTGGTATGCCTGTTTCGAAAGCATTAACGCAGTTTATTAAAAAACAGACGAAAGCCGTTCATATCGTTGTCGACGAATCCGGACAATGGAGAGATCCAGCTCTTGTTGCGACAGAAGTTGTACAGGCAAATGATATTGCATTTTGTAGTGCATTAATAGAAAAAATGCCAGCTATGAAAAAGAATGATTGGTTCGGAATGTGGCAACATATAAACGAAAAAACGAAGGCAACGCTTCGTGAAATGGAAACATATGAAACGGCATTTGAAGGAAAGGTTATTACGGATATTGTACGCGTATTACCAGATGGGGCAACGTTATTTGCGAGTAATAGTATGCCAATTCGTGATACAGATTCATTCTTCTTCACATCAGATAAAAATATTCAGGTGATGGCAAATCGCGGTGTAAATGGTATCGATGGAATCATTTCAACAGCTTTAGGCGCGAGCGTTATTTGTGATCCGCTCGTATTAGTCATCGGTGATTTATCATTTTATCACGATTTAAATGGACTGTTAGCAGCGAAATTACATGAATTAAACATAACAATTGTCGTTGTAAATAATGACGGTGGCGGTATTTTCTCATTCTTACCACAGTATGAGAAAAAGGAACATTTTGAATCATTATTTGGAACACCGATTGGGCTTGATTATGAACACGTTGTTAAAATGTACGGTGGTTCATTTAGCCGTGTAAATGGTTGGGAGCAATTCCGAGAAGAGGTACAAAAGGGAACAAGGGCGGAAGGTTTACACGTTGTGGAAATTTGTACGAATCGTGATGAGAACTTAACATTGCACCGTACATTATGGGCAAAAACGATGGACGTGATTACTACATCTTTACAAGGTGAATCACGATGAAAGTAACGCTGCAAGGTGTATCGTATGAATATGAAGTAGTCGGAAGCGGTGAACCACTTCTACTTCTTCATGGTTTTACGGGAAGCATGGAAACGTGGCGTTTTTTCGTTCCTTCTTGGAGCGAGAAATTTCAAGTCATTTTAGTAGACATTGTTGGGCACGGAAAAACGGAAAGTCCTGAAGCTGTGACGCATTATGATATTAGAAATGCGGCATTACAAATGAAAGAGTTGCTAGATTACCTTCATATTGAAAAAGCGCACATACTCGGCTATTCAATGGGCGGTAGACTGGCGATTACGATGGCATGCCTATATCCAGAATATGTACGTTCTCTTTTATTAGAAAATTGTACAGCTGGGCTTGAAAGTGAAAATGAGCGAGAAGAACGCTGTGAAAAAGATGAGCGGCTTGCTCATAAAATTGAGCGAGAAGGAATCGAAAGTTTTGTAGCGATGTGGGAAAATATTCCGCTGTTCGAAACGCAAAAACGTTTAGCAGAAAAGGTACAAGAAGCAGTGCGAAAAGAACGACTTGCTAACAGTCCAAAAGGACTTGCAAATAGCTTGCGAGGCATGGGAACAGGGGCTCAGCCTTCATGGTGGAATGAGCTACAAAACTTAAAAATGCCTGTTCTTTTAATGAACGGTGAGCATGATGAAAAGTTCTTTCGCATATTAAAAAATATCGAAAAATGCGTCTCTGACGCGAAATTTGTCAAAATTGATGGTGCTGGCCATGCAATTCATGTGGAACAACCTGAAAAGTTTGATACAATAGTAAAGGGATTTCTAAAAACTATGCAGTGATGCTTTTTTCACCTAAGAGGGAAGCTACACTTATAGAGGAGATCAGAAATATACAAGGAGGTAGTTGTAATGGCTATTGAATGGGTAAAAGAAGGCAATTACGAAGATATTATTTATTCAACATACAATGGTATCGCAAAGATTTCGATTAACCGCCCTGAAGTACATAACGCATTCCGTCCTAAAACGGTAATGGAGTTAATCAACGCTTTTGCACACGCTCGTGATGATGCAAATGTTGGCGTTATCATTTTAACAGGTGAAGGTGGACGTGCATTCTGTTCTGGCGGCGACCAAAAAGTTCGCGGTCATGGTGGATATGTAGGTGACGACCAAATCCCACGTCTAAACGTATTAGACTTACAACGTCTAATTCGCGCAATTCCTAAACCAGTTATCGCAATGGTAGCAGGTTATGCAATCGGTGGAGGACACGTACTTCATATCGTATGTGACTTAACAATCGCTGCAGACAACGCTGTATTCGGACAAACAGGTCCTAAAGTAGGAAGCTTTGACGGTGGATACGGAGCTGGTTACTTAGCTCGTATGGTAGGCCACAAGAAAGCTCGCGAAATTTGGTACCTATGCCGTCAATATAGTGCTGGGGAAGCACTTGATATGGGCTTAGTAAACACTGTAGTACCATTAGAAGAGCTTGAAGCAGAAACAGTACAATGGGCACAAGAAATTTTAGCAAACAGCCCAATGGCACTTCGTTTCTTAAAAGCTGCATTCAACGCAGATACAGACGGTCTAGCTGGTATTCAACAATTAGCTGGAGATGCAACGTTATTGTACTACACAACTGACGAAGCAAAAGAAGGTCGTGACGCGTTCAAAGAAAAACGCAGCCCGGACTTCGGTCAATTCCCTCGTTTCCCGTGATCAAACCAAAAGCGGAGCCGACTGTTTAGCCTCGTAGGCTAAGGTTCTTTCGCACAGAAAGTGTTTTTTACTTTCTCGTGCGGAAGGTTCTTAGACGGAAGGGGCTAGGAGGCGCAGCTGGATGAAACCAAAAGCGAAAGCGGCTTGCTTAGAACAAGAGGGCGTAGGAAGGTGTGAAGCCACCGACTGTTCTAGCCGCTGTAGCTAGATGGAATCAACCGGAAACAAAACAACTAAGAGACTTGATGTCACATCAAGTCTCTTTCTTTCATGAAAGGAGAATGAATGATGGAGCCGATGCCTAACTGGTTAAAGCAACGTGCGTTTTTAACACCAGAGCGTACTGCAATTGAAATAGAGGACGAAAAGGTTACTTTTATGCAGTTGCATGAAAAAGTAGTATCTGTTTGTGAACACCTCACGCACGTTGGAGTGAAGCGGGCGCAAAAAGTGGCTGTTCTGATGAAAAATGGTATGGAGATGATTACAGTTATTCACGCCCTATCTTACGTAGGTGCAGTAGCTGTGCTTTTAAATACGCGTCTTTCAAGAGAAGAGCTACTTTGGCAAATGGATGATGCTGAAGTTGTTTGTTTAGTGACGGATCAAGATTTTGAGACTACAGATGTTCCTGTATATTCATTCGCTGAAGTGATGAATGGATCGAAGGCGGAAGCATCTATACAGGAAGAATTCTCTTTAGAAGAAGCGATGACAATTATTTATACGTCTGGGACGACAGGGAAGCCGAAAGGCGTTATTTTAACGTACGGTAATCATTGGGCAAGCGCAGTCGGTTCTTCGCTTAATTTAGGGCTTCGTGATGATGATTGCTGGTTAGCTTGTATGCCGATGTTCCACGTTGGCGGGCTATCTCTGTTAATGAAAAATATTATGTACGGTATGCGCATTTTACTCGTTCCGAAATATGATGCTAATTTTATTCATGAAGCACTTCAAACGAGAGGCGTTACGATTATTTCTGTCGTTTCTAAAATGTTAACAGATCTTTTAGAGCGACTTGGAGAAGAGACATATCCCTCTTCTTTACGATGCATGTTACTAGGCGGAGGGCCAGCGCCGAAACCGTTATTAGAAACGTGTGTAGAAAAAGGAATTCCTGTGTATCAAACGTACGGTATGACAGAAACGTCTTCGCAAATTTGTACGTTATCAGCAGATTACATGTTAACGAAAGTAGGATCAGCTGGAAAACCACTATTCCAATGTCAGCTTCGTATTGAAAAAGACGGCGTAGTAGTGCCTCCACATGCTGAAGGAGAAATTGTTGTAAAAGGGCCGAACGTAACAGGTGGCTATTTTAACCGTGAAGATGCGACGCGTGAAACAATTCAAAATGGCTGGCTTCATACTGGTGACCTCGGTTATTTAGATGAAGAAGGATTTTTATACGTATTAGACCGCCGCAGTGATTTAATTATTTCTGGGGGAGAAAATATATATCCAGCTCAAATTGAAGAAGTGTTACTCTCTCATCCTGCAGTAGCAGAAGCCGGTGTTGTCGGTATGGCTGACGAAAGTTGGGGACAAGTGCCAGCTGCTTTTGTTGTAAAAAACGGAGAGGTAACAGAAGAAGAAATTTTTCATTTTTGCGAGGAGAAATTAGCGAAATATAAAGTGCCGAAGAAAGTGTGTTTCTTAGAGGAATTACCACGAAACGCTTCGAAAAAATTGTTAAGACGAGAGTTAAGACAATTAGTGGAGGAGATTTAGGTGGAGATAAAAAAAGTGACACTTTATATAACGGAAATGCCACTCGTAATCCCGTTTGCTGCAAGCTACGGAACTTACGAAAGGCGTGAGAGTATCGTCGTTGAATTAGAAGATAAAGATGGATACGTTGGTTTTGGTGAAGTCGTTGCTTTTTCTGAACCGTGGTATACGGAAGAAACGGTGAAGACAGCACTGCATGTACTTCAGGATTTTTTAATACCGGATTTATTGGAAACTGAAATTTCTCATCCGAATGAAGTGCCGAGTTTGTTCCAGCATATAAAGAGAAACCGAATGGCAAAGGCCGGAATAGAAGGGGCTGTTTGGGATTTATATGCGACGCGTCAAAAGAAACCGCTAGCGACATTGCTTGGCGGAACGAAGTCTGAAATTGAGGTCGGCGTTGTAATCGGGATCAATACGATTCCGGTTATGCTAAAACAAATCGAGAAGTACGCGGAAGAAGGATACGAGCGTTTTAAAGTGAAAATAAAGCCAGAGCATGATTACGAATTATTGAAAGAAATTCGTAAAGAGTTTCCGAATATCCCGTTAATGGCTGATGCAAATTCAGCCTATACATTAGCGGATACGGAGAGGCTGAAACGACTAGATGAATTTCAATTGCTGATGATTGAACAACCGCTAGCGGATTACGATTTTCTTGATCATGCACAGCTGCAAAAGAAAATTGAAACGCCGATTTGTTTAGATGAAAGCATCCATAGCTTAGAAGATGCGCGCGTTGCGATTACGCTTGGCAGTTGCCGAATTGTGAATATTAAACCAGGGCGAGTGGGCGGATTAACAGAATCAATTCAAATTCATAATTATTGTATGGAGCATAACATCCCAGTTTGGTGCGGTGGCATGGTGGAAATGGGGATTTCACGAGCGCAAAATGTTGCGCTTGCTTCATTGCCGAACTTTACGATTCCTGGTGATATATCCGCTTCTAGTCGACATTGGGAGCAGGATATTATTTCGCCGGAAGTGATGCTTAAGGGCGGGAAAGTGATTGTACCGCAAAGTGTTGAAGCTGAGTATGAAGTAGACCGCAAGAGACTGGATGAAATTACGAAGCAGCGGATTGTGTTTGAGCGGTAAATGGAAGTTTCGTTAGGCTGTCCGCAAATAGCGAGAGGGTTTTGTCGTTAATTGTCGGTAAGTCGATATATTTCAATAATCGCTGATATAATTTCATTGACTAAGGCTACTCAAACGGGTAGCCTTTTTTGTATTGTACAAATTGGATAGACTAGTTTAAAATCGAGCGTATAAAGGGGGAGTAAGATGAAGCGCATTTCAATTTTGATAGCTGATGATGAGGCAGAAATTGCTGATTTAATTGAGATACATTTAAAAAAAGAAGGGTATCATGTTGTGAAAGCAGCCGATGGAGAAGAAGCGGTGCATATTATTAAAACGCAGCCAATTGACTTAGTGGTTTTAGATATTATGATGCCGAAAATGGATGGATATGAAGTGACGAGACAGATTCGCGCCAAATATCATATGCCGATTATTTTCTTAAGCGCGAAAACATCTGACTTCGATAAGGTGACAGGTCTTGTACTAGGTGCGGATGATTATATGACGAAGCCTTTCACACCAATAGAACTAGTTGCACGTGTAAATGCACAACTGCGTAGGTTTTTTACGTTAAATCAACCGAAAGTAGCGGAAAGTAAGTCTGCTTTAGAGATTGGCGGAGTCATTATTGATCCTGAGCGCCGAACGGTAAATGTATATGGAGAGCAAATTGAGTTAACACCGAAAGAATTTGACATTTTATATTTATTAGCGAGTCATCCGAAGAAAGTGTACAATGTGGAAAATATTTTTCAGCAAGTATGGGCAGATGATTATTATGAAGGTGGAAATACAGTTATGGTACATATTCGTACGTTACGGAAAAAGCTTGGGGAAGATAAAAGAAAGGATAAGTTAATAAAAACAGTGTGGGGGGTAGGTTATACTTTCAATGGCTAACATGATGAAAAGCTTTCGTTTTAAAATGATTGCCTTATTTGCGTTAAGTATGGTGCTTGCAGCAACTGTAACTTATATAATTTATAAAGGATTGCAGCTGTATTATAAAAAGATGGTTCGCTACGAAGAGCCTTTAGCGCAATTTCGATCAATGGTAAGGGAATTTGGGGACATTAACTTCTTTTTAATTTTCTTTATTCCGTTATCTATTATCTTTTTCTTCTTTTTGACAAAACCGTATTTAAAATACTTTGATGAAATTTCTAATGGGATTCATCATCTTGCGAACGGTAACTTTACAAATAAAGTTCAAGTTTCATCAAATGATGAGTTTGGAAATATCGCGCGCGAAATAAATGTTGCGAGTGAAAAGTTAAAAGAAGCTGTGGAAAGAGGCGACTTTGCTGAAAGTAGTAAAGATCAGCTCGTTGTGAATTTAGCTCATGATTTAAGAACGCCATTAACATCCGTGTTAGGATATTTAGATTTAATTCTTAAAGATGAGAATTTGACGAAGGAACAAATTAAACATTTTTCCACGATTGCATATACGAAATCACAAAGGCTGGAAAGTTTAATTGATGAGCTATTTGAAATTACACGTATGAATTATGGCATGCTAAAGCTGGATAAAAAGCCTATTGATATAAGTGAGTTGCTTATACAGTTAGAAGAGGAATTATATCCGTTATTAGAGAAACATCATTTAGAAGCTAGATTGCATGTTGATGCTCATTTACCGATGCACGGTGATGGAAAATTGTTAGCTAGAGTATTTGAAAACTTGTTAACAAATGCTGTTCGATACGGATATGATGGACAATTTGTTGATATGAATGGGTATGTCGATAATGGAGAAGTTGTCGTGCAAGTTATGAATTACGGAGATAGCATTCCAGAAGAAGATTTACCGTATCTATTTGATATGTTTTATACAGGTGATAAAGCGAGAACCGAGAACCGTGGCGGGACAGGCCTTGGACTATTTATTGCAAAAAATATTGTCGAGCAGCATAACGGTACGATTTCTGCTGAAAGTAATGTAGTTAGAACGCTATTTGAAGTGAGATTGCCAAAAGACGAGAACGTAACAATTTAATAAAAATTTAAACTTTACCCCACTTTTTATTTTAATAGTTTTTTCTATTCTATACGTAAGTTACGTTAAGGAGGAACTAGAAATGAAAAAGTGGGTATTTATTTCTTTTTTTATAGCATGCACAATCTGTGTAGGCGTTTATATATCACCGTTATTTCAAAAGGAAATTGATGTGAAAATCGGCGGGGAAAATAGTGCAGTAAAGACTGCAAGTATGGAAAAGGTAGAGGTTACAAAAGAACAAATTTATAAAGGGGATCTACTATTAGTTAATAAAGATTACCCAGTAAAGAAAGATAGTATTAGGTCTGATATTATAAATGTAAATCATAATAGTGAATTAGTAAGAGGTTATGTAATATTTGATAGAAACCTTCGCTTATCAAAGGGTGTTGTAAAAAAGTTTTTGAACGTTGTCGATGCGGCTGGAAAAGATGGAGTACAGCATTTCCTAATGAGTAGCGGGTACCGAGATTTTCAAGAACAAAGTAAATTATATAAAGAAATGGGATCAGATTATGCACTCCCAGCAGGATACAGTGAGCATAATTTAGGATTATCACTCGATGTTGGGTCTACTCAAAAGAAAATGGAGAGGGCTCCTGAAGGTAAGTGGGTGGAAGAGAACGTATGGAAGCATGGCTTTGTATTACGCTACCCGAAAAATAAAAGTAACATTACAGGCATTCAATATGAGCCATGGCATATACGTTACGTCGGTTTACCTCATAGCGCAATTATGCAAAAAAAGAATTTTACGCTAGAGGAATATTTAGAGTTCTTAAAAGAGGAAAAAGAAATTTCAACTGAGGTGGAAGGCAAGAAATATACGGTTTCTTATTATAAAGTTTCAGAGAATATGAACGTAAATGTCCCAGTAAATAAGCAGTATGAAATTTCGGGGAACAATATGGATGGGGTTATTGTGACGGTTCAGGAATAGATAAAGAGGTTGTTCCGTTTTGGAGCAGCCTTTTCGTATATAAGAAAGGGATTGGCGTTTTTTGTCGGTAAATCGATATTCCTTGTCGAATCGTTGATATATTTTGAGTTACGATAGATATAATTGAAAAATCGTTGATATATTGTAAGTTATGATAGATATATTCGAAAAATCGTTGATATAATTTCCTGTACTATCGCATTTTGAGGAGCATCTTTTTATTTACTTTTAAACATTATAACGTTATATTTACTTCTCCCTTTTTTTGTGCTACTCTAAATGTGTGAAAGAGATAAAGAAAAATGAAATTTTAATGTAAGCGTATTCTTATGGCTTCTTATAGAAAAGGGTGGAAGTACAATGACAGAACGATTCGTACTACGTAATGTGAAACGTGTGAACGGGGAAGAGATTGACATTGTAATTGAAAATAATAAAATTGCACAGGTGACGAAAGCTGGTGTTGGTGAGGGTGGAAAGGTTCTTGATTACTCTGGTACTTACGTATCGAGTGGCTGGATTGATTTGCACGTTCATGCTTTTCCAGAGTTTGATCCGTATGGCGATGAGGTGGACGAAATTGGCGTTAAGCAAGGGGTAACGACAATTGTTGATGCAGGTAGCTGCGGTGCTGATCGCATTGCAGATTTAGTAAAAAGTAGAGAGCAGGCAAAAACGAATTTATTTGCCTTTTTAAATATTTCTCGCATCGGTTTAAAACGAATTGATGAATTATCCAATATGGAATGGATAGATAAAGAGAAAGTAATAGAAGCAGTAGAAAAGTATAAAGATGTAATCGTTGGGTTAAAGGCGAGAATGAGTAAAAGTGTCGTTTGTGATAGTGGAATTGAACCACTTCATATAGCGCGTGATTTATCCCGTGAAACATCATTGCCAATTATGGTACATATCGGTTCAGCACCTCCTCGCATTGAGGAAGTTGTACCTCTTTTAGAAAAAGATGATGTCATTACACATTATTTAAACGGGAAAGAAAATAATTTATTTGATGAAGAAGGCAAACCGCTACCTGTGTTACTAGATGCAGTGAATCGCGGCGTACATTTAGATGTTGGTCATGGTAATGCTAGTTTTTCTTTTAAAGTAGCAGAAGCGGCGAAGCGTTACGGTATTGCGCTTAATACAATTAGTACAGATATTTACCGGAAGAACCGTATACACGGTCCAGTGTATAGTATGGCTCACGTTCTTTCGAAATTCCTTTACTTAGGTTATCCGCTAGAAGAAGTGATTGATGCGGTTACGAAAAATGCAGCAGAGTGGCTTAAGAAACCTGAGCTTGGCCGCATTCAAGAAGGCGATATTGCAAATTTAACTTTATTTACGGTGAAAGATGAGAAGGTTGCGTTAATTGATTCAGAAGGGGATCAGCGCATTGCTGAAAGAAGGATTGATACGAAAGGGGTTGTAATCAATGGGTCATTCATTGAATGCTAAGTATGGATTAAAAAGAGTGATTAATGCGAGCGGTAGAATGAGTATTTTAGGTGTATCCGCTCCGACAGATACAGTTATGGATGCAATGAAACATGGTGGACAAAATTATGTGGAAATTGCTGATTTAGTAGATAAAGCAGGAGACCATATTGCGAGAATTCTAGAGTCAGAGGCAGCGGTTGTTGTGAATTCAGCATCGAGTGGAATTGCGCTTTCTATCGCTGGTATCGTTACAGAAGGAAATCGCCGTAAAAGTGAAAGACTTCATCAAGAAGTAATCGCGAAAAACGAAGTGATTATGTTAAAGGGTCATAACGTTCAATACGGTGCCCCTGTTGAAACGATGATTTACTTAGGCGGCGGTAAACTTGTAGAAGTTGGCTATGCAAATGAAGGGAAAGCAGAGCATATTGAAGATGCGATTGGTGAAAATACAGCGGCGATTCTTTATGTGAAATCCCATCATGCAGTACAAAAAAATATGATTTCTGTTGAAGAAGCATGGGAAGTTGCGCAGCGAAATAACATCCCGCTTATCGTCGATGCGGCAGCTGAAGAAGACATTCAAAAATATGTGAAGTATGCAGACCTTGCCATTTATAGTGGTTCAAAGGCGATTGAAGGGCCTACTTCTGGTATTGTGGGCGGTAAAAGAAAGTATATTGAGTGGCTGAAAGTGCAATTACATTGCATCGGAAGAAGTATGAAGGTTGGGAAAGAAACAACATTTGGCTTACTTCAAGCGCTTGATGAGTACGGAGTAAAAGAAGATAAGAGCGAGCAAGAAAAAGAATTGTTACAAGTACTTATACCGCTAAAAGAATTAAACGGCGTAAATGTAACGATCGTTCAAGATGAAGCCGGAAGAGCAATCTTTAGAGCTCGTATTCATATTAACGAGACACAATTAAATAAATCAGCAAAAGATGTTGTGACAGCATTACGCGAAGGGGAAATTGCCATTTATACACGTGATTACGGAGTAAGACAAGGATTCTTTGATATCGATCCACGTCCACTTCAAGGTGATGACATACATGTGATTGAAGAAAAAATGAGAGAAATTGTAGGGGGAAACTAAAATGACAAACATTCAAAAACGTTTTTATAAAGGCCGCGTAGCATTAAATGTATTGGCAAACAATATAGAAAATGCGAAAGATATTTTTGAAGCAGCAGAAGGTTATGTAGTAGTGGGAGTGTTATCAAAAGACTACCCAACAGTAGAAGAAGCAGTTACGGCGATGAAAGCATACGGAAAAGAAATTGAGGATGCTGTATCAATCGGACTAGGAGCAGGAGATAATCGCCAAGCGGCAGTTGTGGCTGAAATTGCGAAGCATTATCCTGGTAGCCATATTAACCAAGTGTTCCCTTCAGTTGGAGCGACACGTGCAAATCTTGGCGAAAAAGATAGCTGGATTAATAGTTTAGTATCGCCAACAGGAAAAGTAGGTTACGTAAATATTTCTACTGGCCCAATTAGTGCGGCTGGAGAAGAAAAAGCAATCGTTCCAATTAAAACAGCGATCGCACTTGTACGTGATATGGGCGGAAATTCATTGAAGTACTTCCCGATGAAAGGGCTAGCTCATGAAGAAGAATATCGCGTAGTTGCGAAAGCTTGTGCGGAAGAAGGATTTGCATTAGAGCCAACGGGCGGAATTGATAAAGAAAACTTCGAAACAATTGTACGTATTGCGCTTGAAGCAAATGTAGAGCAAGTTATCCCGCATGTGTACTCTTCTATTATTGATAAAGAAACTGGTAATACGAAAACAGAAGATGTGCGTGAATTATTAGCAGTCGTGAAGAAGTTAGTTGATCAATATGCGTAAGAAAATTGCAGCATTCGGTGAAGTAATGATGCGCCTGCAAGTACCAGGATATGAATTATTGTCGCAAGCAAACACATTAAATTATTCATTTTCTGGTACAGGTGTGAATGTTGCAGCGGGGCTTTCTCATCTAGGGCATGAAGGGCTTCTTATCTCAACTTTACCGGAAAATTCGGTTGGAGATGCGGCATTATCATACATTCAAAAGTTAGGTGTGCAAACCCCGCTTGTTTCAAGGGGCGGCAAATATGTCGGCATGTACTTTTTAGAAAATGGATTTGGAGCACGTGCAAGCCGCGTTACGTATTCGAATCGATTAGAAAGTAGTTTCAATACGGCATGTGAAGAGATGTACCAATTTGAAGAAATTGCTAAGGAGATTGATATCGTTCATTTTTGCGGTATTACACTTGCGATGAATGATACTGTACGCCATCATATGAAGTCTTTAGCGAGAGCAGTTAAAGAAAACGGAGGAACCGTCGTTTTTGATTGCAATTATCGTCCATCACTTTGGGGAGAAGACGGATATGAACAGGCAAAGCCGCATTATGAAGAAATGCTGGGACTTGCTGATATTGTTATGATGAATGAAAAAGATGCAATGTTCGTTCTAGGAATGAAAACAGAAGAGACGGAGCGAGAGGCACAACTGATGGAGCTCATTCCAAAGGTAGCTGAAACGTATCATATTGCTACAATCGCTGGTACACATCGCTCTATTAACGGTGATAATACACATTCACTGCGCGGGTTTATATGTAAAGATGGAACGTTCACTTTTGCAAAAACACTTACGTTTTCTGTATATGATAGAATAGGTGCTGGAGATGCTTATACGAGCGGGATTATTCATGGCGAGATAGAAGAGTTTGCACCAGAGAAAGCTGTTTCATTTGCGTCAGCAGCTGGCATGCTTGCACATACAATCGTCGGTGATACGCCAATGTCATCAGAGAAGGATATACTTCGGGCAATGACGGCATCAGTAGGTGATGTAGAAAGGTAGTGGGTGTAACGGTGAACGTAACGAGAAAAAAAGGACCATTATATTTACAAATAAAAAATATTATTCGTGATCGAATATTGCATGGTGTATATGCGATTCATACGAATATTCCTTCAGAACCACAATTAGAGGAAGAGTTCAAAGTGAGTAAAATTACAGTACGTAATGCGATTAAAGAACTCGCTCAAGAAGGATATTTGGAAAAGAAGAGCGGTAAAGGAACGAAAGTCATCCGTAATACTTCTGCGACAAAACTGTCAAAGGGTAAGAAATTTACTGAAGTGTTAGTGGAAGAAGGATATAAAGTACAAAAGAAATTGCTAAAGGCAGAAGTCGTTCATAATGAAGAAGGAACAGTGCCATTTCGCTTATTCGGTAAAGAGAGTTTTCGTATTGAACGTTTATATACGTTAAATGATGCGCCATATATTCATTATACGCACTATTTCTCAGCGAAAATGGCAAGTACAGACTTATCGGACTTTGATTTACAATCACTTTACGATTTAGTCGAAGACCGAGGTATACATTTAGAAAACTTCAGAGATGAATTCGCAGTTGGACTTGCGCCCAGTTTCGTTGCAGAATCGTTAGGTGAAAAAGAGGGGACAGCGTTATTAAAACGTATGCGCTATTCTTACGATGAAGTTGGCGAAGTAATTGAATATAGCGAAGGCTACTACAATACAGAAATGCAGCATTATGTCGTGAATTATGACGTATAAAAAAGAGGGGATTTTCCCTCTTTTTTTATAAAAGTAAGGGGAATGAGAGATGGATATATACTTATTAATCGTCACGTTACTTGCGATCGCAATTGTCATTTTAGGGGTATCATGGTGGAAATGGCATGCATTTATTAGTTTAACAGTTGCTAGTTTATTTTTAGCTATTATGTCTGGACTGAACTTAACGAAAATAGTGGCTGCCTATGAAACTGGTGTTGGTAGTGTATTAGGGCATTTAGTTGGCATTTTGGCTCTCGGAACTATCTTAGGGAAAATGATGTCTGATTCAGGGGCAGGCATGCAAGTTGCAGATTTCTTTATTCGATTTTTCGGCGTAAAAAAATTACCTTGGGCTATGTTATTTGCAGGGTTTGTTATAGGGATTCCAGTCTTTTTTGAAGTGGGGATCGTCATTTTATTACCACTTGTTATTTCCATTCGAAAAACGACGAAGCAAAATATATTGTTAATTGCGTTACCTGTTATTGCTGGATTATCGATTGTGCATGGGCTAGTGCCTCCGCATCCAGGTGCGATGACTGCAATCGGGATTTATAACGCGAACTTAGGAAAAGTACTTTTATATTCATTAATTATCGCGTTACCAACAGCCATCATCGCAGGGCCGATATTTGCGAAGTGGGTACATAAGAGGGTTATACCTGAAAATGAACCGGAGCTTGTTCGAGTTACGACTGTATCAACCGATTTACCAAGTCGTAAAGTTTCGTTTTTTATTATTTTACTGCCAGTCGTGTTAATGATTTTATCAGTAGTTGCACCGTATATTTCTTTACCAATAAAAATAACTGAATTTTTTGTCTTTATAGGAAGTCCAGTAATCGCTTTACTTATTTCATGTTTTGCAGCATTTTATTTACTTGGCATCAAACAAGGAATTAATAAAAAGATGATAAAAAAATTAACAGATGAAAGTTTACTACCTGTAGGCTCAATTATTTTAATAATTGGTGCAGGTGGTGGGTTTAAACAAATATTAATTGAAAGTGGAGTTGGAACGGCGATTGCGCAAATGGCAGAACATATATCGTTATCACCAATCGTCTTAGCTTTCATGGTAGCTGGATTAATTCGAATAGCGACCGGATCAGCTACAGTAGCATTAACGACAGCAGCAGGAATTGTTTCACCAGTTATTCAGCACATGTCTGGTGTAAATTTAGAATTGCTCGTTATAGCAACCGGTGCAGGTTCACTAATGTTTTCTCACGTAAATGATGCAGGCTTCTGGCTTGTAAAAGAGTATTTAGGTTTGACGGTGAAGGAAACGTTTAAAACGTGGACGGTGCTGGAAACATTGTTATCATTTATTGCATTCGGTTTTGCCCTTGTGTTGAATATGTTTCTTTAAAAGATACCTGAATAGGTATCTTTTTTTTGATGAAGCCCAATTGCCAAAACAAGCCCGTTTTTAAGTAAGCCAAGCTTCCTATTCGCCCTGAAAACATACTATAAATGGAATCCCCTCATTTAGAGCAAGGTGAACTTGTTATGAATGATACTAAAGGAGGAATAGAGTAATGAGCGAAAAGTGTGAACACAGACATGATGATTGTAACCGCAGACATGGGTGCGGCGGCGGTTTTGCGCTTCTAATCGTATTGTTTATTTTATTAATCATCATCGGTGCTAGCTGCTTCGGCGGAGGCAGCGGTTGTGGTTATGGTGGTTACGGCGGTTATGCAGGCGGCTATGGTGGATATTGCTGCTAATTAAAAACTATTGAAAATGGCCTTGTGCGTATTGCACAAGGCCATTTTATTCACGTTTTAATATGCTGTGATAATTTATTAATGTACAGAGAGCGAATTAAGAAGAAGAAAATGATCTCGATAATCCCGAATAACGTAAGTATAATGAGTAGTTCTTTTAATAAAGAGAAAGAAAACATGCTTTGTAAAAACTGAATCGCAAATACTGTATGAATACCAGCGACGATATAAGGAATGAAAAATAAAATCCCTAATTGAATCGTTGCAGAACGAAACATTTCTGATTCTGTTAAGCCGAGTTTCGTAATCGTAATGTACTTTTGTTTTTCAGTTGTTAAGTCGTTATACATACGGAAATATAAAACACTAGCTGCTCCGATAAAGAAAATAAAGCCGAGAAATGTCCAAATAAAGAAAGTAGCAATTGAATTTCCTTTACTGTATTTTAGGTCATCAGTCGCTGTATAAATATCAAATGGTGTACGCAGATCAGGTTCAGCATCTTTATGTGCCTCATAGAAGCTATCTGTATCATTCCTAATATGTTTTAATATATTTTTCGTCGGAGTAATTGCATTTTCCCAGTTTTCAACGAAGTAGTTATACACTATGGTTGTTTCAATATGAGGAATCATATTATTAAATACATCATCTTGTACAACCATTAAATATGGGAATGCGAAGGCTGGTTCAATCGCTTTATTAATAAATCCTTTAATATGAAATTCCTTTTTATTAGATCCGATTGTAATTGTATTTTGTTTTGCAAATGGATTTGATACAAGATTTAAGAGCTCTGGCGAATACCGAGAAATAATATAAACTTGTGTAGAATTAAGAGTTATTTCTGGTCTCTTTAATTGTTTCGCAAGCGTGTTATAGTCACTCATTTTCATAAGAGTAATGTCTTCTTTTAAACTTGTATCTTTTAACATTATAGATTTATGTTTGTTGTATTGAAAATTAGCATTTGTAAGCTCGGTTTCAATTGTAGCAATGTGCTTTTGTTCAAGTGAATTTCCCTCTTTAGACGTATATGTGAAGGGAAAAGGATATCGTTCTAATATCATTGCTTTCGTATTATTATTAGTAGCAAATAGCGCAATAATAATGGTAAATGCAAGTGCAGATAGCATAGAAACGATAAAGAGCACATTAATATTACTACGAGTACGGCTAGCTAAATCTGAAATCCATAACATGTTTATTTGTTTCATATAAAATTTTCTCCGCTTTTTTAAAATAAAGATAAAGAGAAGAAATGTTTGTGAAAAGAATAAATATGTCCCGATTACTACGAGTGGCAAAATGGATAATATGATAAAGAATACAGATCCATTTTGTGTATTTGATTCTGTTACGTAGCTTTTGGGAAATCCTGCAATATAATAGCACAGCCCTAAACAAATTAAGGCAAACAATGAAATGAGTATAGAAGGTCTTTTTTCACTTTTTTCATTTTTATTATTTTTAATTAATCGAGTTGTTTTACGGGTACCAATGAACATAGGTGTAAATGTAGATACGATGAGAAATAAAATAATAAAAGTTATTGTTGTAACGATGATTGCTTGTGTAGGCCAATATAAATATAACCCTTCAGCACCCGTTAGCTTAGAAGTAACTAATAAGAAAAAATTAGAAAAAACAAGACCACCTTGAATACCAGCAAAGATAGCTAGTATTCCAATGATCATATTCTCTGTAAACAATAGTCGTTTTAGTTGTTTTTGAGATATACCGAGAACAGTTAAAACTCCGAATTGTTGTTTTCGTACATTTAAAAATGTACCGATAGAATATAGGAGAAAGAAGAACGAGAACAAGACGATAACAAACTGTGCCATGCCAGCTAAGTTCATGAGCGGATCTTGTTCATGCAATTGATTCATAATTTGTAACCGCGGATGATACGCATATACAGTAAATGAAAAGAAAACCATAATAGAAAAAGCACTACTTACAAAATAAGCGAAATATGCTTTAGAATTACGCGAGACATTTTTAAATGCGAATTGCCAAAATGTCATCCACGTCTTCCTCCTAATAATGCTAGGACATCTAATATTTCTTGATAAAACTTCTCGCGATACAATCCGCGGTGTAGTTCATTGTAAAGCTCTCCATCTTTAATGAAAATAACACGGTTACAATAACTTGCTGCAAACGGATCATGCGTAACCATTAAAATCGTTGCCTCTTCTTCTTTGTTTAATTTCGTAAATAATTCCATTACATCAATCGCTGCTTTTGAATCTAAGTTTCCTGTTGGTTCATCCGCAAGTAAAAGAGACGGATGATGAATGACAGCACGTGCTACCGCAGTACGCTGTGCTTGTCCTCCTGAAACTTCAAAAATACGTTTGTCCAAAATATGATCAATTCCAAGTTTCTTTGAAATGTTATCGAGCTGTTCGTCCATTTCTTTTAAAGGAACATTATCTAACGTTAAAGGTAATACGATATTTTCTCCAATCGTTAACGTATCTAATAGGTTAAAGTTTTGGAAAACAAATCCTAATTCTTGACGGCGGAAAATTGCTAATTTTTCTCTACGAAATGTATGAGGTTGTTTGCCGTTAATTACGACTTCTCCAGAAGTAGGGGAATCAATTGTAGAAATAACGTTTAAAAACGTAGATTTACCACTTCCAGAAGGCCCCATAATTGCGACGAATTCACCTTTATCCACGTGTAAATTTATATTTTTTAAAGCGGTATGAGGGACTTTCCCTTCATACACTTTTGAGACGTTTTTTATGTGTAATACTTCTTCCATAATAATCACCTTTCTATTTTTAAAACTTAATATGTTGTGATAATTTTTGCATATAAAAGGAACGAATTAAAAGGAAAAAGAGAATTTCAACCGTTCCAAAAATCATAAGTACGACTGTAATTTCAGCGAAGAACGAGAGATGTAATATCTCTTGTAGCATCTTTGTCGCAAACATCGTATGGATGGATGCCATAATGTAAGGAACAAAGAATAAAATAGCAAGTTGAATTGTCGCTGAACGTTTCATCTCGGCTTCTGTTAATCCAATCTTTGTAATCGTTATATACTTTTCTTGCTCATTTGTTAAATCTGTATACATTCGGAAATACAGAACACTGCCCGCACCGATGAAGAAAATAACACCAAGAAAAGTTCCGATTAAGAAGAATGAAGCAACGTTTAGTTTCGTGTTGTATAAAGAGTCACTTGCTTCACTTGCGTGGAACGGTGGGTGCTCTGCTTGAATAGCTGCATTGTCGTTATCGATTTTTGTTATAAATGCTGAACCAATATTATGTGCTTCTTCCCAATCGTTAACTTTAAAGTTATATACACTCATCTGTTTTGAAACGGTGGATAATGTTTCTACATTTTCATCAGATAGTATGAGCAATTGGTATATTAAGCTGTCTGGGAATGGGTTATAACTTTTATATTCTTTCACGTGTAGTTGTAAATTGTTTTGAGCAAGTGTAAGAGTATTTTTCTTTTCTTTAGTATGAATTGTTCCAACAACTTGATCGTCTAAGTCTTTCATAAGAATATAAGATTCATTCTTATTCACCGAGAGAGTTTCCCAATTTAACGCCTTAGCAAGTACATTATAGTCACTTTGTTTAATGGCATAATAGAGCTGCGCGTTATCTTCAGCTGAAGATACTTCATATATGTCTGTTTTAAATTTTGTATAAGTAAAGTGCTCTTCATTAAATTTTTGCTCTAACCAGTTTAAATGTTCATCAGCTAACGTATTTTCAGTATGTGATAAATACGTAAAAGGGAAAGGGTTTTGCCTAATCGCATCAAACTTTGTAAATTTCCCGAATCCATATAAGAATGTAATCATTGTAAAAGCGAGCGTTGATAGCATCGCTACTATAAATAGCATATTAATATTTGTTCGAATGCGCGTTGCTAAATCAGAAATCCAAAGCATATTAATTCGTTTCATATAAAACTTTCTTCGCGTTTTTAATATACGAATAAGTAAAAAACTAATCTGTGAAAAGAAAAAATATGTTCCGGCTGCAATAAGCGATGGGATGACAAATATACTAGAGACGGCATATAAAAGCCCAATGATGTCACCTAGCGACATAAAATACAGCGGATTTGCGGCTAACGCATATCCACATATTAAACACATCGCACCAAATAGAGAGATGAGAACGGATGCTTTTCTTTCTTTTTGTTTTGTTCCTTCTTTTAAAAGACGTACGGCTTTTCTCGTACGAATGAGCATTGGTGTAAAAGATGATACGAGAATGAAGAGCCCAAGAAAGGTGATGATAGTTAAAACGATAGCACTTGTAGGCCCATATAAATATAAACCAGGTACGTGTGTAATTTTGGCGGTAACTAATAAAAAGAACTGTGAAAAGACAACCCCAAGTTGAATGCCAAAAAATATAGAAAGAACACCAATCAGCATATTTTCTATAAATATGAGTCGCTTTAATTGTTTTTGAGATATACCAAGTACTGTTAAAATCCCAAATTGTTTTTTACGAACCTTTAAAAATGTACCAATTGAATAGAGTAAAAAGAAAAATGAAAAGAACACAATGACAACTTCTGAAATTGTCATTAATATGTTCAGAGCATAATTCACGTCTGTCATATGCAATTTAGGATGAAATAAATAAACTGCAAATGAGAAAAAAATAGCAATGGAAAACGCACTGCTTACAAAATAGGCGAAATAAGCTCTGGCGTTTCTTGTTACGTTTTTAAAGGCAAACTGCCAAAAAGTCATTCACCTAAACCTCCTAATAGAGTGAAGAGGAAAAGGATATAAGAGGTATCCTTTTCCTGTACTAATATATTTATAAAACTTAACCATTCGTATACTCTGATAACTTTTGCATGTAAAAGGAGCGAATGAATAAGAAAAAGATGACTTCAACTACGCCAAAAATAATAAGAACTGCTGAAATTTCTTTGAATAGTGATAAATTAATTACATCTTGGAGCATTTTTGTTGCGAACATTGTATGAATGGACGCCATAACGTACGGAACAAAAAATAAAATGCTAAGTTGAATGGTTGCAGATCTTTTCATCTCTGCATCTGTTACACCAATTTTTGAAATTGCTACATATTTTTCTTGTTCGTTCGTTAAATCTGTATACATTCTGAAGTAAAGAACGCTACCGGCTCCAATAAAGAAAATGACACCTAAGAATGTCCCGATTAGGAAGTATGCGGCACTTCCTGATGTGATTCTATATAATGAGCCTGCTGATTCATAGGAGCGTATAAGGGGTCCTTCGTATTGGAATTCCTGTCGATCTCTTTGTATTTTTTTCATAAAATTATCAGCAATTTCATACGTCTTTTCCCAGTTTTGTACGTTATAATTGTACGCTGCTACATGCTTTGTTGTATTTGGTAAGTTGTTTACAACAGCGTCAGGTAAAATTAAAGTTTGATATGAAAAGTCAGAGGGAATGGCCCCTACTTGTTCATAGCCCTTTACTTGTAATATCGTATTTGTGCTAGAAAGTGTAATGGATTTTCTATTGAAGCTTGGCTCAAATTGGCTGAATAAGGTGAAATAAGCGCCACCGCTTAAGACATATGCTTCGTTATCGCTCATGAATAGTTGTTTCATTCGCAGGGGAGCTGCGAGTTTGTTATAGTCACTTTGTTTCATGGCATAGATGTCATTGTAAGTTGTTATACCTTCATCTTCTTTCAATGGTGTTTCATATAAATCAGCTTTGATCTTTTTATAAGAGAAATTTTCTTTTTGTAACTGCTGTTCAAGCCAAGTTAAATGCTCGTTAGCAAAAGGATTTGCGTCATATGAAAAATAAGAAAATGGAAAAGGTGAAGTTCTCGCAACATCTAGCTTTGTAAACTTTCCGAATCCATATAGGAACGTAATCATTGTGAAAGCAATTGTAGATAGCATCGCTACAATAAAAAGCATATTGATATTCGTTCGAATACGACTTGCTAAATCCGAAATCCAAAGCATATTAATTCGTTTCATATAAAACTTTCTTCTTTTCTTTAAAATATAAATAAGTAAGAAACTAATTTGAGAAAAGAAAAAATAGGTCCCAATTGTAACAAGTGCTGGAATCACAAAAACACTCGAAACCATATAGATAACGCCTACTTGCGTGTTTATTGAGAAGAAATATTTAGGGTTTGCAGCTAAAATATAACCACCTAATAAACAGATAGCACCAAATAGAGAGATAAATATGGATGGTTTTCTTTCCTTTTGTTTCCCACCATTCGTTTTTAAAAGGTTTACCGTCTTTTTCGTACGAATTAGCATGGGTGTAAATGAAGATACAGCGATAAAGAGACCAAGAAACACAATTGTTGTTAAAATGAAAGCATTCGTAGGGGGATATAAATATATCCCTGGTAGATGTGTAATTTTCGCTGTCACTAATAAGAAAAACTGCGAAAAAACAAGCCCAAACTGCATACCGAAAAAGATAGATAAAATACCAATTAACATATTTTCAGTGAAAACGAGTCGATGTAATTGCTTTTTTGATATACCTAAAATAGTTAAAATTCCAAATTGCTTTTTACGAACTTTTAAAAACGATCCGATTGAATAGAGTAGAAAAAAGAACGAGAACAAAACAATAACAACTTCTGAAAAAATCATTAATCCTGAAATTTCAGAGATCATAGTGGGATTTTGTAATTTCGGATGAAACAAATAAACAGCAAACGAAAAGAACACAGCAATGGAAAAGGAACTACTTACAAAGTAAGCAAAATAAGCTCTCGAGTTGCGCGTGACGTTTTTAAATGCAAATTGCCAAAATGTCATAGATTATACCTCCGGTTAGAAGATATAGAAGTAGTTGTATTGCAAAAAATGTATGAGAGTGAGTTCTCATACATTTTGCTAGCATATGTTCTGATCATGCTTCAGTCACCTTCTCTACATTCTCTGCTTGATTATTCGCAGCATTGTGGAAGATGATTTTAATCGTCGTTCCTTTACCAACTTCAGAATCTAGTTTGACAGAGTGACCTAAATAATCACAAATTTTACTTACAATATAAAGCCCCATACCGGTAGATTCTCCGAATGTACGACCGTTTTTCCCAGTGTAGAATGGTTCAAATACTCTTCGAATATCTTCTTGCGGAATACCAACGCCTTCATCGCGAACTTCTAGAATAATGTCTTTTCCATTTCGATAAGCGGATAAGAACACTTTCTTTCCACGCTCACCAGAGTAACGGACTGCATTTGTCATTAACTGATAGATAATAAATTTTAGCCATTTCGCATCAGAAGCAACCTTTAGATCAGAATGTACTTCTAAAACAGGGAAGACGCCATTACGAATAAATAGTTCTTTTAATCCATTAATATTTTTTGTTACCGTATCTTTTAATGAAATCGTCTCAACATGGAAATCTTCATGGAAGTTATTTAACCTGGCCATGTATAAAGCCATATCAAGTCCTTGGTTTAGACGCTCTAACTCTTTTTTGAATTTCGGAATTAAATGTTCGTCTTCCATTTCCAGTACCATAAGCTGCATAACAGAAACAGGTGTCTTCATTTGGTGTACCCAATGGTTAATGAACAATTGATGTTCCTGTTGTTTTACTTCATACGATTGTAGTTCTTTTTGGAAGAGACGGTATTGCGTACGCACGAGTTCATTTACACCGTGAGGCATCGGAGCGGTTGCTCTTTCAATAAACGCATCTTCCATTTTTTCTGGCTGCTCACTTAATCTATGATACATTCTACGGTTACGAACGTAACGATAAGCGAGGAAACAAATAAATAAGTATAAGCTTAAAACGATGAAGTAAAATTTATTATTTTGAAATCCATCTACTGCATCATAGAGAACGAAAATGATACCGAAGTTTAATACGTACAGTAGAAAAAATGTAAAATGATCACGTAAAAATAGCTTCATGCTTATTCACTCCAAGTTGCGTTAAAACGATACCCAAGCCCACGTACTGTTTCAATAGCATTTTCAATACCAAGCTCATTGAACTTTTTACGAAGACGCGTGATGTTTACGTTTAATGTATTTTCCTCAACGAAGCTCTCATCATCCCAAAGAGCAGCTAATAAATCTTCACGGCTCGCTGTACGAGGGAATTTAGATAATAACATTTCGGCTAAAATTGCTTCTTTCTTCGTTAAAAGAACTTGTTCAGATCCGAAGTGAATTTCTGGACGTTCAGGGAATAGTTTTAAACCTTCTACTTCAACGATACGTTCAGAAATATTTGGTGCATAGTCACCGTAAATGCGGCGCAATTGACCTTTAATTTTTGCCATTACAACGTCGTAGTGGAACGGTTTCGTAATATAATCATCCGCACCGCTTTCAATCGCCATAATTTGTTCCATCTCACCAGCACGCGCTGAAATGAAAATAATTGGACAAGTAGATTCATGACGAATTTGACGGCACCAGTAGAATCCATCGAATTTCGGTAAGTTTACATCAAGTAAAACAAGGTGTGGCTTCACGGCGTTAAACGATTCCATAATATCATCAAAGTTTTCAGTAACAACAGCGTCGTACCCGTATTTTTGAATGTGAGATTGCAGTAATGATGAAATATTTGGATCGTCTTCAACGATTAAAATTTTATACATATGTATATTCCTCCTCAAAAAAACAATTGTAGCTATAGTGTACCATGTGTTTCACGTCTTTTCATTATGTTGAAATATAAGCTAGTTAACAGTATAGGTTAAAAGTGAGAAAAGTAAAAAGTATTATAGAGATAATTGAATTTATTTTCCTTTTAAATAGATGAAATGAATAAAAAATAATATATTTTTTATGAAATTTGGAACTTTATTTTGCTTACTCTCCAATATATAGTGAGAACATCGTTAAGGAGGGGGCACTACTTGGTAAGTAATGAGGATATACATATCTGGATAGAACGTTTATTAAAAGGTGATGAGGAGGCTTTTGAATTTATATTTGATTTAACGAGTCAGAGAATATATGAAACTGTCTTCGCTATAGTTAAAAATCGGCATGATACAAATGAAATCGTAAATGAAGTTTACTTTCAACTTTGGAAATCTATTTCAACATATGATCAATCTAGACCGTTTTTATTTTGGTTGAATGGAATTGTTTACAAACAGATTAGTCAGTGGAGAAAAAATATATGGAAGAGGATGCGCTTATTTGAAAAACAACAATTAAGTGATAATCCAGTTGTAGACGTTCCCGAAAAAGTATTATTAAGAAAAGAAACAGAAGAGCAGTTATTAACGGTGATACAAGAACTTCCATTTAAATTTAGAATAGTAATCGTGTATCGCTTTTACCACGATTATACGTATGAAGAAATTGCAGAACTATTACAAATCCCTATAGGTACAGTGAGGTCTAGAATTCACAGAGCGTTAGAAAAAATTCGGAATCAATCTAGTATAGAAATAGATGAGGAGGAATCTAATTCAAATGTCGTTTTCAAATGAATTTAAAAAAGCAATGAAACAAGAGGTCCCTAAAGAAGTTAAAGAGCATGCTTATCAATCCTTTAGTCAAATGTATAAAAAAGATAGCAAAAAGAAAACGAAAAAGAAATTATTAATAGCGGGTTTAATAGCGGCTGTCGTTATACCGACGAGTACAATGGCATTAAACAATTCTTATTTTGTAAAACCGGAAGTAAAATTAAATGACATGATTAATGATCAAGTTAAAAAGGATGCTGCAGATGGAAAGTCTATACAGCTAAATGAAAATATAGTCGATAATGGTATTACTCTTCATATAAAAGAAATATTAATTCAAGATGCCAAAATACTTGTTTATTATCGTTTTGAACAACAAGATGGTTCGCTCGTTCCATATGAATTTAATACAACTGGGCTTGATATTAAATCTGATGGTAAAGAAGACGGGAAACAAGTAGAGAGTCCACATTATGAAAATAAGAAATTTAATGCTGTGCAATATTTGCATTTTCTTAGTAACACTCATATCGATAATTATCAAAAAGATCGTATTGGTAATCCTGATGCACCAGAGGCAAGTACTTTTTACTTAAGTGATGAAGCAGGAAAGAGCTTTGAAACGGCATACGCTAATCACGACAAACCAGAGGGAGTAGCGGTTTTTGAAACGTTAGAAGGTGAAAAATTCCCAGACTTCTTATCTGTACATATTAATATTAACAGAATTGGAGGAACGGAAGGAACTTGGACAACGAAAATTCCAGTGGACATGGCGCATAAAACTGTCCAAAAGGACTCTACAAAGAATGGATGAGTTCTTATTATAGTTAATAGAATCCAAACTAGGTGTGTGAAAGCATGATTAGTTATTGGTTAAATGAATTCGGAACGATAGTAGGTATGTCCTTTATTATAAGTTTGATAATCTTTTGGATTTCTTCGTTTGTTAATAAAATGATAAAATTTAAATAAAAGAAGCTCTTCCTTTGGTTAGAAGAGCTTCTTTTATTTTGTATCCCTCGTATTTCTTTCATCTTTACAGTTTTACTCTATAAAGTAATTAATGTAGGTTAAAAGTGGAAAAAGTAAAAAGGGCCTTACATATTATTGACAATTAACTGAAATCATTTTAACATTTAGATAAATATCTAAATGTCTAATTATCGAAAGGAAGAAAGACATTGAATCAAGCATTCAAAGCATTAGCAGATCCAACAAGGCGAAAAATTTTAGACTTATTAAAAGAAGGTGATCTAACCGCTGGTGATATTGCCGAACATTTCAATATGACGAAACCAAGTATTTCACACCACTTAAGTGCACTTAAAAATGCTGAACTTATTCAAGATGAAAAAAGAGGGCAATTCGTTGTGTACTCTTTAAACACAACTGTCTTTCAAGATTTGTTGACTTGGGTGTTTACGTTTACAAATAAGGGGGAAGAGGGGAAATGAAAAAACATCTTTTCGCAATTATATTAATTGTTACAACTTGTTTAGCTTGGGCGTTTGCTTGGCCGCATTTGCCGGATACAATTGCGACACATTGGAGCGGCGGTAAGGTAGATGGCTATTCGTCTAAATTTTACGGAATGATTTCTATGGTCGGAATTATGATTGCATTATATATATTTCTAAATGTGATACCTAAGATTGATCCAAGAAAAGCAAATTACGAGAAATTTTCTAAAGCTTTTATGATGATGAATAATGGGGTACTCCTGCTACTATTTGTAGGGAATATAGATATTATTACAAGTGGATTAGGATATAACTTATTTATTAATCGGGTTCCAGAATTATTAGTGGGTGTTTTATTTTTAGTAATGGGTAATTATTTACCACAGTGTAAGCCAAACTTTTTTGTCGGGATGCGTAATCCATGGACGTTAAGTAATGAAGAAGTGTGGCGGAAAACACATCGATTTAGCGGAAAAGTATTTGTGGCTTTAGGAATTATTATGATTATAAGTGTTTTCGCTCCGGCTGATTGGAGATCTTATATGATGCTGGGGATTATAGTAGTTGCTGTTATTATAACGAATTTATATTCTTACGTTTTATATAAAAAAGAAATACAATTGTGAGCTATATTAATCAAATTTTATAGTTATAGTTTCTATGTGTTAAGAGATTTTAATACTCAGTGGGGATAATGAAAAGCTCGCTGAGTAAATTTTCTGTTTAAAGGTCTGAAAATTCAGTTAAAAAGATGACTTAGGGGGATTTTACATGTTAGAAATTATAAATTTTAGTAAGACATACAAAGGTGGAAAGAAAGCAGTAAATCATTTAAATATTACTGTTAAAGCAGGAGATATCTTTGGATTTATTGGACATAACGGTGCGGGGAAAAGTACAACAATTAAGTCGTTAGTAGGAGTTATAGATTTTGAAGAGGGCGAAATTTTTATTGATGGACATTCAGTAAAAAAGGATCCGATTGCATGTAAGAGAGTAATGGCGTATATTCCTGATAATCCAGATTTATATGAGCAATTAACAGGAATTCAATATTTGAACTTTGTTGCGGATGTATTTAAAGTGCCGGCGAAGGATCGGGAAGAACAGATCCAGAAGTATGGGGATGCCTTTGAGATTACACCTTACTTGGGAGACTTAATATCTTCTTATTCGCATGGGATGAAACAAAAAGTAGCGATTATATCGGCGGTTTTACATAAACCGAAATTATTAGTTTTAGATGAACCTTTCGTTGGTCTTGATCCAAAGGCAGCCGTAGTATTGAAAGGTATTATGAAAGAGCTTTGTGAAAAAGGAAGTGCGATTTTCTTTTCTACGCATGTTTTAGATGTAGCGGAGAAGTTATGTAATAAAATAGCGATGATTAATCGAGGGAAATTAGCACTTTCAGGGGAAGTGAGTTCTTTAATAAAGGAAGGCTCATTGGAAGAGCTCTTTATGAAGGAGCTTGCTAATGAATACTAATAGTTTAGGGCTTTTAAAAATCCGGTTAATAACGCAGCTCGGTCTAAACACTTTTAAATACGAAAAAGATAAGAAAAAGAAGCAGAATAAGATTTTGCTGACAGCATCTATTGCTCTAGTTGGTGTCATGTTAATGTTATATTGCGGAGCCTCGGCATATGGATTGGTGAAACTAGGAATGAGTGAAATTATTCCCGTTTATGCACTAGTTATTAGCAGTGTATTAACGTTGTTTTTCACTATATTTAAGGCAAATGGAGAAATTTTTGCTTTTAAGGATTACGACTTTTTAATGTCATTGCCGATTCGTGTAAGTACTGTTATTGCAAGTAGATTTTTGTATTTATACTTGCTGAATACAATCTTTTCAATCGTAATTATGCTACCGATGGGAGTTGTATATTGCATACATGAAAATCCATCAGCTTCTTTTTACTTTATGTGGTTCATCAGTATGTTTATAGCATCTTTAATTCCAACAACAATTGCAGCAATCTTTGGAGCTGCGATTACGGCAATCGCTTCTAAATTTAAAAATGCGAATAAAATAACTACGATTTTAAGTTTTATAGTAATTATTACATTCGGTTTCTTTATGCTAAAAAACGGAAATACTCAATATAGCCTTAATGATATGAACGGAATTGGTGCAATTGTTACGGAGCAATTAACTAAAGTGTATCCACTAGCTAACATGTTTCAAAAAGCAATTGTTCATGCTGATATTATAGCTTTCATCTTATTCGTTGGGATATCAGTTAGTTGGTATTATCTTTTTGTAAAAATACTTTCGTTAAAATATAAGCAAATAAACACAGGGATTTCCACTTATCATATGCTTTCAAATTATGAGATTAATAGTATGAGAAAAGAAAGTGTATTGGTCGCATTGTATAAAAAAGAGCTGAGACGTTTCTTCTCTTCTACAGTGTATGTCATAAATAGTGGAATGGGAGTCGTGATGGCGATAGCTTTCTCGTTAGCTGTAGTTGTAGTAGGGCCAAGTCAATTAATAGCGTACCCTGGAATTGAGCCCTTGTTGCAAAAGATTGCTCCATTTGCTATTGCAGCAGCGATTTCAATGACGTGTACAACATGTGTGTCATTGTCTTTAGAAGGAAAAAATGTATGGATTATTAAGTCATTGCCTATTGCGCCAAAGATGGTTTATGACAGTAAAATTCTTATGAATCTTTCATTGAGTATACCTGCATCACTTATTAGTGCTGTATTACTGATAATCGGGTTAAAGCTAGATGTTTGGAGTTCTCTTTTCATCGTAATAACACCGATAACATATTCATTATTTTCAGCAGTATGGGGAATTTTTATTAATAATCGATTTGGTTATTATGATTGGGTATCAGAAACTCAAGTAGTAAAACAAAGTATAGGATCGTTTGTTGGTATGTTTGGTGGCTTAATTGTGGCGGTTATACCTGCCTTGTTAATTGGTACTGCTACTATCTCGAACTACAGAGTATTTACTTTTGCAGTTATTATAGTGCTTACGATTATTACTATTTTCTTGTATAAGAACGAGTCGAGAAGAAGTATAAAGTGAAACTTTAATCAGTGGGGGGGGGGTTGTTCATCCCCACTGATTATTAGCCCTCGCCAATCGGGCGTTTACGGGCAGTTTATCTCCCACCTAACTTCTTTGCTTCACCTGAATTTTGAGGTGGGAGTTTTACTGCAAGCAAATAGCGGGATAAAATAAAAAAGCTGCTTTTCCTTTAAAAAGGAAGAGCAGCTTTTTTATTTTGAAAAGGTTTAGAATCTTATATTACTTTTTTAAAACAGGTATCCATATCTCGCTTCTGAAATTCGGTGAGGATAGGTCTTTACTTTCATTCCACAATATTTCCGGTCCTTCCGCTAGTTCATAGTTTGAAGAAGGGAACCATTCGGAATAAATGCGTCCCCATACATTTTGTAATGTTTCAGGAAATGAGCCGACAGCTTCAAAGATAGCCCATGTTGAAGCTGCGACTTCAAGTTGCGCGAATTGCTCTGGACAATCTTTCGTTGTGGCTACCCCAATATAATGATCGAGTTCGCCTTTTTCCTCCATTCTTCCTTCAGAAAAATTTGTAGAAGCACTAATGATTCCATTTGGTTCCACATTTGAAAGCATCTTTAATGTTTGAATGGACTGTGGGTTTAAACTTTTCCACATAGAAGCAATTTCCTCATTTACACCGTTAAAAACGATTGGCACTCGTTTTGTAATACCTATAATTCGAAATGAGTCTTTTTCTTCAATTCGATAGTTCATTTCATTTCCTCCTTGAATCGATAACTGGAAGGTCATTGGTGAATAAGCTTTCAAAGAATGACTAGTACTTCGAGCTTCTGAAGGCGTTATGCTATGCAAATTTTGAAATGCACGTGCAAATGAATCTGGTGAATTGTAGCCATATTTTATAGCAACATCAATGACTTTTGCATTGCTATCTTTTAGTTCAAAAGCAGCAAGAGTAAGACGTCTACAGCGAATGTAATCTGACAGCGATATGCCAGCTAGAAATGAAAACATCCTTTTAAAGTGATACTCGGAGCAGAGTGCTAGCCTCGCAACTTCTTTAAAATCAATTTCATTCGTAAGGTTATCTTCAATATAGTGCATTGCTGCATTCATATTTTTAAGTGAATCCATATTATGACCTCCTCTGTACATAGAATAGCAGGAACAGAATAGCTCCATCCGACATTTCGTGCACAACTTTGTAGGTAGCTTTTTCACCTTACAAAATTGTAATGTTCCTGTAAGGAGAATGAATGGATGGTATGATATCCCAATGTTATAGTAACAAAGTACTTTCGTTCAGTAGGTTAAATTTTTATATCTTTACTTATGCGTCTTACATAACTGTCATGTTTGTGTAAGAAACATCGATAGTGGCAAGAGTAGAGAGTGTATATAGTTGAAAATAGAGAATAGAAGAAATGAGGGATGTCGAGATGAAAACAGTGTTAGAAGCAAAAAATATTGAAAAAGTGTATGACACGGGTGGTAATAAATTTGCAGCGTTAAAAGGTATTAACTTACAAGTAAAAGAAGGTGAGTTCGTTGGAATTATGGGACCTTCTGGTTCTGGTAAGACGACTTTACTAAATGTTCTTTCTACAATTGATAATGCGACGAACGGTGAAATTTTAATTGATGGAAAAGATATTGTAAAGATGAATGATGATAAGTTAGCGTTATTCCGCCGCGATCATTTAGGTTTCATTTTCCAAGATTATAACTTATTAGATACGTTAACAGTGAAAGAGAATATTGCGTTACCTCTTGCTTTATCGAAAGTAAAGGCAAATGAAATTGATCGACGTGTTCTTGAAATTGCGAAAAAGTTCGGTATCGATCATATTTTAAGTCAGTTTCCATATCAAGTATCTGGTGGACAGAAGCAGCGCTGCGCCGCATCACGTGCAATCGTTACAAATCCAAGTATGATTTTCGGGGACGAGCCAACTGGAGCGCTTGATTCAAAATCAGCTACAGATTTGTTAGAAAGTATGAAGTCGTTAAATGAATATGATAACTCTACCATTTTAATGGTAACACACGACGCATTTGCGGCGAGTTATTGTAAACGAGTTATTTTTATTAAAGATGGTGAACTATATAAAGAATTGCATCGCGGTGAATCGACGCGTAAACAGTTCTTCCAAAAAATCGTTGACGTAATGTCTTCTATTTCTGGAGGTATGGCTGATGACCTTATCTAGCATTGCCCTCCGCAACATACAGCGGAACTTTAAAGACTACTTTGTATATTTTGCATCTATGATTTTTAGTATCGTCATTTACTTTACATTTAAAGCACTGCAATATAATTCACAAATGGAAAAAGCAGCGGAAGCCTCTAAAAAAATTAGCGGTGCGTTTCAAGTTTCAAGTGTGATGCTTATCATTTTCGTAGCAGTGTTCATTATATATTCGAACGGATTCTTTACACGTAAACGTAAAAAAGAAGTTGGCTTATATTCGTTATTAGGTATTCGTAAAAGACAAATTGGTAAAATGCTCTTTTATGAAAATATGTTAATGGGATTAATGTCATTAGTAATTGGGATTGCGATTGGTAGTGTCCTTTCAAAATTATTCCTTGAGTTATTAGTAAGTATGATGGGATTAAACTTAAACGTTCATTTTGAAGTACCGATGGCGGCCATTATTGATACAGCAATTATTTTCTTTGTGATTATTTTATATACATCACTCCAAGGATATCGTTTAATTTATCGCTTTAAGTTAATTGAACTTTTCCACGCAGAACGTGAAGGAGAAGCAATGCCAAAAGGATCTGTCATTATGGCATTAATTTCAGTTTTCTTAATCGGTTCAGGCTATTTCTTAGCGTTAATGTTCATGAAGGCAGTTAAGTATGCAGACTTTATGGCAATTGCACTTTATATTTTACTTGCGACAGTATTAGGTACGTACTTACTATTTATGTTCTTTACAGTATTCGTATTGAAACGTGCAAGAAATAATAAATCATCGTTTTATAACGGTATGAATATGGTAACAACGTCACAGTTACTATATCGTATTAAAGGGAATGCAAAGTCACTTGCGACAATTTCTATTTTAAGTGCGGTAACATTAACGGCGGTTGGTACGTCAGTTACGATGTATTACAACACATTTACACAATCAAAAGCAGTTGCACCATACAGCTACTCTTATGAGAAGAAAGATGCAGAACTAGATAAGAAAGTAAATGCGATTTTTGCTGAAGAGAAAGAAAATCATCCTGTAAAAGATCAATTTGAAGTTGAGATGGTTCCTGTAAAAGGAAAGTTTGAAGGGGATAAAGTTGATTTCATCCTTAATATGAACTACAGTATCTCAGAGAAATATCAATTTATATCTCAATCTGAATTTAATAAAATTGCTAAAAAAATCGATGCAGAAACAGTGAATGTAACTGCTGGTGAAGCATTTATATATGATAGTTCTTATATTGAAGGGTATGAGTTTAGCCCAGAATATAAAGGAAGTAATGCGGTATTCCAAATTGGAAATGAAATGAAGAAATTAACGATTCAAGGTGCAAATAATATAGCAATTACGAACTTAGGTGAATTGGTTGTTGTCGTTTCAGACGAAATATATGAGCAAGCGAAGCAAGCATTTGGAACACGTGTTGTAAAAAATATCGATGTAAAAGATGAAAGAAACAGTAAAGTGTTAACGGAAAAATTAGCAAAAGTGATGCCAGCTGGTGAATTAGAAATGGTGCCACCATTTAGAGACTTTTACACTGGTTTTCATATGGGGCTTGAAGGAACTGGACTAATGATGTTCATCGGAATGTTCTTAGGACTTGTATTCTTACTAGCAACAGGTTCTATTATTTACTTTAAACAATTAACAGAAGCAAATGCTGATCGTGAGCGTTATGTTGTACTTCACAAAATAGGGGTCACAAAACAAGAGATGAAAAAAGCGATTGCAAAACAAGTAAGCTTTATCTTTGCGATTCCGTTAGTAATCGGAATCCTGCACAGCTTGTTTGCATTAAAAGGTTTAGGGAACATACTACCATTTGAAATTATGATTCCGCTTCTAATTAGTATCGGAGTATACGGCGCTATTTATATTGGATATTACTTCTTAACAGTTCGTTCTTATTATAAGATCGTGAGTGCGAAGTAATAAGGGGGCAGCTATCGCTATAGGCGATAGCTGTTTTTTTATTCTTCATAAAATCTTAAGAAATCTCCTCAATTTTTATTAAGAAACGATAGTTATACTTAGACTCAAGTTAAAAACTATTGAACGAATGGGGAGAGGTTTACATGCAACTCATAACATTCTTACATGAATTTATTAAACATCCGAAACATACTGGTGCAATTGCGCCAAGTTCAAAAATATTAGCAAAGAAAATGGTAGATGTAATTGATTTTAATAAAGCGAAATGCATTGTAGAGTTAGGTCCTGGTACAGGAGTCTTTACGAAAGAAATTATGAAGAGAAAGAAGAAGGAAACAATATTTCTTCTTATTGAAATTAATGAAGTGTTTTGCAAAGAGCTAAAGAGAAAATTTAAAGATGAGCAGAACGTCATTGTTGTACACGGTTCAGCTGAAAATATAAAGAAGTATATGGAAGAGTTCAATATAGAATGCATTGATTACGTCTTATCAGGATTGCCTTTTACTTCTTTACCAGAAGAAGTTTCAAAACGTATTTTAAACAATGCAATGGAAGCGATACATGAGAATGGGGAATTCATAACATTTCAATATTCACTTGTGAAAAAAGGCTTTATACAGCATTTCTTCCCTGAAATTACATTAGAAAAAGTGTGGCTCAATTTCCCGCCAGCTTATGTTTTTAGCTGTAAAAAAGAGCTAAGGAGAGCATATGCATAATGGAATTACATGAATTATTATCATACATTGAGCAGTACGGGTATTGGGCATTATTTTTCTGTTTATGGTTAGGAATTATCGGTATGCCAATTCCAGATGAAATGATTGTGATGAGCGGTGGTTTCGTATCTTCATTAGGTATATTAAGTGTTATTCCTGCGTTTTTATTAACATATTTAGGTGTTGTATCCGGGCTTTCTTTAGGTTATATACTAGGGAAAATATTTGGGACAAAAGTACTCCATAAATTAATGAAAAAGAAGAAGGCGAAGTATTTTATAAAATCACAAGAAATGGTCGAGGCATACGGACATTACGCACTAATTACGAGTTATTTCATACCGGTTGTAAGACATATCGTGCCGTATTTAGTTGGAATGAATAACATGTCATTTAAGACGTATGTTTTATATTCATATACGACAGGCTTTGTTTGGACGCTCGTTTACTTTGTGCTTGGTTCTATATTTGGACAACATATTGAAAGAATTGTAGCAGTTGCGATAGAGTATGGTGTGTATTTTGGAGGAATTATCGCAGTGATTGTGAGTGTGTTTTATTTATACAGACAAAAAAGGAATACAGTGATGAGTAAATAAAGGAGGCGGCAGCCTCCTTTATTATGAATATGGTTTCATGTATCGGAGTGCTGATGCACAGCCCTGTTACATTAAGAAAAAGTTAAGAAACTGTACGAGTTTTTATTAAGAAATGCTCTCTATACTTAGAAAGGTCTTATTGAAAAACATAATGAAAGGCGGAATATAGATGAAAAGATTTATTTTAGGATCATTACTTGTGATTGTAGCGGGAGCGGCATATTTATTAAATGGGAGTAAGCTATTAGATCAGATGAACCCATTTCTTGACATAGAGAATCATTACGCAATTATTGATACGAATGGAAAAGAATTAGGTGGAAATAAAGGCCGTGAATATACAGTGAAAGCTTACGATAAGGATGGTAAGGAAAAAGAAGTAACGATTGATGGAGTAGGTGAATTACAAAAAGGTTCGTACTGGCATGTGCTTACAAGAGGACAGTTTTTACATGATAAAGTGCAAGTAACGATAGATAAAATTCCTAACGGTGCAAAGGAAAAGTTAGGATTGTAAGTATAAACCCGATTCTTAATGAGAGAATCGGGTTTGTTATTTTATGGTAATATATAAAGGGGGAGTGAGAGGTATGCTACTCATTGTGAGCCTTATATTAATTGGGGTTATGTGTAGTTTGAGAATAGTACCCTTACATATGATAGAGCGGCAAAAGATAGAAGAACGATATGTATATTGTCCAGAATGTGATGCGAAAATTAGAAAAGGGAATTCTGCTCCTTTTTGTTCGAAATGTAATGTAATATTTTAAAGAAGATAAAAAGGCAAAACGAACATACTTCGGTTCGTTTTGCCTTTTTTATAAGGAATAATACTAACTTTCCATTTTCCACTGATAACTTCTATAGTGACCTCCACAGGAATAGTGGATTTTTTTAATAAAATCAATTTAAATAATTTTATTTTGGAGCTACAGACGTTGAAACATAAAATTGTTACTTATTAGTATCTATAACACTTTAAAGTGCGTACTTTTTATTGGGTCTTAGATGAGACATAATTACATACGTAAGAGGGACATGAGTAATATGAAACTACAAAGTATCTATGTTTTTTTAATAATTATCGTGCTTTGGAGTGCATACTTCTCTGACTGTTCGAACCCTTTATATCGCTTTTGATCAGTCATTTCTTTTCACATTAATTGATATCCATTCATTATTTTTAAATAGATTTTAGGAGGAGATTTTAAATGAAAGATTTATTAAAAGGCACACTTGGTTTTGGTACAGCACCACTAGGTAATATGTACCGTAATATTCCAGAAGAAGAAGCAATCGCAACAGTGGATGCTGCTTGGGATAATGGTGTTCGTTACTTCGATACAGCGCCACTTTATGGATCTGGTTTAGCAGAGATTCGTCTTGGCGAAGCACTATCGAAACGAAATCGTGATGATTACTTCTTAAGTACAAAAGTAGGTCGAATTATTTCAGATGAATTGGAAGATCCATCTACACGTGATTTAGGTGAAAAGGGCGGACTTTTCGAATTTGGTCGTAAAAATAAAATCATCAATGATTATAGTGCGGATGCAACTCTTCGTTCTATTGAGGATAGTTTAAAACGTTTAAAAACAGATCGTCTAGATTTTGTTTATATTCATGATGTAGCACAAGATTTTTATGGAGATGAGTGGATTTCACAATTTGAAATTGCTCGAACAGGAGCATTCCGTGCACTTACTCAATTGCGTGATGAAGGTGTAATTAAAGGCTGGGGCCTTGGGGTAAACAAAGTAGAATCAATTGAACTTATGCTGGATTTAGAAGAAGCAAAACCAAATGTGTCTTTACTAGCGGGTCGCTATTCATTATTAGACCATGAGCGTGCGTTACAACGCGTAATGCCTGCAGCTGTAAAAAACAATATGGACATTGTTGTTGGTGGACCATATAGCTCAGGTGTACTTGCTGGAGGTGCTCACTTCGAATACCAAAAAGCGTCACCAGAAATCGTTGCAAAAGTTAATAAAATGAAAAACCTTGCAGATCGTCATGGAATCAGTATTAAAGCTGCTGCTTTACAGTTTGCACTGGCTAACCCAGCGGTTGCAGCTGTTATTCCTGGTGCAAGTAAACCGGAACGAATTGCAGAAGACCAAGCTGCATTGAAAACAGTGATTCCGGCAGCGTTCTGGGAAGAAATGCGTGAACAAAAACTAGTTGCAGCTCATGCACCACTACCAATTAACGTTAAATAGAAAGGAGCGTAATGAAAATGGCAAACACTATTACATCTATTGAAATTCCAGCTTCACCTGAACAAGTATGGAAATTAATTGGAGGTTTTGATGCACTTCCAGATTGGTTACCGTATATTCCTAGCAGTAAAGTAACGGAAGGCGGGCGTGTACGCCATTTAGCTAATCCTGATGGCGATGCGATTGTAGAGCGTTTAGAAGCATTTAATGAGAAAGAGCGCTACTACACATATTCAATTATGCAAGCACCGTTCCCTGTGACAAACTATTTATCTACAATTCGTGTGAAAGAAGGTAAAGATGCTAACACATCATTAGTTGAATGGTCTGGTAGCTTCACTCCTGTAGCGGTTACTGATGAAGAGGCAATTAATCTATTCCATGGAATTTATAAAGATGGTTTAGAGGCATTACAACAAGCATATTTAGGTTAATCAATTTATTAAACATTTGAAAGTCTGCAGTGTAACAACTGCAGGCTTTTTTATGATTATTAAATTTCTTTTTTAAGAAAATATTAAGAAACCCCGTCACTATTTGTTAAGAAAATGTATCTATACTGAATTCTGTTGCTTAAAGAGGACATCAAGAATCATAACAGGAGGTACAGATAGATGAAAACAATGTTAGATGCGAAAGGGATTTCGAAAATATATGATACAGGCGGGAATACGTTTGAAGCGTTGAAAGATATTCATTTACAGGTAAAAGAAGGAGAGTTTGTCGGTATTATGGGACCGTCTGGTTCTGGTAAGACGACACTTTTAAATGTCCTTTCTACCATTGATACAGCTTCAAAAGGTGAGATTTTAATTGATGGAAAAGATATTGTGAAGATGAATGATGATGAATTGGCGCTATTTCGTCGTAATCATTTAGGATTCATTTTTCAAGATTATAACTTGTTAGATACGTTAACAGTACGAGAGAATATTGCACTGCCACTCGCTTTATCAAAAGTGAAGGCGAAAGAAGTAGAATTACGAGTCGAGACGATTGCGAAGAAGTTTGGAATAGATCATATTTTAAATCAATATCCGTATGAAGCATCAGGTGGACAAAAACAGCGCTGTGCAGCATCAAGAGCGATTGTAACAAATCCAAGTATGATTTTTGGGGATGAGCCAACGGGTGCACTTGATTCAAAGTCAGCGACAGATTTATTAGAAAGCATGAAAACATTAAACGAGAAAGATCGTGTAACAATTTTAATGGTAACGCATGATGCATTTGCAGCAAGTTATTGTAAACGCGTTGTATTTATTAAAGATGGCAAGTTATATAAAGAATTACACCGCGGGGGTATGACACGCAAACAATTCTTCCAACAAATTATTGATGTGATGTCTTCAATTTCTGGAGGTGCTATAAATGAGCTTATCTAGCATTGCGCTTCGTAATATAAAACGAAATTTTAAAGATTATTTTATTTACTTTGCGTCTATGATTTTTAGCATCGTCATTTATTTTACGTTTAAGGCGTTGCAATACAATTCACAAATAAGTGAAGCTGGAGATAATATCGGACGAGGATTCCAGCTTGCGAGTGTAATGCTCATTATTTTCGTTGCGATATATATTATATATTCGAATGGTTTCTTTACACGAAAACGTAAGAAAGAAATAGGTCTTTATTCTTTACTTGGTATTCGAAAGAAAGAAATAGGCAAAATGCTTTTTTATGAAAACATGTTAATGGGGTTATTATCGTTAGTAATCGGAATTATAATAGGTAGTTTACTTTCAAAAGGGTTCCTGAATTTACTTGTAAATATGATGGAGTTAGGTGTAAAAGTTCACTTTGAAGTACCGATTGGAGCGGTTATAGATACAGCAGTTATTTTTTGTTTCATTATTTTATACACATCGTTTAAAGGGTACCGCGTTATTTATCAATTTAAGTTAATTGAGCTATTCCGTGCAGATAACGAAGGCGAAGTCATGCCAAAAGGTTCTAAAATAATGGCTATCATTTCTATATTATTAATTGGATCAGGGTATTTCTTATCAGTAACGGCTATTAAAAATGCAAACAGTGATAACTTTATGCCACTTGCTCTTTACATTTTATTAGCAACAGTGCTTGGAACATATTTATTATTTATGTTCTTTACAGTCTTTGTATTAAAAAGAGTGCGAAACAAAAAATCTTCATTCTATAACGGAATGCAAATTGTGACGACATCTCAGTTACTATACCGCATTAAAGGAAATGCGAAATCGTTAGCGACGATTGCAGTATTAAGCGCAGTAACGTTAACGGCGGTTGGAACTTCTGTTACGATGTATTACAACACATACATGCAAGCAAAAAAATATAAGCCAGTTAGTTATTCATATGAAGTGAAAGATAATCATGTGGATCGTAAAGTGAATGAGATTTTAAAAGAAGAAAAGAATGAAGTCATTCATCAATATGAGTTAGAGACAGTAAAAGTGATAGGTGAATACGGTGATAATATTTCAAATAAAGATAGTTTACATGCAAGAACAACTGAAATTATCGCACAGTCAGCATTTAATAAAATTGCAAAGTATTTAAATGAAGAAACTGTGTCTTTAAAGAAGACAGAAGCGTATGCATTTGATGGCATGTACAGTGAAGGGAAGAGGGATAGTGGCGTATATAAAAATCGAGAAGCGATCTTCCCAATTGGAGAAGTAGCACCAGTACAAGTGAAAGATGTACAAGCAAAAAATATTACAAACTTATATGAACTTCTAGTTGTCGTTCCGGATGAAGTGTATGAGCAAGCGAAGAAGGCAATTGGAGCTCATACTGTGAAAAATATTGATGTGAAAGATGAAAGAAATAGTAAAGTGTTAACAGAGAAATTAAAGAAAGTAATACCGGAAGAAGATGCAGAAGGAAGAGAGCAATACAGTGATTTCTATACTATTTTCCGTGATGGTATTGAAATATCAGGTTTAATGATGTTTAGTGGTATGTTCTTAGGACTTGTATTTTTACTTGCAACAGGATCTATCATTTACTTCAAACAATTAACAGAAGCACATGCAGACCGTGAACGGTACATCGTTCTTCGAAAACTCGGTGTTACGAAAAAAGAAATGAAAAAGGCAATCGCAAAACAAATGAGATTTATCTTCTTCACTCCTTTAGTACTTGGTATATTACACACTTTATTTGCGCTGAAAGGATTAGCGACAGTTATTCCGTATGAAATTGCAGTTCCGTTGTTAATTAGCATTGGCGTGTATAGCGTTATTTATATTGGTTATTATTTGTTGACGGTTCGTGCTTATTTTCGGATTGTTAGTAAATGAAAAAAGCAAGAGAACGTAGTGAAGACTATGTTTTTTTGCTTTTTTATCGTTATTTATGTCCTAAAATATGCTAAACTTCATGCACATTTAATGTACTTACTTTAGCGATCGAACAAAGAAATGGAATTACTTTGGAGAGGGTTAAAGAAATACAAGAAATGATTCAACAACATAACTAGATTAGAAGAGAAAAAACGAGTGATAGCACTCGTTTTTTCTTATACAACCGCAGGATTATAAATCATCGTAAAGTGTCCTTGTAACAATTCAATATGACACGGTGTATGAAGCGAACTTTCGCCATCTGTATCTACTTCTTTTTCTTCTTCTGTTTCAATATGAATGGATTTCGCCTTTACATGGAAAATATCATTTTCATTTGAGTCTTCAAATAGTTTCTTTCCGATATAATCTTTAAACGCTTGAATGCCTGTTGACTTAACTACGAAAATATCAAGTGTACCGTCATCACATTTTACGTTCGGAATGAAGGAGGGAATACCACCAAGATATTCACCGTTTCCAACCATAACAAGAACAGCTTCATCTTCATATACTTGTCCGTCATAAGTGATTTTGACTGGGAATGTTTCAGCATTTTTTACAGTTCGAATTGTGCTTAAGTAGTAGCCGATTTTTCCAAGCTTTGCTTTTTCTTCTGCATCGATATTATTTGATACTTCAGATACGAGGCCAATGCCCCAGAAGTTTAAGAAATGTTGTCCATTTGCTTTTGCAACGTCAACTGGTTTTACGTGTTCCTTTGTGATAAGTTTTGCCGCTTCTGCAATGTTTTGCGGAACACCAAGTGTGCGAGAGAAGTCGTTGCAAGTTCCGCCTGGAATAATTGCAAGTGTAGGTCTAGTTTCAAGAGGGGCTAAGCCGTTTGTGCATTCAAATACAGTCCCGTCACCGCCAAAGACGATAATTAAATCTACTTTACTAGCAAACTCCTGACAGTATTTTGTTGCATCGCCTTGTTTTTTCGTATGAAGGATACGTAAGTCAGGAAAATTTGCCGCAAGAGGTGGTACGATTTTCGCCAAATTTGTATGTAAGTCGCCTTGTCCAGCTTTTGGATTTACGATGAGGAGTACCTTTTCAAATTTTGTCTTTGTCATTTTTATTCTCTCCCTTTGTCTTTTACGAATTGTGATAGAAAATAAACTTCCATCAGTAATTGATGGAAGTTTACCCCGCTTAACGGGCAGTAAGACTCCCACCTCAAATTTCGCCGAATACGAGGAAGTCAGGTGGGAGATTAACTGCCCGTAAAAGCCCGATTGGTTCAACTAATAATCAGTGGGAGAAAAAAACCACTGATTAAAGTTTCACTTTATTTTATTATATTACTCCGTTACAACTGAAGCGATAAATGGTAAGTTACGATATTTTTCAGCACAGTCGATACCGTAGCCAACGATAAATTCGTCTGGAATTTGGAAGCCAACATATTCAGCTTTTAAGTCCACTTTACGGCGTTCAGGTTTATCAAGTAACGTACAGAATTTCAATGCTTTTGGTTTATGCATGAAGAAGTGATCTTTTAAGAAGTGAAGTGTTAAACCAGAATCGATAATGTCTTCTACGACAATTACGTTTTTTCCAGTAATGTTTACATCGATATCTTTTAATAGTTTTACTTTTCCAGTTGTTTCTGTTTGATTTCCGTAGCTAGATGCAGAGATAAAGTCGATTGTTACTTCGTTTTTAATGTGACGAATTAAATCAGCAGCGAATACGAATGAACCTTTTAATACTGCGATTACTACGATTTCTTCTCCTTCAAAGTCACGCTCGATTTGAAGTGCTAGTTCTTTTACTTTTGCTTGTAATTGTTCTTCAGAAATTAAAGTGTCTTTTATTTCAATTTTCATTTGAATCCTCCTACAGTGTAAAACTTGTGAACATTTCGACTGTAAAGGATAGAAAGAAAAAAGTCAAAGAAGACATAAGGTTTTTACAAAAATCCCCACAAAATAGTCAGATGATATGATATACTGATTACATTAAGAAAACGCTTCCATGAAGGGTGATTATGATGAAAAAGAAACAGTATACAAGTGTAACATTTATAAAAGCATTGCTGTTAACAATTGTTTTTGGTATGTTGGCTTACATAATTGATGTACCTGCAATTCGCATTTCACTAATCGGAATGACTTTAGTATTAGGCGCAATTTCCCACGGTATGATATCACAGCTTCAAGAAGCTGGAGTTGATAATATGAAAAATCATATAGATAAAAAGTGAGAAACCTTCATTATATAGAGTGAAGGTTTTTTTCTTACAAAAATGTAAGGTAGTTGTAAGAAAAATCGATAGTTGCATAATAGCATTTTGGATAAACTAGGGGTGTAAGGTAAAAGGCAAGCATATTTTAGGTAAATTAAGTTTTAGGCACTCTATATGTGAAGAAGGAGTAGGAGGGCATGGAGAAACGTTGGACGACCTTTTCTTTTTTAGCAACTAGTAATACCGTAATGCTAGCTGGAGAAATGGATTTTTTGCACTTGTTTGATCGTAAAGACGATCATTCTTCTTCCCAATTTACAATGAAATGGCGTAAATGGAGCGAAAGTTGTAGATTGGAAGAAGAGGCCCCTAACGAAGAGCAAAAGATTATTTTAACAAATCCTATTAAAGCGTGGGTTGTTCAACGTCGTAAGTGTAACGTCAAAAATCACTTCAAGAAAACTGAGCCGAGACAATTAGTTATCGCTCCGGCCCGCTCTACTTCTGAAACACGCGAAAGTAACATGTAAATATTGAGACACGCACCCAAAAAACATCGTATATATTGCGATGTTTTTTTATTTTTTTACAATGAAATCTTTAAATGAAATATATTTCATCTGCATCTTATATTTATATCTCTTGTTTATTCTAGTGATACATCCGATGCGAAGTGATGTAAAACGTATAAGAGGAGAGAGATAAAATGAAAAAGAAACTATTACCGATCTGTGCAATGGCACTTTTAACAGTAGGATATTCTTCAGTAGCAAGTGCGGATACTGGAACAGTAACAAAGGAAGAAGCAGCGCAAGTGCAACAGGATAAAGCTAAAAAAGAAGAAGCAATTAAGGCGCAGCAAAAAAATGAAGAAGAGAAAAAGCAAGCGGCACAAGTCCAAGAGAAAAGTGATATGGCTAAAAAAGAAGCAGCGATAAAAGAGCAACAAAAGAATGAAGTAAGGAAAAAAGAAGAAGCACAAGTGCAACAAAAAAATGATGCGGCAAAAAAAGAAGTAGCGAAGCCAATTGTAAAAGGTGAAAAATTACCAAATACAGCATCTAATAATGTAGCAATGATGGGATTAAGCGCATGTCTTGTAGCGGTAGGTACATTATTTGGTTTGAATCGTCGTAATAAAGTTAAGGCGTAAATAAAATATTGTCCTATAAAGAATGGGGTAATTTCACATATTAAAAATGGTAGGTTATCCCTACCATTTTTTGCATGGAGGGATGAAACATGAAGTTACTCAATTATATCGGTATCATATTGATGGCCATAGGGCTATTCATGGGATCATATTACGCTGTGGAATGGTATAAAGGAAAAAGCTCTGCGCAAGAATTAACGGCAGAAGAAATAAAGAAACTTAAAAATATACAAGATACTCAACTTTCTCATGAAACACCTGTAACTTCTCAAGTGCCTTCTTCTCAAATAGAACATAAAGAAGGAGAAAAAGTAGCAATGTTAAATATACCGAAAATAAAGAAGAAGTTTTCTATATATTGGGGAGCGAATGATGCAACGCTCAAAAAAGGAGTTGGTATGTTTGTTAGCGATTTAACGACAACGCCATCTGGAGGGGGACATACTGTATTAAGTGGGCACCGGGATACTGTATTTACAGATTTAGGAGAGTTGAAAGAAAAGGATACTCTTATTTTAGAGTATGATAATAAAACTTACACATATGAAATTCAAAAGACGTGGATTACCCATGCGGATGATCGTACTGTTATTATAAAAAAAGAAGAACCACTATTAACACTGACAACTTGTTACCCATTTGATTATATAGGAGATGCACCGGATAGATATATTATCGAGGCGAAGTTAACTGCTAGTTATTCAAAATAAAATTATAGTTTCTGAAGGCGAGAGGGGGACACATACGTTATGTCAAAAAACATTTTAATTGTTGAAGATGAAGATATATTACGTGAAATATTAAAGGACTATTTTTTAAGTGAACAATATGTAGTGTTTGAAGCAAGGGACGGGAAAGAAGCTTTAGTTGTATTTGAAGAAGAAGAGGTTGATTTAGTTATTTTAGATATTATGTTGCCGGAACTCGATGGATGGTCTGTTTGCCGAAGAATTCGGAAGACGTCCGAGGTGCCTATTATTATGTTGACGGCGCGCGTAGATGAAGATGATACGTTACTTGGTTTTGAACTTGGAGCAGATGACTATGTGACGAAGCCGTACAGTCCACCAATTTTATTAGCAAGAGCGAAACGATTATTAGAAAGTAGAAAAGCATCGAAGAAACCTTTAGAGAATGAAGATGATACGTTATCAATTCATGGTATCCACGTTCATTTTCCATCACGTACTGTTACTGTTGATGAGGTAGATGTTAGTTTAACGCATACGGAGTTTGAAATATTGGTGTATTTCATGAAAAACCAAGGGATTGTACTAACAAGGGAACAATTAATTTCAAGAATTTGGGGATACGAATTTGCTGGCGATGATCGAACAGTTAATAGCCATATTCGTAATTTACGAAATAAATTAGGAGAGAAAGCAAAGTACATTACAACTGTAGTACGAACTGGATATAAATTTGAGGGGAATGTATGAGAAAAGGGATTGTACTAAAATTATTTACTCTCACAACAGCATTATGTATGTTAATTTTAGCGACGATATTTATTGGACAAACGATATTTTTCAAACAATATTATGCGAATCGAAAAGTAGAAGATATTAAAGTGAATTTAAATTCCTTTGAAAAGAATTATTTAAATTACGCAGGAAATGCAGAAGGAATTCAGAAACTGGAGCAAGACTTTTTTAGAGAAAATAATACGTGGATTACGACATTAGATCAGAATGGGAATTTAAAACATGTGGATGATTTTTATTTTGAGGTAACGATAGACCGTAGGAAACAAAAGGAGTTTGGACAACAAATATTCAAGATTCCCTTATACAATCTCGTCAATATAGAGGAGATTGATAATAAATCATCAGATCAGTTTTTAGGACAAACAATGTCTGTTTCTGGGATGAAACAAGAAGATAGTTTTATTCCATTCTCTTTCACGTTAAGTAAGCAAAATTTAAATGGATCTAATAAGCCATTAGAAAAAGCGTTTCAGGAGAAAATTAAATTAGATGAGGAGAAAAGGAGAGCAGCTGGGGAGCAACTTGTTAAGGAAAAGAAACCAGCTGTTCAGGAAGAAGTTGCTCAGGAATTAGGCTTTTACATAGCAGGGCGTGTTACAAAAGTACAGTTCCCAGATGTAAAAGGTCCTGTGAATCCAATTTATAAAAATAGTATATTCTTGGATAACATAAAAGAATTTCAAACGGATTTATTATTAAAAGAGAGCAAGCACATACAATATGCAACACAAACAATGGACTATGAAAAAAATGATATAAAATATAAATTATTAATCAAGCCAATAAAAGAAAAAGATGGATCAGTAGCATATATATATGCGATGGCTTCTTTACAGCCTGTAGATGAGGCTGTACAAATGGTGCAAGATTATTACATATACATCATTGCATTTGTAGTTGTTCTCATTTTTCTAGCTTCGTTCTATTATTCAAAACAAATTGCAAAACCGTTACTAAAAATAAATGATACAACGAAAAAAATAGCGCATTTAGATTTCACAGAAAAAATTCCAATTACTTCAAAAGATGAAATTGGGGATTTATCGAAAAATATTAATACGCTATCGAATAAACTCCATTCGCATATTGGACAGCTAGAACAAGATATTGAAAAGGAAAGAAAGTTAGAAAAGACGCGGAAAGAATTCATTTCTGGTGTTTCACATGAATTAAAAACACCGTTAAGTATTATGAAAAGCTGTATTTCTATTTTAAAAGATGGAGTAGCTGAGCATAAAAAAGAGTACTATTTTCAAGCGATGGAACGAGAAGTAGATAAAATGGATACGTTAATTTTAGATATGCTTGAGTTAGCTAAATTTGAGTCAGGTACATATAAAATGAAAATGGATTCATTTTATATCGATACAGTAATTGAAGATATATGTGAACACCTTTCTGTAGAAATAGAGAAAAAAGAACTTCGTGTTCATAAAAACATAGGTCCATTTGAAGTAGTCGCAAATCAAGGCCGGATTGAACAAGTCATCGTGAACTTCATTACGAATGCCATACGTTATACACCGAATAAAGAGGATATTATTATTTCTACAATAGATGAGAAAAATCGTATAAAAGTGTGTATTGAAAATAAAGGTACTCATATTGAAGAAGAGCAATTAGATAAAATTTGGGATCGTTTTTATCGTGTGGATGTAGCTCGTCATCGTTCACAAGGTGGAACAGGACTTGGACTTGCCATTTCTAAAAATATTTTAGAATTGCATGATGCTGAATATGGAGTAAAGAATACAGAAGATGGTGTGTTATTTTACTTCTACTTACTGAAAAAAGCGTAGATCATACATGTTACGCTTTTTTTTAAGTTATTTTCATATTATCTTTACCTAATCTTTATTTTTAAGAGATATAATCTTGTTAGAAAATGAGGTTATGTAAGGAGTAGATTAGCCGTGAATAGCAATTTACTAGGTGTGATGGTATTTATTTTTCTTTGTGCATTTATTGTATTTATTATTGATATTACTCATTGAGAATTTTGATATAAAAAAAGGGCGCTAGTTAAGCGCCCTTTTTGTTTGCATTTATTTGATAAGCATTGATGCTTTTGAATAAGCGTGGTGAAGTGATAAATAAAAATATAAGTAAGACGGTACATAGAATATAGGAACCAATCATTGTGCTGCCATTTACGATTAATGAATATAGCACAGCTGATTGACCTTTCGGTGCATATTGTCCCCAGAAAATAATACCGGCAATAAAGTGACAGAAGTAACGAGCTAGACTACCGATAAATGTAGCAACGATAATGAATCCAATTACTTTCTTTCCTTGGTTTTGTTTTGATGAAGGTTTATCTTTATGGCTACTTAAGTTTGATTGTTCGTTGCCATTCGCATTAGATGCTAAAAGTGCATTTTGAATTGGACAATAGAATAAACCAGCAAATCCGATAAAAGCAAAGGCAATGAAGTACTCAATGAATGCTTGAACTGGTGTTAAAATGTAGGCATCACCTACGACAATTTGTAATAGTCCCCAAACTAAACCACCTAAGAAAGCTGATTTAAAGCCCCAGCGGTAAGCAATAATAAAAATAGGAATCATAGCGAATGAGATAGAACCGCCTGTTGGAAGTTTAATTGATAATGGTAAAATGTCGATGACCATGGCGAAGGCTGCAAGAATTGCAGATTCGATCATCGCTTGTAAATTAGTGTTACGCATGTTGTCTCCCCCTAAATCCAAGTTGCATAAAAAAGAACATTATCATAGGAGGATACGAAATACGTAAATAAAAATGAGGTATGTATTTCGGACGTTTGCACAATCCCTGCGTTAGCATTAACTAACAGGTTCGAGGGGTCGGAACGAAGTGTTCCCTCTCAGCGGCATGGCTCCCCCAGTGATAACGAGATTCTTTATTTGCTATTGTTTATTGTAAGCGAAATGGATGAGAATGGCAAATGAATACAGTATGACAATAATTGAAATAGAATTGTAGCGAAATGTTAATAAATATGAAGCAAAAGGGTATAGTACAAGAGAAATTGGGTGTGGTATAATTTTTTTGAAAATAATTATCATTCTCTTCTGAGGGGGAAGGTTATGAGCTTAGTAGATATTAAAATTGGAGAGAAAGTGTTAGTAAAAAGCATTCAGTCTCTAGATCAGTTATTAAAGCGTAGACTAGCTGCTTTCGGTCTAGCGGAAGGAAGCGAACTTCGCCTGAAACAGAAAGCGATGTTTAAAGGTCCTTGTACATTGGAGTGTCGTGGACAGTTAATTAGTATTCGTCATTGTGACGCGAAAATGATAAAGGTGGAATTAGCGTGAATAAGGTAGCTTTGCTAGGGAATCCGAATACAGGGAAGACATCATTATTTAATGCACTTACTGGTTCTTATGAATATGTAGGAAACTGGAGCGGTGTAACAGTAGAAAAGAAGGTTGGTAAATTAAAAGATAAGCAAGGCACATTGATTGATTTACCAGGCGTTTATGATTTAAATCCAGTTTCGCGTGATGAAGGTGTTGTAACAAACTTTCTATTAACAGAAGAATTTCAGCATATGTTAAATATTGTGGATTCCTCGCAGTTTGAACGAAATATGCATTTAACGTTGCAATTGCTTGAATTTGGTAAGCCAGTTTCAATCGGTTTAAATATGGTTGATGTGGCGAAGCAAAGAGGAATTGTAATTGATGTAAAACGACTATCAGAACTATTAGGTGTAACAGTTGTGCCTGTCGTTGCAAGAAGCGGAAAAGGCTGTGAAGAACTACTTGCGACTCTTAAAGAAATTGACAAAAACGAGAAAACCCCATTTGTTATTTCATATGGTGTACAAATGGATAAAGGAATCGGAGAAGTAATAGCTCTTTTAGAGACAGCAAATTATGAGCATCCGAGATGGTTAGCACTTCAATTTTTAAGCAATAACGAAGTAGTAGAAAAAGAAATGAAAGCATTACCAATTTATAAGGAACTCATAGCCATTCGATCTCGCTTAGAAGGAAAACTTGATTGTACGTTAGAAGAGCACATTTACAAAACTCGTGAAGCGTATATTGAAAAGTTAAAAACAAATGTTATGAAGCATGAGAAAGAAGGAAAAATTCCTTTTTCAGAAAAAATTGATAGATTAATTACACATAAAATTTTAGGACTTCCAATCTTTTTAGCAGTTATGTTTTTTATTTTTCAGGTTACGTTTACTTGGATTGGTACACCTTTATCGGATATGTTAGATGAGTTTTTTGGTGGCCAGCTTACGGATTGGGTGACGGCTGGGCTTACAAGTATTGGAGCTTCTGATTTTATTCAAGCACTCGTTACAGAAGGTATTATTGCCGGTGTTGGTGCTGTGTTAGTATTTGTGCCACAAATCTTTGCACTATTCTTTTTCATTTCATTATTAGAAGACTCAGGATATATGGCGCGAATTGCAGTTGTGATGGATAGAATTATGGAGTTCTTCGGATTAAACGGTAAAGCTTTTATTCCGATGATTATCGGTTTTGGCTGTAACGTTCCAGGTATTATGGCAGCGAGAACGATTGAACAGGAGAAAGAGCGTTTACTTACAGTTCTTGTAACACCATTTATGTCTTGTTCAGCACGTTTACCTGTATATGCATTATTTGCGGGAGTGTTCTTCCCTCATAGTCAGGCAACTGTTGTGTTCTCTTTATATGTTGCAGGGATTGTTCTTGCGTTAATAGTTACAAAAATTATGTCTCTTACTATTTTAAAAGCAGAAAAATCTATTTTCGTCATTGAATTACCGCCTTACCGTGTGCCACAAGCAAAAACGTTATGGCTTAGCACATGGGAAAAAGGGAAAGGGTTTGTTCGTAAAGCAGGTACATTCATCTTTGGTGGCTCGGTTGTCATTTGGCTATTAAACTATGCAGGTCCATCAGGATTTGGTGTTGATATGGGAGACAGTTACTTAGCAATGATTGGTGGGTTTATCGCACCGCTATTTGCACCGCTCGGCTTTGGAACGTGGCAAGCTGCAGCATCCCTTTTAACAGGATTTTTAGCGAAAGAAGTTGTCGTTTCTACAATGGCAATTATTTATGCGGTTAAAGAAGATGTGCTTGGAAACGTAATGGGAGCACATTATACAGCATTATCAGCGTATGCATTTATGTTCTTTATTTTATTATACGTTCCGTGCTTAGCGACAGTAGCTGTTATTAAACGTGAAACAGGATCAGCGAAATGGACGATTTTCTCAGTCGTTTATCCGCTCGTAGTTGCTTATGTATTAACGCTTATTATATACCAAGTTGGATCTTTACTCGGATTCTAAAAGGAGATGTATGATGATGGTCAATATTATAATTGGAGCTATCATTTTTGGTTATGCAGCATATACGTTAGTTAATTTCGTAAAAAGAAGTAAAAAAGGAAAATGCGCAGCATGTTCTTTAAATAAGTCATGTCAGTCGCAAACTTGTAGTCCGGATATGGAGCAAATCGCTCACAAGTAGAAAAAAAGCTTTGCGAATCTCGCAAAGCTTTTTTCTTACTTTTTAATTTTTACAAGTTGTGATGTTTCTACACCATTTTTGCCAGGGAATTCTTTACTCGGGTCCTTATCAAATTTTAATACACCCACCGATTTTTCTTCACCTTTTACATTGTTGTAAGTTGCATCATCAACAATCGCGAACATATCTGCATATGCACGGCCACTTCCGATAATTGTGTTGCCTTCATATTTTAATTTCGCGCCATCGATTTTAGCATTTTCAACTTTGTTTTTTGCGAATAATACACCTTGTTCTGTTGTTACAGCTGGTAATTTATCCAGTGGTTTCGTGTCGTCTTTTGCATCCACTTTGCTAAGTAACTCTTTCTTCACTAGTTCTTCACCAGTTTTTTTATCCATTACAAGAACTTTTTTATCTTCTAACGTTGTAAGTTTCATTTTATAGAAGTCTTTTTCTTTCACTTCTTTTTTGTTTTTATCTGCAATTTGTGTTACTTGCTCTTCTGATCCGTACAATACAAAGCCGTTTGCCTTTTCTCCTAATAAAGAACAACCTGATAATGCTCCGAATGAAATTGCTGCTGCTAATCCGATTCCTACTAATTTTTTCATGATGATTTCTCCTTGTCATATGCTTTATAGTAAATACAGTTTTTGTATTAGTTCTTACAGTTTGAGAAGCTTGTTTGTTGCTTCTGGTATTAGTGTATAAGAAATATCGGAATGTAACTATCGAGTTAGCTTACAGTAACATTACAATAATGTAATTTAGTGAAAGTAAATAAAAATAAGTCAATTTTTGAGGGTTTTAATTATAATATATTGGTAATATAATATATTAGGAATACAATGTTATATCTGGAATGTCATATTATATTGGTTATATTTTGGAAATAACATGTAAGGACATATTAGTTTTGTTATAATAAACACATAGGCTGTAAAAATGAATATTCTTTACTGTAAAGGGAGATTTTTAAGTTTTCCAAGTAGTGAATTTGAAATATGTGGTATATCATAGGAGGAATTTGGATGTCTGTATTTAAACGATTACGAGATTTAACAATGTCAAATGTGTATTCATTAATTGAAAAAGCGGAAGATCCAGTTAAGATGACGGATCAATATTTACGCGATATGCAAGCGGATGTACAAGAAGCTGAGAAAAGTGTAGCAGCTCAAATCGCGCTTGAGAAAAAGTTTAAATTATTATTTGAAGAACAAGAAGCACTTGTGAAAAAGCGTGAAGATCAAGCTCATATGGCTGTTCAAGCTAGTAACTTAGATCTTGCGCGCCGTGCACTAGAAGAAAAACAAAATGCAGAGCAAAAAATGAATGAGTATAAAGCAAGCTATGAGCAAAATAAAGCAGCTGCTGATAATCTTCGTGCGAAGTTAGAAGAAATGCGTAAGCAATTAACAGAGCTGAAAAATAAACGTGAAACACTTGTAGCACGTGTAAATGCAGCGAAAGCACAAAAGAATATTAATCAGGCGATGTCTGGGTTTGATTCAAATTCAGCAAAAGCTGGTTTAAGCCGTATGGAAGAGAAAGCTCTTCAATTAGAAGCTGAAGCAGAAGCAAGCGGTGAAGTTTACAAAAAAGAAAAGTCATTAGATGATGAATTCGCAAGCTTAAACAAAAATTCTGCTGTTGACGATGAATTAGCTCGTATTATGAAGCAGTATGAGAAATAATATAGAATAGAGACAAATGAACCGACATGTCTAAACAAATTCATGTCGGTTTTCTATTACCCCGCTATTTGACGGTAGGAAGACTCCCGCCTCAACATTTCGTGAAAGCAGAGAGGTTGGTAGGAGCCAATAATCAGTAGGGGATGGAAAATGCCCCACTGATTAAAGTTTCACTTTATATTTAGAGGAGGTTTTGCAATGACATGGATGAATGTAGTAGCCATGCTCGTATGGACTGGAGCGAGTGCAGTACTTTTATTTGCAATTATGTGGGTTGATTCGATTTTTACAAAATACAATGATTTAAAAGAAATAAAAAATGGGAATACAGCTGTAACAACTCGTTTTGTCATGAAATTATTCGCACAAGGTTACATTTTATCTCAATCAATAACGAAAGCAAATGACTTATGGCAAGCACTACTTGCTTCAGCAGTTTCTTTCGTTATTTTATTAGTGGTAGAAATGTTTATTGAATTTGTGCTAAAGAAAATGTCTGGTTTAGATTTAGAAGAAGGTACGAAAGAAGGCAGTGTTGCGCATGCGATGTTAGCTGGATCATTACATATTGTTGGTGCACTTATTTTAGGGGCTTGTTTATAAAGAGAAAAGGAGGGGTAGATTGTGAGCTTATTTAAACGAATTAAAAATATAATGAAAAGTCCAGAGCCGCCGAAGCCGGAAAAGAGTCTTTTAACGTTAGCTCCTGGCGATATGATTGAAGTTTCATTAGTTATGTACGAATTAACTGGAAAAACGAGCATGCATTCTCGTAAGGAAATTGTTTTAACACTGCAAGATGGGAAAGATATTCGTTATTTGAAAATTGAAGATCGTGAAAATACGTATTATAAATTATATACACCAATTGATGGTCGTTTAGATTCAATTGATGAAGTTCCGACGACAATTGAAATGGATGATACTGAGTACCATATGGAAGAGCAATATAACGGACGTGTTGTTGTAATGGGAAAAACACCATTCTCTGCTTCAGAAGAACAGTACGTATGGGAATTTCAATCTGATAACCGAAAATTATTACGTATTGAATGGCAAAATGGTCGCACAATGATGTATGAGGGAGAAGCTATCATTCCTGCTGATGTACAAATTATAAGAGCAACGTAAGGGGGCGTAATCATGTCAAACCGATTGTTTACCATGATTAAATCGTTCGTGATCCCTATACTTGCTATCGTTATTTTACTTGTTGTTGCCGGTTATGCCTTATCAGGCTGTCAAGGCGGGCAGACGAAGTCGATTCAAGACCGTTATCCACTCGAGTCTGTTGCAAAGGAAGGTAAACAAGAATCTTACGTGTATAGGGCCGCCAATCGGTCTGTTCCTGAAGTAGCAAAGGAACTCATTAATGAAAGAGAACCGAAGCAAGCATCTAAAGAAGACGAAAATCAAATGTTCCTCGTTTATTCTGATAAGATTTATAATCTGCAAAAGGATAAAGAGAAACCGTCTGATACGTTAATTGAAATAAGTAATAAAGAGTTTGTCCGTCAAAATTACCAACCATCCTTCTTGCAAGGGTATATTATGGGGAGTATATTAAACGATATATTCGGTTCAAAAAAATCATCATCTGGTGATTATCGAGGATACAATGACAGACAAAATCATAAACCAGTTATTCCGGAAAGGCCACCTACGAAAGAAGAAAAGAAAACCCCGCCTCCAATTACGAAGGAAGGGAAAGGATCTATCATTAAGCGAGGCGATAATGTAGATTCGAAGTCATCAGTAGGTGATAAGGGAAGTATTACTGAAAAAGGAAATAATACGACGCCTCCACCTTCTACCGGAAGCAAAGGGAAAATTACAAAAACACCAGGTGGTTCAAGCGGATCAGATGTGAAGCCGAAATCATCTATTAAAACCCCGCCAAGGAATACATCTCCTCCGAAAACGAGGGTCGGTGGTTCTGGGAAAATTACGAAGAGAAGATAGTATAGAGACCGAAAAGTGTAAATTGCTTTTTGGTCTTTTTTATGTCGTGGAAATTAATTCCTTATAGCTGGTACAATGAAGTTATAAGGAGGAGATTATTATGACTATGTATAAAAGATTTAGTGTAATTATGTTCCTCGTATTATTCTTAAGTTTGTTTATTAGCACAACGATGAAATTTCACTTTGTAGTAGGTATTCTATGGATACTATGTACATGTACTCTTTTTCTATATGTTCCGCTTCGTTTTCAACAAGAAGTGCCGGTTTTTCAAAAGTATGTAGAGTGGATTAAACGAGGGAGCCGGTGGGGCGAGTAAAAATATATCAGCGCTTATTGGAATATATCGACCGCAACTCCAAATATATCAGCGCTTATTGGAATATATCGACCGCAACTCCAAATATATCAGCGCTTATTGGAATATATCGACCACAACTCCAAATATATCAGCGATTATTGAAATATATCGACTTACCGACAAAAACTGACAACGATAGCAACTTAATAATAAAACGAGGCTGTGCCAAAATGTTGGCACAGCCTCGTTTTTTCATAACGATTAATGAATATCACGTTTCTTGAAATTACCGCCTTTTACTTCTGCTACGTCATAAACTGTAATAAAGGCATTTGGATCGATTTCATTAATAAGATCTTTCATTTTACTTTCTTCTAAACGGTTAATTACACAAGAAATTTCTTTGAATTTCTCTCTTGAATAACCACCGTATACTTCGTTATACGTTGCGCTTCGGCCTAAACGATCGCGAATTGTTTCTACCATTAATTCAGGCTCTTTTGTGATAATTTTAAATGTTTTCGAACCACTTAAACCAACTTCAACGATATGAATCACTTTCGAAGCAATAAAGTAAGCAATTGCCGAAAGAATAGCTCCTTGAAGACCGAATACTGTTGATACGAAAATAAACACGAACATGTTTAAGAATAAAATAAGGTCACTCGTTCCAAAAGGTAACTTGCGAGAAAGTAATACAGCTAGCATATCGATTCCATCTAATGCTCCGCCGTTACGTAATGCTAGTCCCATACCAAAACCGATAATAATACCACCAACAACTGTAACTAATAATGTATCGCCTTCAATAATAGTTGGTATTCCGTGCATGACAACGGTACCTATTGCTAATGAAGCAATCCCGATAATGGAATAAATTGCAAAACTTTTACCGATTTGCTTATATCCTAACCAAACGAAAGGAATGTTAATAACTGCGATTAGAGCCCCTAATGGCAATCCAAATAATCTTGAACTAACGATACTTAAACCAGTTACACCACCGTCGGATACGTTATTTGGAATTAAGACAGCCTCTAATCCGTACGCTGTAATAAATGCCCCAATAATAATCATCAAAGCTTTTGAAGCGATTTTTAGCTTATTGGGCTTGTTTTTGATAGTTTTCTCCATATAATTTCCTCGTTTCAAACTAGTTTCTTGTTTGTTACATCATTCACACCTAAATTTCATTTTAACATTTAATTTGAAAAAATTCTCCTTTAATGGATGTATGCAGGGAATATTATCGCCATATTATCTTTAAAATATTTTTGAAATGAGTATAAGAAATCCCATCCTTTCAAAGGATGGGATGCTATTAAGAAAATATAAAACTAAGTACTGACACGAATAAAGCGAATCCTAAAATAGCCCCGCAAAACTTCATATGACGTTTACGTCCCATTACGACAATCGCAACGTATTCACGAATCATTGCATTAGGCCAGTAATAAAATGCAGTTTTTGATCCAATTCCTTGGCTATTCAGGCCAGCTTGTCTTGCATATATACCAGCGCGGAAAAGGTGGAAATTATTCGTTGTAAAAATACTTCTATACTTACCTTCAGGTTTTAAAGAGTCCATAATTTCTTTAGAGAACGACATATTTTGATATGTGTTTACAGAGCGATTTTCTTGCACTGTATGTTTAAGAGGAATTCCTTTTTCGACCGCATAATTTTGCATCGCTTCTGCTTCAGGAAGCCCTTCATCTGGACCTTGTCCACCAGAGAAAATAATTGTTGGTGGTGTATTCACAGCTGCTTGTTTCCAATAAAAGTCGATAGCTTTATTAATGCGGCTTGCAAGTAAAGGTGGTACTTTATCATTAATTAAGCCACTACCGAGAACGATGATGAAATCTTGATTACGTCTAGGTCTGTTGAATTGGTATAGAAAATAAGCACTTAAAAAGTTAGATAAGTGTATAAAGAAATATACGCTTATAAGAGAAATACCTGCAAAAATAGGCTCTAAATGTGATGAGACCAAACTTGCTGGATTTATAATAGGGAGTAACATAAAGAATAACATCCCTAAAGCAGCAAGGAGCGTTAAACAGTTAGTGAACCGTCTTCCTTCTCGCTTCATTAAAATTCTTGCATTAAGAAATAATCCAAACATTAAAGCGATAATACCGAAAGGAAGCATAATGAGGAGTGCTAAAAAAGGTAAAAATATAATGTAACGCAAGACAGCACTATCTGAGTTCAAAGATACGATTACGCAAAAAAGAAGGAAAAAACAGATAAAGGCATTAAATAAAAAGCCGTTTATGATTTTTCGCGGATCTTTTAAATAAGAGATAAGAAAAATAATAAACAATATAAGAGGAATAATTCCAAAATACAGCATAAATATAGTACACCTCAACTTGTATAAGAATTTGACATATCTTTTATATTACATGATTTCATAAGTGAAAATGAAAGAAAAAGGATTTTGAATTTTCTCAATAAGTTATATAGATACATATGTTAAAATGTATGTAAGGCGATATATTAAAAGTAAAGTGGTTGAAAAGGCACTCGGTAGAGTGTCTTTTCTTTTTTGTATGTAATTGTGCATATTATATTTATTTTCAAATGAAGAGGATTAAAATATAAGTTGTAGACAGACTTTATAAAGCAGAATTTTGTACAAGCATTTCCCTCTACTTTTTTGTATCTAACAATCGTATAACAATAAATAATTCTGTTTTATAGTGTCTGTTTATGAAAAGTGTCTTCTTTGAGGGCACTTTTTGTTGTTTAGTGGAGATGAGTTTTTACTGTTAACATAGTGGAAACTATCTATACTAAACATTAGCAATCTTCCGTATAAACATTATCAATTTACTATATATTCCAGTGGTGTTAAGTTAAATATGAAAGGCTTTCTTTTTCAAAATATTACCCCTAATAAAATTTTGAAGAAGTCAACTGTCTCCAAACTTGCCATTCATGCTTAGAGAAAAAGCACTCATTTTGAGTGCTTTTTCTTATTGAAACATGCTATTTTTATAGGCGATTTTCATAAAATGAAAGTAAGGAAATGAAAGTAGGTGACAATATGCCGGCAGTTGTTGAAGGTGTTATTATTGAAAACTGCAATGGAACGATTAATTTAGGGGATAAATATAACGTGCAACCGATTGAAAAGACGAAAGCTTATAATGGATCGGGATCATCGAACACTGGATTAAATGTGAGAACATTTAGCGGGATTAGTACAGCAGATGTAAGGGATAATGATGTAAATGACCAAGAGATACAATTTACCTTATAGTGCAATATGTAAAATTGCATAAAATGATGAATTTGCCCTATGATACAATTTAGTTGTGAGCTGTTTGTGATTCTTCTGTATCATAGTTGTTAGATTGAAAGTATAACATCTTATCCTGCTATTTGCGGGCAGTAAGACTCCCACCTCAATTTAGGTGGGGGATCGAATGTCCGGAAATGTCCGATTGGTGTGGGCTAATAATCAGTGGGGGTGAACAAAACCCCCACTGATTATAGTTTCACTTTATCGAAAATCATACGGAAAAAAGACACTTCAAACGAAGTGTCTTTTTTATCTTAGTGATATCCTTTAGCAGAGTCTTTGTGGATTTTATTTTTAAAAATACTGTAGCTCCAAAGTTGATAGCCAATAACAATTGGTACCATAACTATTGCAACGAAGAACATAATTTTTAAGTTTAATTGGCTACCAGCTGCGTTGTATAACGTTGTACTATAGGCGTCGTTAATGCGAGAAGGTAACATTCTTGGGAACATACCTGCAAAGCCAGTTGTCATAAACATTGCGATTGTTAAGCAAACAAATGTAAAGGCGAGGCCGATTTTATGTTTGTACACCATAATAAGTGCGAGTACACTCATTAACATTGCAAGTACTGGAAGAATAAATAGTACCGGATATTCCGTAAAGTTTTGGAATAAGTTTGTGCGATTTGCAGTTGCTACATAGAAGATAGCTAAAATGATAGCAGCTGCCATTGAAAATGGTCTTGCGATTTTATAAGCACGATCGGATACTTCACCAGTCGTTTTAATCATAACCCAAAGAGCGCCAGATACGACGAATATAGCAGTGAAGAACAGACCACCTAAAATACCGTAATGGTTTAGTAAGCTAAGTAAATTTCCTTCATAGCCATTTTTTCCGATTTGTAGTCCGTAATATAGGTTAGCGAATGTAACACCGAATAAAAAAGCGATTAGGAAACTACCAATTGTAAATGCCCATTTACAAGTTTTTTGCCAAATTGGTGAATCATCTTTATGCATAAATTCAAGTCCAGCAGCACGAGCAAATAGTGCAAGTAATACTAAAAATAGTGGTGTGTATAGGTAACTAAACATATTTGCATATGTGATTGGGAAGGCAGCAAATGTTGCGCCACCAGCTGTAATTAACCATACTTCATTACCACCCCAAAATGGACCAATTGCTTCTTGTAATTGATTTCGTTCTTGTCGGTCTTTCGCAACGAATGGGAAAATCATTCCGTTACCGAGTGCGTAGCCATCAAGAATGAAGTAAACTGTCCAAATTACGCCCCATAAACCGAACCAGATGATTGCAAGCATATCATGAGACATGAGCTGTACCTCCTTCAGTAGCAGGCTCTTCTAATGCAGCTGGTCCTTTTTTTGCGAACTTCAGCATTAAGTATACATCTGCAATTAAAAGTAAGGTGTAGAACAATATTAAACTAATTAATGAGAACCAAATTTGTGGAACTGATATAGGTGATACAGATTCTGCTGTACGCATTAGTTTATAAACTGTCCATGGTTGACGACCTACTTCAGCGACAATCCAGCCAGCGTTAATCGCAATGTACGGAAGTAAGACAGACCACATTGTAATTTTTAAATAACGTTTTGAGTTTTCTAGTTTTCCTTTTCGGTTTAAATAGAAACCGAACCAAGTTAATGCCATAAAGAACATGCCAAGTGCGACCATTAAGCGGAAGCTATAGTACACGAGGTTAACGTTTGGACGATCTTCTTTCGGAATATCTTTTAAACCAACAATTTCTCCATCAAATGAGTTTGTATAGAAGAAACTTCCGAGTTTTGGAATTGTAAGTAGTTCAAAGTTCTTTTCATTTTTCACATCAGGAATTTGAATGATTGAGAAACCTTGTCCTTTTCCAGTTTCCCAAACTGCTTCCATCGCAGCGCCTTTAGCAGGTTGATATTTAGCTGCCGATACACCAGATTGATGTCCCATAAACGGTGTAATAGTTGCGGCGAATAAGCCTAACATTAAACCAAACTTAAATGATTTTTTGAAGAATTCCACTTCATTTTTACGTAGCAAGTGATAGGCACTAATGGCCATAACGAAGAAAGCACCAACGATATAACAACTAATTACAGTATGGAAGAACATGTTCCAAGCATATGGATTTGTAACAAGTGCCCAGAAATCATTTAATTCAGCGCGGCCGTTACGTACTACATAGCCAACAGGATTTTGCATAAAGCCGTTTGCTGTAATAATCCAAAGTGCGGAAATATTTGTTCCAAGTGCAACCATCCACATACAGAAGGCACGGAACTTTGGTGAAATTTTGTCTTTACCGAATAACCATATTCCCATGAACGTAGATTCTAAGAAGAAGGCAACGAGTGCTTCGATTGCGAGAGGGGATCCGAAAATATCTCCCATATATTTGGAGTACTCAGACCAGTTTGTTCCAAATTGGAATTCCATCGTAATCCCGGTTATAATCCCCATTACGAAGTTAATTGTAAATAATTTACCCCAGAAATTTGCCATTTTGCGGTATGTTGGATTCAATGTGTGGGCGTATTGAGTTTCCATACATGCTACTAAAATAACAAGTCCGATTGTTAAAGGTACAAATAAAAAGTGATAAAAAATAGTAATTGCAAATTGAAAACGACTTAGTAACAGAACGTCGGACATAATAAATATTCACTCCTTTTTTACATTATCTACAATCAGTTTATAGTGAAAATACGTTTAAAGTATGTGAGACTTGTTACAAAGGTGTGTGTATATTTTGAAAGAATTATGTCGGTTATCTGAAAATATCTCATTTTTACTATAAAGCAATATCCTTTTTGAGTTTTTCAAATTTTGGTACACTACATATGTAATGTAAATGAGAGAAAAGAGGGTTCTGTACTATGAAGTCATTAGAAGAGATTTTACAATACAATGAAAAATTCGTTGAAGAGAAAAAATACGAAGAGTATGAAACAGGAAAATTTCCAAATAAAAAAATGGTAATTATCTCTTGTATGGATACTCGTCTTGTTGAATTATTACCGAAAGCGATGAATATGCGTAACGGTGATGTGAAAATTATTAAAGTAGCAGGCGCTGTTATTTCCCATCCATTCGGAAGTATTATGCGTAGTATTTTAGTTGCTGTATACGAACTTGGTGCCGATGAAGTTTGTGTAGTTGGTCATCATGATTGTGGTATGGCAAAAATTCAAGCAAGCAGTACAATTGAGAAGATGAAAGAGCGCGGTGTAACAGATGAGAAATTAGATACACTTCGTTATTCTGGAATCGATTTAGAAAGATTCCTACAAGGGTTCTCTAGTGTTGAAGAAAGTGTAGAACATAGTGTATCAATACTTCGCAATCATCCGTTACTTCCGGAAGAAGTACCTGTTCACGGTCTTGTTATAGATCCTGATACAGGAAAATTAGATTTAGTTGTGAATGGTTACGACAATTAAGAATTTACTTTGTCATCCTTTTTATCTGGGACAGGATCAAATCCTCCCGGGTGGAAAGGGTGACATTTTAATATACGCTTACAAGTAAGCCAAAAACCTTTCAATGCACCATGCTTTTGAAACGCCTCTAATCCGTAATGAGAACAAGTCGGATAAAAGCGGCACGTTGGCGGTGTCATCGGCGAAATAAATTTTTGATAAAAGCGTATAATTCCAATGAAAATCTGTTTCATAATGGTCTCCTTTTCAGCATATTCTTAAAGTATTATAGCACGACTGTACATAATACTTTACTAATGTGCATTTCCGTTATATCATATTGGATATAACGGAATTAAATTAAAAGCGGGAGAGATGTTGTATGCCATCAGTAGAAAGCTTTGAATTAGATCATACGATTGTAAAGGCACCTTATGTAAGACATTGCGGAGTTCATAACGTAGGTAGTGACGGTATTGTAAATAAATTCGATATTCGTTTTTGCCAACCGAATAAACAAGCAATGAAACCAGATGTTATTCATACGTTAGAGCATTTATTAGCATTTAATTTACGTAAATATATTGATCGTTATCCGCATTTTGATATTATCGATATTTCACCAATGGGCTGCCAAACAGGATATTATCTTGTTGTAAGCGGAACACCAACAGTTCGTGAAATCATTGATTTATTAGAACTAACATTAAAAGATGCGGTTCAAATTACAGAAATTCCAGCTGCAAACGAAACACAATGTGGCCAAGCGAAGCTTCACGATTTAGAAGGAGCACAACGCTTAATGAACTTCTGGTTAAGCCAAGATAAAGACGAACTTGAAAAAGTATTTGGATAAAGAAAAACTGCCTGTGAAAAGGCAGTTTTTTTATTTGTAAAAGAGAAAAGTACAGGTTTTATAGAAAAACAATGAGTTTCACTTATGAGCATTTTTAAGAAATGAAAGGCAGTAGGTGAATATATTAATGAGAGCTCCTGTTTGAAAAACAGGAGTTTTTTGTGTGAATGGAGTATTGACTTTAACGTATACGTCAAAGTTTATAGTGAAGATAAATAAGGCGTGAGGAGGAAACGATGGATAAGTATAGCATTGGTGAAATTTCAAAAGAAACGAATGTAACGACGAGAACACTTAGATATTATGAGGAAATTGGATTATTAAAACCGTCGTACGTTGCTGAGTCAGGATATCGTTACTATTCAAAAGATGATGTAATTACATTGCAACAAATAACAACGTTTAAAAAGCTTGGTTTTAAGCTTTCGGAAATAAAAAAAGTGTTAAAAGAGGAAAAGGGGAATTCAGAAGAAAGATGGAAAAGTGCAATTCAAAATGAAATTCAAACAATACAAGCGGAAGTAAAAAGATTACAGGACTTAGAAAAACTATTATATACAGCATTTCATTCCATTGAATTAACTGGAGAGCTTAAAACAGAAGATTTAATGTTATTCATAAAATCAGTACAGGGAATTGAGCAGAGAGAAAATTTCCGACAAAAATATTTTACGGAGGAAGAACAGAAGGTTATAGAGGATTTACCAACACTTGAAGAAAACGATGAAAGAACAAAAGAATGGTTACAAGTATTAAGAGAAATTCGTCAGCGTATAAATGAACCAGTAGATTCACCGGAAATTCAAAAATTAGCGGAAAGGGTAGTGGCCTTTTCAATGCACGTATTTCATGAAGATGAACAATTAATAAATAAGTATTGGGATTTAATTAAACCTGAAGAGGGAGAGATTGCAAGAGTATACGGACTTGATTTAGAAACGATGAATTATTTAGAAAAGATGATGGATTGTTATTTAAAAAAGGAGGAGGGTAAATGACGGGCACGGGAAAAGAGAAGCTATATGGAATTAAGCATGCGCGGATGGAGAGGCAATATTTTTATAAGCATCTGGGGATTTTCATTTTTGCACAGCTTCTATTTATTTTTATAGTAGGGCTTGTACCAGCTCAAGAGTTGCCAAGCGGTTCCTATTTCCTTCATATGAAAGAGTGGATTTTAAATAAACAAATTGGATTTTATAAAAATGAAACGATTAATACGATTACAAGTGTCTGGACATCAGTGCTTATTATTCATTTTATATGGGCGATGTCTTACATTCTTTTTCCGAAAAAGAAGCGTAATTCTTCGAAACAAGAAACAAGAGAAGAGATAAAAGAAGAAGTGAAAAAGAAAAAGGAGATTAGCATAAATAGGGTGTGGATGTATTTAGTATTTGGGGGCTTAATTGAAATATATTGGGCGACAGGATTAAAAACAAATTCAATGAGTATTTTGACACTCATTGCAATTTTAGTGAGCTTTCAACTACTAATTGAAGCAACTAAAAAAATTCCAATTGGTACGGCATATGCAGTATTTACTGGAATTGGTACAGTTGGAACGATATTGGTAGATATTTTATATTTCAAAGAACCATTTTCGCTCATCAAAATTTTCCTCGTTTGCTTATTGGCACTATTTATTATCGGATTGAAATTTAGTGGGAATAAGGAAGAGGTGAAATAAAGTGGCATGGATCTATTTAATTATAGCTGGGCTCTTTGAAATTGTCGGTGTAATTGGGATAAAGAAAGTAGCAAAAAATAATAGTTGGACGAATAATATTATTTTAATAGGTGGTTTTATTATTAGTTTTCAATTTTTAACGATGGCGCTTCAAGAAATTCAGTTATCGATCGCATATGCAGTTTGGACTGGAATCGGAACGCTCGGGGCAGCAGTTGTCGGTATTTTATTTTTTCAAGAACCTAAAAACGCTTTTCGGATTATTTGTATCGTTGGGATTATGGGGACGATTATTGGATTGAAAGTAGTGAGTTAAAGAAGAGCACACAAGCTCTTCTTTTTTATGGAAGTATGTCAGAAATCCCAACGAAGAAAGTGATTATCCCAACTATAAAACAAAAGATAGCTTTCGGTTTTTGCTTTTGTTGTATTTCAGCAACTCCCGAAAGAATAAATGTGATGCTTAAAAGGATAAATACATAAGAGGAAAGAATAGAAATTTGTGCAAAAAGACTAAAAAAAGCAAGAATAAAAGCAATAGCAGATAGTAAGATTCGAAGGTTTGTTAGCATAGTATCCTCCAATTTATTAACTGTTTAAAAAATCCAAATTAGTGAGAGATAATGGTCAGTAGGTGATTGGAAATTACATGTTATCTTTAGTGAAAGTAATTCGATATTACAATGAAGAGCATAAGACTAGAAACGAAAAAATGCGAGATGCCCATTGATTTTCTTCCGGATTTCAGTTCATTAATTCCTAGAAGAATAAAGAAACAACTGAGAGCAAATTGCATGTATGGGAGAAGTGTGAAGTTGTCGGTAGCAAGAGAATAAGTGCAAAGAGAGAATGTGAGAAGCATGAAAAAATAGCGTAATCCAGTTAGCATTGTATACCTCCTTTAAAGAGACTATTTATCGAAATATTTCTGAGAAGCCAAGAAATAAAGCACCAGCTCCTGCTAACAGAGCAAGTATACTACCACCTTTTTGCTGTTTTAAGATTTCCTCTATACTAATAACGAAAGCCATCATCCCTAAAAAGATGAACATATAAGGCATAATTTCTCTATTACTAGTAAAGAAACTATAGATTGCTATACATAAAGCAATAAGTGAAAAAGTAATTCGCAATCCTTTTAGCATACATGTATCCCCTTTATTTTATATAGCTAATGATAAGAACAATCCAAATGAAAGCACCGGCAACAATACAAATGAATCCTGTTCCTGAATCCTTCTTTTTTATTTGTTCCATTGCAATGAGGAACATGAGAGCTCCTAATAAAAATTGTGAAAGTGGTAGAAAGTTATTTTGACCTGTATAGAGCCCGATTATCGACATTATGATCACAGTGAGTGCGATTGCAATGCGAAGTACACGAAGCATATTATGAATCCTCCTTATTATTTTTTGTATAAGGATTATCTTCTGGTTTATCAACGGAATGTTTGTATGCATAGCCTTTATTAATCGTCATGACGGAGAGTACTAGTATGACTAGGACGATTATAATACCGATAATTAATATTTTGAACATGAAATCCCTCCTTTTCTTTATTTTACATAATTTTGTAATTGATGAAAACAATAGAAACTAAAAGGATGAAAGAAGGGTGTTACATGGAGAAGAAAAAAACATATTATATATCAATAGGTAATGGTCAAATTTCACAAGTGAAGACGGCAGATACGTACAATTTTGAAGTTTACGCAAATGATGAGGAAATTACGGAGTTAAGAGCGTACTTTGATCAAGCATATGTAGAGGATTTAGGTTCATTTGTACGGTCTCACGTTCCATTTGTTGAATATCATCACGATTCAAATAATGATCGATATGATGAACAACTACAAAAAGCATATAAAATGATTTACGAATTAGGAAATCATGAGACGAAAGAATTAGTCGCACAAATGGGAATAATCAATGGATTGTAATTGGATAATATTATGCAGAAAAGCGAGAATATGCTACAATTTGTGGTAGGAAAAACTTGTAACCATCAATAGGGGAGTAATGGCATGTACAAATTTAAAGATTATTACCACAACACTGTACAATTATCGTTTGAACGTTATCCATTTTCTCCTGAGCCAAAGCATGTTTGGGTTGTATGCCGGTACGGGGATCAATGGTTATTAACGCATCATTTACGTCGCGGTCTTGAATTTCCAGGTGGTAAAGTAGAACTAGGGGAAACACCGGAAGAAGCGGCGGTTCGAGAAGTTCATGAAGAAACCGGCGGCATAGTTTCGGATTTAACTTACTTAGGACAATATAAAGTATCTGGAAAAGACAAAATAATCATTAAAAACATTTATTTTGCAACAATTAGTGCGGTAGAAGAACATACGCATTACGAAGAAACGAAAGGGTCTGTTTTATTGAAAGACATTCCTGATAACATTAAAACTGATAGAAAATTTAGCTTTATTATGCGCGACGATGTATTAGCGCGTACGATGAAACATATAGAAGAAATCGGCTGTTTTACGAAGTAAAATGGCCGGTTTCTTTTTTTGTTCGAGAATGTAAATATATCTTTATATCGTTTTGGGTATATTATACAATTTTGTAAAGATGTATTTACATTTTAGGAGGAGAAGATGGATAAAGGAAAAGAAACGACTGTTACTGTTTCGATGGTTAAATTAAATATCTATTCATTTTTTATAATATTCGCTCTAGCGATTGGAATTAGTTTTTTACATGCGCTTTTTTTAGGCGGATTTCAAGTTGAATTTACATTGCCCGTTATGTTTCTTTTAATTATTGGAATGATTGTTCTCATTTGTATTCATGAAGCGATACATTTAATAGGGTTTCGTTATATCGGAGGTGTTCCGTGGAGTGAACTAACATGGGGTGTCAATTGGAAATTAGGTGTAGCATATGCTCATTCTAAACAGGTGATTACAGTAAAGCAAATGAAGAAAGTTTTAATGTTGCCATTTTTACCGACTGGAATTTTACCAATTGTATTAGGATTAGCCATGAATCTGGAGCCACTTTCATTTTTAGGTGTTCTACTAACAGCAAGTTGTATTGGTGACATTGCTCTATATCAAAAAGTTTCAAAGTTTCCAGATGATGCACTAGTAAAAGATCATCCGAGTAAACCGCAGTTTACAGTTTATGAACAATAAAGGAAGAGGAGGCGTTTTTGAATAACGGCCTCCTCTTTTTGGCGGTAAATCGCTTATATAATTTATTTCCTATTATTTTGTTTTTATCTCTACCTCTAAAAATGAAAGAACATCTAATAAATCATCTATCACACGTGAATGCTCGAAGTCACCCCAAAATAAATCTCTCTTCCAAACGCCAAGAATTCCTACTTGTTCAGAACCGAGCGCGTCGTTTTCTGGATGATCTCCAACGTAAAGACATTCTTCGGCTTTTACATTCAGCTTTTGTAAAGCACGTTTGAAAATTTCAGGATGAGGTTTTTTGATTCCTTCCGCTTCTGAAACGAGAATTGTATTTGTATACGTATGTATGTTTAATGCTTGAAGGTTGCTCATTTGAAATTCAGTAAAGCCGTTTGTAATTATACCAATTTTAATGTTTAGCTGTTTTAATTGTTGAAGTAGTTCATGCATGTTTGGGAAAGGAATACAATGATGTCGGAAGTTTGTAATGTAGTCGTGCAACAGTTGCTCTGGCGTTAAAGTGGTAATGTTGTATTCGCAAAGGAGAGTGGAATATACCTTATCTTTCCACGTGTAACCATTATTATCGAGCTCGAGAAAACGAGAGCAATACTCGGATTTTTCTATGTTTATCAAATGAAAGGCGAAACGATTATATTGATCTCGAATAAATTGCTCTAGAGATTGGCGACGATCTAATAGTGTTCCATCTAAGTCAAATAAGACTGCTCGAATCATGGGAAACCTCCATACAGTTTTTATAATTAATTATCGCATATTCGTTAAAAAATGATTATGATATTTTTGTAGAATGGAATAATGGAGGGCGTATGAAAAAACTATATGGCAAGTTAGTGTGTTTTATGATTTCAACGGGCTTAGTAGCTGGATGTGATATGTCGGAGCAAACTTCAAAAAGAGAGAAAAAAGATGCGTGCGAAACGACAGAAGAATGTGCACAAATAGGTGATAAGACGCTTCAAAAGGTATATAAAAAAATAGATGGACTTTCAGAACTTGAAGTACTAGAGGATTATGATTTAGAAGGAAATTCAAGTAATGATATGAAAGAAGCGGAAATGAAAAAAGAGGATGATGAAAATTATTTCTTTTTAGCTTCTTATTATATTGATGGTGATGAAATTGTAGATCCGTATTTCGATAAACTAGATCGGAAACGATTGAATACGGCGTTCGCAGAAGATAAAGAAGCGAAAGAAGAGATACTAAAACAACGTCAAGATAAAGAGTATCATCAATCATTATGGGAGATGTATAGCACTCTTATTCCAGCTAAGTATCGCACTGACATAAAAGAGTTTGACATGGTAACAGATGGTTACGACGGAATTGTCGCCCACGTTATGCCGAGTGTAGAGTATCCGAAAGAGTGGACCCTTAGTTTAGATACGCTTGATTCTGCAGTAAATATTGATCAAGTGATGAAAACATTAATACATGAGACAGCCCACGTATTAACACTCGGACATAAACAAATATCAGTAAATGAAAAATACTTAAAGGCTTTTGAAGAAGAAAAAGATATTTCATCATACCAAAATAAATGTAAATCTCTTTTCTTGCAAGAAGGATGTGCGAAGGAGAGCTCTTATATAAATCAATTCCACAATTTGTTCTGGAAACCAATTGAGCAGGAGTGGACAGAAAAGAAAGTGGAAGAAAGCGAAGAAGCTCAAATTGAATTTTTTAAAGAGAAACAAAATGAGTTTGTTTCTCTTTACGGGACGACAAATGTAGCAGAAGACATTGCAGATACATTTACAGCGTTTATTTTACAAGATTCAAAAAAGGTGGAAGAAGGAACTGAGTTAAAATATAAAAAAATTGCGTTTTTCTATCAGTTCCCTGAGCTTGTAAAAATGAGAGCGGAAGTGTTAGCTGGATTATATGATGTTTCGAAAACGATAGAGTAACCAATTGGACACGAATGTGAGCTATGTATCCGATATATTTTAGCCAAGAGAAAACGTGAAGAATTTTAGTTCTTTACGTTTTTTATGTTGAGAAAGTTGAAAATTCTATCTTTTTAAAAAAAGAAGAAGGAACTAGTGCTATAAAAGAGAATTAGTATAAAAATGTCACAATTTAGACACAATTATAATGCGCGTGTTGTAGGGACTATAAGTTTACTCTCGAGGAGGTAATGAAACGTATGAAAACGATTCTTGCTGTTGCTGGTCTCATTTGGGTAATGTCTCACGGTTTTCCGATTTTTGAAGGGGAGCAAATTCGTAGTGCACTAAATAAAAAGTTCAACGATTATCATGTAATAGATCGAAAAGATAATGTCGTTACAGTACGTGTGAAAGACTGTTTCCATACAGTTACGGTTGCGGATGGAAATGTTACAAATGAAACAAAAATGTGTGATAAAAGGTAAAAGAAAGAAGCTGACTCTAGCATATTGTTTTGAGTCAGCTTCTTTTTCGTTTTCCGATTAGAAGTTTTTCAAATGCTTCTACAAACACATACATCAGTGTTGCGAGAACACATGTGAGTAGCACACTCAGTAAGACGAGTGTGAAGTTAAAGACTTGGAATCCATAGCTAATTAAGTAGCCAAGTCCTTGTTTAGAAACGAGAAGCTCACCGAAAATAACACCGACCCATGATAATCCAACGTTCACTTTTAGCGTTGAAATAATTGCAGGGAACGATGAGGGGAGTATAACTTGCTTATAGCATTGCCATTTATTTGCGCCAAATGTGTCCATTACTTTTATATAGTTAGAATCGACTTCTTGAAATGCGCTGTAAATAACGAGAATGGTAATGATGATGGAAATGATTACGCCCATTGCAATAGACGATGAAATATTAGGACCGAAGATTACAATGATAATAGGGCCGAGTGCGACTTTTGGCATTGCATTTAGGACGACGAGATATGGATCAAGAACGCGAGCTAAAAGTGGTATCCACCAAAGGAACGTGGCAATAATAGCCCCGAGTACTGTTCCAAGAATGAAGCCTACTCCTGTTTCAAGTAGCGTCGTCCATATGTGAATCCAAAGCGAACCATCAATCCACTTGCTAAGAAAGAGATCCCAAATACTCGACGGAGAGCTAAAGAGTAAAGGATCAATCCATTCGTTTTTGCTAGCTATTTCCCATAATACAAAGAAAAGAATGAGCAGTAAAAGTTGTAGCGAACGAGCAATCCATGCACGCCTGCGTTCTTCCTTTCGAAATTGTTCATGTAGCTGTTTTATATTATCCAAGGCGCTCCAGCTCCTTCCATATGTCTTGGAAAAGGGCTGGAAAGTCGTAGTGATGGCGCGATTCTAACGGTGATAAGGAGCGAATACTTTCTGGGACGACGAACGTTTTTGCAATTTTCCCAGGATTCGCTTGTAGTAAATAAATACGATCACTCATCGCAATTGCTTCTTCTATATCATGTGTCACGAGTAAAGATGTTTTTTTAAAGTTACGTAATAATGTGAAGACGAGATCCTCTAGTTTTAACTTTGTTTGATAATCGAGAGCGGAAAATGGTTCATCTAACAATAAAATTTTTGGATCAGTCGCTAATGTTCGAACGAGTGCAGCGCGTTGACGCATACCACCGGACAATTCACGAGGATATTGCTGTTCTACATCATGCAAACCGACTTGTTTTAAAAGCTTTAAAGTATGTTCTTTCGTTCGTTCATCATAAATCTTTCGAATATGAAGTCCAAGCATAATATTTTCTTCAATTGTTTTCCACGGAAACAAGTAATCTTGCTGGAGCATATAACCCATAGATGGACTTTTTGTTGTAATTGGTTCACCATCTAAAAATACGATGCCTTCAATTGGATCAAGTAGACCGGCGATAATCGAGAGAAGCGTTGTTTTCCCGCAACCACTTGGACCGAGTATAGAAATAAATTCTCCTTCTTCCACTTGTAAACTCATATCTTCGAGAATTAGTTTGGCGTTCTCTTTTGCGAAAAAGCAGTGAGAAACGTTACGTATTTGTAAAAAACTCATACACTTCGCCTCTATTTCTTAATAACGCTTTCGGCAATTTTCGTATTGACGAGCGCTTCATGTGGGACTTCTTTTTGTAATTCACCAGCGTCTTTCATAATAGTTTGGAGCTGTTTCCATTCTTCCGCATCTAATAGCGGATTTGTCGCATAAGAATGTTGCTTTTTATACCGTTCAATTACTTTTACTGTAATGTCTTTTGAAGTGTCTTTAAATAACGGAGAAACGGCATCAGCGATCTCTTCGGGACTATGTGTATCAACCCATTGCTGCGCTTTATAGAGCGCACGTGTGAACTTTTCAGCAGCAGTTTTATCCTTCTTTAAGAAACTTTCTCTTGCCATGAACGATGTATAAGGAACAGTACCAGATTCATTTCCGAACGAAGCGACGATATAACCTTTACCTTCTTTTTCGAATATACTTGCAGTCGGTTCAAAGAGCTGTACAAATTCTCCCGTACCAGATGCGTAGGCATTTGCGATATTAGCAAACTCGATGTTTTGAATTAAGTTCGTATCTTTGTGAGGATCAATGCCATTTTTCTTTAAAACGTATTCTCCAACCATTTGCGGCATGCCGCCTTTACGCTGACCTAAAAACGTAACACCTTTTACGTCATTCCAATTAAAAGAATCTAGCTTTTTACGTGAAACTAAAAATGTCCCATCTGTTTGTGTAAGCTGTGCGAAGTTAATAACAGGGTCTTTTGCTCCTTGTTGATGAACGTAAATAGACGTTTCAGAACCGACAAGAGCAATATCAATTCCACCAGATAATAGGGCGGTCATCGTCTTATCTCCGCCAGCTGTTGTTTGTAGGTCAATATTTAGTCCTTCATCTTTAAAAAAACCTTTTTCAATCCCAACATATAACGGTGCATAGAAAAGAGAATGGGTAACTTCGCCGACGCGAATGTTTTGAGTTTGATCTTTTGGCCCTTCTTTTTTACTACTACAAGCAGCAAAAGTGAAAACAGTTAGTAACATGATACAAAAAACAGCTATTAATTTTTTCACTATATAACACCTCCTAGAAGTCACTCTACAAGCATGATATGTAGGTAAGTGCCCATATGTGAGTATAGATAGCAGGAATTTTTTGAGTGATAAAGAAGTACAAATATAAGGGGTGATAAAATGAAGTACGAATATGATGACAGCGTACATTTACATCTTGATTATTTCGGAACAGAATGTGATATGGAATCGATTGCTTATAAGAGGAAGAATGAAGACGTATGGGATGTGTATTTTAATTTTGGAGTATACAGTATTCAGAAAGACGATGTAGAGTTAGGAAGGTTTATGGACGAATATGCTGGTTATTACGTTTTTTCTGTACATGCTCGTGATTTAAGCTGGGAATTTGGAAGTGCTCAGTTTGAGGAGTGGGTTTTGAAGAACCATATCGTCGAAAAACCGCTACAAAAATAGGAAGGAATTTCGTGATTAGATTTCTCATTTTAGTATTCATTTTTGTAGTCGGTTTTTACATCATGCAACTGCTCATTTATCAATTTACACAGAAAAATATTCATAAGTATAAAAAATGAAATGGGTTCATATGTGGCTACATATGCATATGGAAAAGGGTCCGGGACTAGATTTTTTTGATTTTGTATTTATAGTAATCGTATGTATTATATGGAGAATGTGGATAGTTTCTCTTTTATAGTAGATGTTTCAACACGTTCTTAAAGGCATCATGATTTGTCCTCTTAGTTTGTAAGGAATAAAGAAATAGAAATCAAAATCCGAAGCAAAACCTGCAAGTTTGATCAGGTTTTGCTTCGGATTTTAATTTGCATAATAAATAGATTATATCTCCTAAAATAACGGTAAATTTTAACTTTTTTTGAAGATAGAATCCTTTTGTAATATAGTTTGTATATGCAGTATTTTTGTGCTTTTTAGAATCTATTTTGTTGTAAAAAGTACGAAAAAATGTTATTTTTTAAGGGGTATTTAAGGTTATATATATATAATAAAAATAGATATGAAGATCATAAGTATAATGTTTTTTACTGATGCGGGGTGAAATAGAGAGAAGAAAACAAGAAGAGAAAAGAGGGAAATAAGTTGAGTTTGGATTTTGTAGTTCAGCAACAAAGAAGAAATGAATTTCGTTATAATTTTTCTGTTCAGCAAGAAAGAAAGAGCCCATTACTTTCTTTCATTATTAGCGGAATATGGACTGTTTTTTTAGAAACGTTGTTTGTTATTACATTAGGCTATTTCGAATTAGAGAAGACGAAGTTATTTTTTAATGAAGGAATCACGTTAAGTATAATTACTATAATTTTATGGAGCATACTATTTTTTATTGATTATTTGAATAAAGGGATAATCAATAAACTTAGACCAGCTATAAGAGTTCATATTTTATTGCTGCCAATAGCTCATTTAATAGTTTTTATTCATATATTCATACAAGAATATATGAATTTTTTGCTTGTGAATAACTGGATTTATTTGCAGTATACACAGTACCTATTCAGCGTTTTACTCATTTATATGGTGTATATTTTAGTTTACAATTCAATTGGAAAAATTTTACTAAGTGTAATGTTAACTAGTTGCTCTTTTATTATTTTAGGGATTGTTAATTACTTCAAGAGTATGTTCAGAGGAGAGCCGCTATATCCATCTGACTTTACACAAATAGGGCATATGCAGTCAGTTATACCAATGGTTATGGATTATTTTAGTTTGAAAAATATATTAATAGGAATCATTAGTATAGTTGTATTTGCATTTGTTGTTTTTACTATTCGAAAGCATATTAAATCTATAAAAATCCATATCGGTATGCGAATTGTTTTAATATGTACATCTCTGTTTATGGTGTATGCGTTTAGTAATTACCCTAATACATTTGTGAATAAGTTATTTGTAAAGGGTGGGGTATACTTCCCTTTATGGAATCAAAATATGAACTATGGTCAAAATGGCTTGGTTTTAGGATTTTTAAGTAACTTAGATACGACAGTTATTCAGGAACCAGAAAAATATTCAAAGGAAAATATGCTTCAAATTGCGAATGACATAAAGAAACAATATGGTGTTAATGTGAGTGAACAAAAAAAAGCCGAGAAACCGAATATTATATTTCTGATGAGCGAGGCTTTTTGGGACCCTACAAAACTAACGAATCTTTCATTTAGCGAAGATCCAGTCCCGAATCTACATCATTATATTGAGAATTTTCCAGGTGGACAAACAATAGCTCCTACATTTGGGGGGAATACAGCGAATACCGAATTTGAAGCGCTAACGAGTTATTCAATGAGTTTGTTAATGCCCGGTTCTATACCGTATCAACAAGCTGTTACAGGTCAGAAAGAAATCCCATCTATTGCAAGTGAATTGAAAAAACAAGGATACTATGCAAGTGCAATTCATGCTTTTGATCGCTCATTTTACAAACGAGATACTGTATATAATGTATTTGGATTTGATAACTTTAATGCAGAAGATACGATGAAGCATAAAGAATTAGCTGGGGACAATGTTAGTGATTTGTCTATGAGTAAAGAAATAATAGATGAATTGAATAAGAGAAAACAGCCTACATTTATTCATGCGGTAACGATGCAAAATCATTTTCCGTATAATCCGGGACGATTTGAAGAAAATCAAATAGAAGTTAATGGATTAACAGAAGATGCATCGAAGGCAGAATTAGAAATATATACGGAAGGTGTAAGGCGTTCCGATGAAGCTTTAAAATATTTAATAGACCAGCTTGATGAATTAGAAAGACCTACTTTATTAGTCTTTTTTGGAGATCATTTACCAGTACTAGGGACAAATAAGGCTATTTATAAAGAGGCTGGATATATAGAGAATGAAGAAACTGTAAGTGAAAGATTATCAATGGCAGAAACACCATTGTTAATGTATGCAAATTTTGATATACCAAATGACAACTTAGGTTTAGTAAGTCCAATGTATTTCTCAAATCTTGTTTTTGATTACGCAGGATTAAATAAATCACCATTTTATCAATTTTTATCGGGATTATATAAAGAAATCCCAGTGCTTAGAGATGAATTAAAAGTTGATAAAAATGGCGAAGAGATTAAAGACTTAACAAAGAAACAAAAAGAAATGTTAGAGCAATATAAAATGATTCAATATGATTTACTCGTTGGAAAGCAGTATAGTAAAGATATACTCTTTAAATAGGAGAAACAAAAAAGGACTTGTATAGGATACAAGTCCTTTTTTCATAGTATTTAACGGGGTAACCAGGCAAGCTGGGTTTAGGGAGTATTACTTGTACATTTAGTATAAACAAAAATGTAATCGTTTTATTAATTGATTTGTGAGAAATGTGTGAATTTTATTTTGTGAAAACTTCATTCACTTCAACAAATAACCTATAGGGCATATACTTTCACTTTCTTTGAAAAATAAATTATATTAACGGAAAAATAAGTTGTAATGATATTCGATGGGATAAATTAAAAAAAGAGATGGGAAGATAACAGAATGTATCATTCGTATCGTAGTTATTCTTACTTACGAATGGGCCGGTTTAATTGGGTAAACAAAAAAGATAGTTAATAAAAAAGAATTTGCTGTAAGGAAACTATGAATTTAAAAATTTTATAAGTTCTGCATTTAATTCATCTGCTTGGTCGATTGGAGAGCCGTGACCACTATTTGTAAGAGCATGTAGTTGAGCATTTTTAATCCGTTTTTGCGTGAGTTCAGCACTTTTGTATGGGATCAGTTGGTCGTGAACGCCGTGGAATATTTTTGTTGGAACGTTAATTTTACTTAAGTCTTTCGTTACGTCTTCGTTTGCAGCTGCTTGCAAAATTTTGATGAGAGCATAGGAAGCGGACTGCATACCGAGATAAGAAAACCATTCAAGGGTTGCAGCTCCTAAGTTTCTATTGAAAAATGATAAAGATACATCACTTAAAAATTTTGGTAAATTTACATACATTTGATGAATGAGGGTATCTGCTTGTTCTTTTGGTACACCGTAAGGGGACTCTTGATTTTTCACGAAAGAAGGAGAGACGGCATCAATTAATGCGAGCTTAGAAATACGACGCCCATTGTAGCGAGACATATAGCGAATAGAAAGAGCACCGCCGACTGAAAAACCGACTAACGTAGCATTTTCTACTTGGAGTGCTTCCAGAACAATTGCAATATCATCAGCTAATCGGTCATACGTGTAACCAGTCCATGGCTTATCAGATTGCCCATTTCCGCGTATATCCATGGCGATGCAGCGAAAGCCGTGCTCCGGTAAAACATTGAGTTGATATTGATACATTTGATGATTTAAAGGCCAGCCATGGACGAAAAAAACAGTTTTACTACCGGTACCGGGATTAACGTCTTGCACAAAAATATGAACATCTTTCTCGACCGTAACAAACATGAAGTATCCCCCTTATGTGTGTTAGTATGCTCTATCCCAAATTAACGAATGAACGCCGAGCTTTGGCTTCCAGTGGAATTTTACGAATCGCGACTTTCCATTTTTATTAACGAAACGAAATGTATGAACGCCAAATCCTTGCATCATTCGAAAACTTCTTGGAATTGTACGGTCGGACATAATCCACATCATCATTGCAGCTGATTCTTGATTATTGGCGATGAAGTCCCAAAAAGTATCATGTGCTGTTTGGCCCTGTGGAATTTCATTATGTGGCTCTGGTTTAAGGGCGTGAATAAGATCAGGAAATTTAATACCATCTTGAATGAAGAAAATTGGTATGTTATTTCCTACTAAGTCGAAATTTCCTTCTTCTGTATAAAATTTAACAGCGAATCCTCTAACATCTCGATTCGTTTCATTGGCTCCTTTTGATCCCGCTACTTCAGAAAAACGAACGAAAAGTGGTGTTGTTTTTGAAGGGTTTTGTAGAAAGTGTGCCATTGTTAGCTCTTCTAAAGATTCATATAACTCAAAAATGCCATGTGCTCCGTATCCTCGTGCATGAACGACTCTTTCAGGAATTCGTTCACGATCAAAATGAGAAAGCTTTTCTCGCATAAGAAAATCTTCCAGAAGGGTAGGGCCACGATCACTGGCAGTTAAAGAGTTTTCATCATTTGAAATTTTAACACCTGTATTTGTTGTCATCTCCTTTCCTTCATTTTCGCGTGTAAAGGATTGGAGCTGTTCTGTCTTTTTATTTTTTTTGCCGTCCATATAAAACACCTCCCATAATATACGTATTATTGATTGTAGTTTTTATGCTTGCACATAGTCTGAAGATATTACACTGTTGGTATGATTTTCCTCAAATGTTCGATTTATCTTTGTTTGTCTATGAAAATCATTTATTATAATAAATGGTATTCTTCGAGATATTATTTTGAAGGGGTGTTAAAGTGAAAGAAAGTTTTCTATCATATAAAGAAGAAGAAAGGAATGCAAAAATTTTCTTATGGGTGCTATTTGTTACTGTTACTGCATATCAAATTTTCTATGCAATCGTATTAGAAAATAAATCACTAACGGATAAGGGACATAACATACTATGGCAAGTTATTTGTGGAACAGCAATACTCGGCGTGAATATATATTTAATAAAAAAAGAGAAAGCAAACCTTGTTAAATATACATGTTTATTTGCATACGTAGGGATAGAAATGGCTAATATACTTTCGTATATTCTTTATAATAAGGCGGCATTTGATGGGGTAAATATAATGGAAATTATTCTCATTTTCTTTGTACCTATATTTTTAAATAAAAAGTATTTTGTGTTTTTACTTGCTACGATTATAGGGAAATATGTGATTTATTTATTTGTATTAGAGGAAGTAAAAGCGTTTATGTTTCTTATTATGTATATACTTTTATTAATAGCTGCATACATCATTTTAAATCGATTTTTACAATATCTTTCAGCTGTAAAGGAAAGTATTAAGATTGCTAGTGAATCACAAAAATTAGCAGTGATCGGAAAAATGGCAGCGACAGTCGGGCATGAAATTAAAAATCCACTTGCTTCGTTAAAAGGATTTACGCAATTACAGCGAGAGAAGCATGAAGATGATCCTATTTATAAACGAATGATCTTTGAAATAGAAAATATGAATAATATGATAAGTGAGTTAATGGAAGTTGCTACATGTAAACCTTCTATTTATGAGAAACATGATGTAGGAAAAATTGTATTACAAGCAGTAAAAACTCTTCACGAAAAAATGAATGAATCAAATGTTCAACTTATTTCTAATGTGGAAGAAAAAACAGTGGAAGTTGAATGTGATGAACGAAAAATAAGAGGAGTTTTTTTATATGTCATAAATAATGCTCTGGAGGCAATGGAGCAAGGTGGCATTTTAGATTTGCGATTAGAAAATAAAGGGAAAGATTATGTGATGATAAGTATAATCGATAGTGGTTACGGTATTAAGAAGGAAAATTTAGCTCGTGTGACAGAGGCTTTTTATACAACGAAACAAGATAAAATTGGTCTAGGACTTACGGTAGCGGATCGAATTGTTGCCGAGCATCTTGGTGAATTATGCATTGTAAGTGAAAGAGATATTGGAACAAGAATAGACATCATTCTTCCAATGAAGTTTGGAAATTATGAAGTCCAAGTGGAAGAAAAGCTAGGAGTTACCATATGAATAAAGGCTATATATTTAAAAATGAAGAAATAAAGGCACTCAAAGTATTTTTAAGCTTATTTTTTATTATATTTTTTGTATATGATCTTGCCTATGAATTTATCGTACCTTTAATAGGGGGGGAACAAGAAGGAGTAGGAAAATTCGAAGATGGTTTAGGTTTATGGCTCTATTTTTGGATGGTGATATTGTTTTGCATCGGCATATATTTTATGAAATGGAAGAATCCATTTGCGGTAAAGTATATCATTTTAATTGGCTATAATATATTAGATTTTATCCATAATATTATGATTTATTCTGGTAGTGATGCTGAGTTTGATGGTGGAAATATAGTAGAAGGATTTTTCATTTTATTTGCACCAATCTTCGTGAGTAAAAAATATTTTTGGTTAGTTATAGGGATAATTGTTGGAAGGTACGCTCTTATTGGAATCATTATTCAATCTTCTCTCGTTTTAATCCCAATGGCATTATGTAGCGTATTCTCCATTATATGTTGGATTATATTTTTGAGATTCCAGTCTTACATTCGTACGATTGAGATGATGGATAAAGAAATAAAACAAACAGAAAAGCTAGCAACTGTTGGAAAAATGGCAACAGTTATTGGCTATAAGATTAGAAGACCTTTAGCAACTTTAAAAAAACTTGTGAATAAACAAGCAAACAAGCATCCCGAGGATAAGATTTATAGCGATATTATGAAGCAAGAGGTAGAACGAATTCATACAATTACTACAGAACTTAGTGGGTTTGAGAAATCTAAATCGCTAGAATCAGAAACTCATAACATACAAGAAATCATCGCTTATGTTATTCGGGTTATGGGTAAGCCTGCTTTAGAACAAGGGGTGCACATACAAGGTATTTACAGTAAAGACATACCGTCAATTACATGCGACGAACAACGATTAAAACAAGTATTTTTTAATTTAATCAAAAATGGGATTGAAGCAATGTCAGTTGGTGGAACGATTACGATTAAAGTTACCGTAGAAGATGGAATCGTCGTTCAGGTGAAAGATGAGGGGTGCGGCATTCCGAAAGATAAAATTCCAAAGTTAAATGAAGCTTTTTACACAACGAAAGAAACGGGCACAGGTTTAGGGTTAGTAGTTACAGAAAAAATTATTAAAGACCACAACGGTAAAATGAGCTTTGAAAGTGAAGTTGGAGTTGGAACGACGGTAAAGGTAATGTTGCCGATGTAATGATAAAATATTCGAAAAAGGGAGATTACTTACTTGAGAGCGATCTCCTTTTTTATTCTGTAAAAAATAAATTGGTGTGTGTACCCATCTTCACTAATTAAAGCGCCCTTTTATAACCACCATTTCTCCTGCGGAATTAAAGTAATATCCAAACGAAAGTTCTCTTTAAACCAATCATATATCAATGTCTCTTTCACTAAGTATTCAGAGGCAGAGTGCGACACACCGATGAGTGACATATTCGTTGTTTTTACATAATCCATAATGAGCGAGTATTTATGTCTACCGTAATCATTGTCGATATGGCAATGGATTTCTCCTGCAATATATGCTTCAGCACCTTTTTCTTCTGCTTCGTTCATTAAAGATACGACATCGCCACATCCAGCGATAATTGCAATTTTTTTAATGGAATCGTGTTGTTTACCTTCGAAGTCTGTGTAAGGAATGTGGAAGAGTTTTTTTAGACGTTTTTGGAGTGCTTCTGTTGATGTTTCATCTATTTCACAAATGAGACCGACTGGCTCGCTTTCTGGACCACCGTAAGCAAATCCGTCAATTACACTGGCTTGGAGTGCTTTTGCGATTGAAATGCTTGTTCCATACGTTTGATGAAAATCCATTGGTCCGTGACATGTATATATAGAAAGTTGTTTTTCTTTTATCGCCTGCAAATATTTTTCTGGAATGGGAATAAAACCACGGCCTGATTTTCCAAGCGGATCACCGCACTCCATTACAAGTGGATGATGCATAAAGAGTAAATCACCGGGTGTCGATTGTGAAATGAAAGCTTCAAGAACGTCATCTGTAGGGAATACAGCTAAAAATACTTTGTTTACATTTTCAGCCCCTCGTATCATAAGACCGTTAAATAGCTCTACAAAAGTTGCTTCAAAAAATTGTTGCCATGGAAATTGGATAGAATCATATACAGCAGGGATAAAGCGACTAAAGGCAATGTCTTTTCCGTATTTTTCGATTTGGAATATATGATTGAGTGATTGTTCTATTTCTTTTAAAGCTGGCATGTTGTGTTATCCTCCTTAAACTAATTCTTACTCTATAGTTATTTTTGTTTTTCATGGCAAAATAAGAAGCGGATAGGAAACAAATAAAACCTAGAATCCAACCAATAGAAGGAGAATAGGGAAGTATATGTTGTAATATCATTCCGCTAGAAATAAAAAAGCTACCTAATAGGCCTAATAAAATAGGATATCGCTTTAGTTGAGACATCAGTGATAGAACCTCCTTTATCACATACATTGTATATTAGTCTTAATTTTCTGTATACAAAGTTTTAGAAAAATAGTGGTACAATATATGAATGATACGAGAAGAGAGGATGAACATTAACAGATGTACGTTACTGTAACAGAAGCAGCATATAAAAAAATCATGGATACGATTCCAAATGAAGCGAAATATATAAAGTTATTTTACGATAATGAAGGTTGCGGTTGTGTTATGAGCGGAATCATTGATTTAGTAGCTGTAGTCGAAAAAGATGAGCGTGATGTAGATATTGAATCAAGTACACTTAGCTTTATCGCCGATCGCACAAAGCTTGTATTTATGGATGATAAGTTAACGGTTGATTGGCATGAAGGTGGAGGAACTTTTCAGTTGAAAAGCCCGAGCCAGTTTTATAATCCAAATATGAAGTTACATGTTCGAGTATAATAAAGAAAAGACGGTTCCAATATGTTTTTGGAATCGTCTTTTTCATTGCATAAGGTGTTATTATTGCCGTTTTTTGTTGATAAGTCGATATACTTAAAAAATCGCCGATATAATTTCATGTGTCAAAGTAAAGCTCTTGATACAATAAAAGATTTTTTCACATAATGAAATGTACACGTGATTGAATTTTCTGTATAATTTTCTTTGCGGAGGGGATACGCATGAGAAGATGGGGAATTGAGTTATTAATTTTAAGTGTCGTTATGATTTGGGGTATTAACTATACCATTGCAAAATATGGGCTTGTAGAATTTACAGCAATTGAGTTTACTGCTATTCGGATGATGGCGGCGGCACCGTTACTGTTATTGCTTACATTCTTTATTGAAAAGTCGCTTTATGTGGAGCGAAAAGATATACCAAGATTAATCGTTGTTAGTTTTGTAGGTATTGTACTATATCAAACGTTATTTATGGAAACTGTTAAATATACATCCGCTACAAATGCCTCTTTACTCATTTCTATTTCACCTATTTTTACAACTTTATTTGCGGTTTTTTTGAAACAAGAAAAGTTTTCTTCTCGGAAGTTAATTGGTTCTATGATTGCCTTTGTGGGTGCAGCATTAGTTTTAGTAGCGGGGCATTCACTCGCTAGTTCTTTTTACGGGAATGGAATTGGAATGATTACATCAATATGCTGGGGGCTTTATCCTGTTTTAGCAGGGCCATTAATTAAAAAATATTCAGCACTACGTGTTACTGCATGGTCGGCATTAGTTGGAGCAATTCCGCTTTTATTATTAAGTGGTCCACATGTATTTGTCATGCCGTTTCTTATTACAAAAGGGATGACACTATTTGCTTTACTATATTCTATTTTCTTTGTAACAGTATTTGGTTTAGTAATGTGGTATATCGGTGTTCAAAAAATTGGGGCATCCCATACGATGGTATATATGTATATTACACCGATTGTAGCGGTTTTATTTGCAGCTATATGGACAAATGAATCTATTTCAGTACAACAAATGATCGGTGGGATAATCATTTTCTTTGGTCTATGGTTTGTAAAATTGGAGAAAGTAAAAGTTCATACTACCGTACAGGAACCTATATCAAAATAGGAAAACAGATCACTTATGATCTGCTTTCCTATTTTTTTATTTTTGGTAAGAAGACGAGAAATAAGATAGCAGTAATAAGTGGAATTAAGTTTAAAAATGGAATACGGAAGAGTGTGATAAGAATAATACCTGGAAGGAGAACACCGAGGACAGCGTAGAAAATACTATGATTTTTCGTGTACCAATATAGCGAAAGTCCAATAAGTGCAGGGACAATGAGGTGAATGAGAGCCATTAAAAAATAAATCATTAGACGCCCCCTTTATTTGTGTATTTATTACATCATATCCGTATGTTCATAGATTGATATCACTTTTTTCATAAATGGACGAAAAATGTTTGGAAAAACGTCACAAATTATAAGAATATGATGTTCGAAATCTTGTATAATATTATTTTCTGAAAACATTTAAACAACATAAACATTGCGTTTATGTTGTTTTTAATTTGAGTGAAGAGAATTTTAAGTAGTATGAACTCGAAAGAAATGAGTTATACAGCTTTTGCTGGATAGATTAAAACTACTGAAGAGGGGTACAGCATGATTAGTATGTCATTAAGATCGTTTAAAATTCAATCGTATTATTTACTAGGTATTCTGCTATTAGGCTGGATGTTAACGCCGTTTTCAGCGCATTTTCTAGGTGCAGGAATTGGACTTATCGTAAGTATGTATTGTGTTTGGCTTTTAGGGAGACGAATTGAGAAGCTTGGAGATAGCATTGTAAAGAAAACGAAAGCACCGACGCTCGGTATGTTTAACCGTTTTGCCGCTGCTATTTTGGGTGCTATTATTATGTACGAAATTGAGCACCATATGGTGATGTGGGCTTTTGCAGTAGGGATTATGGGCGGTTATTTCTTAATTGTTGTTAATTTAGGCTACTATAGCATGAAAGATGAGAAAGAATTAACGAAGAGATAAAAAGATAAAAGCTGCTTTTTAGATGGGATAGAGGGTCCAGCGGTGGCTAGAAGCGGTTAGAGCCTTTTTTAGCTCCATACAGTGTGAGAACAGAAGGATGTAGTAAGTAGGGAAATAGTTTGTGTGTTTGAATCCGTGATTTGTATGTGTGAAAATTTAAGTATATGAATTGTAGATTGTGGTTGGGAATTTTTTAGATGGAATAGAGAATCCGGCGATGGTTAGAAGCGATTAGAGCCTTTTTTAGCTCCGTACTTGTATAAAAAATAGATAGAAAGAAGCTTACGTAAAAACGTAAGCTTCTTTTTTATGTAAGTGTGTGTAACCGTTAAGCCGCATTGGGTTTTGTCGGTGAGTACGCGAAACTTTACGGTTACACGACACTTATTCATATGAGTAAAGGGTTATTCCAACAGAAAGTTTTAACTTAAGCGATTGGACCGCCTAAGTTAATAATAGCTTCAGAAACGCTGTCGAACTTTTTGAAGTTAGCTTTGAATTCGTTTGCAAGTTCAATTGCTTTTGTTTTGTAAGCAGCTTTATCAGCCCAAGTTTGTTCAGGCATTAATACTTCGTCAGGTACACCTGGTACGTGAAGAGGTACTTCAAGACCGAAGATGTCATGTTTAGCAGTTTCAGCTTTTGCAAGTTCACCGCTTAGTGCTGCTTGAATCATTGCGCGAGTGTAACCTAAGTTCATACGCTTACCAACACCGTATTCGCCACCAGTCCAGCCAGTGTTTACTAAGAATACTTTCGCATCGTGTTTCTCAATTTTTTCACCAAGCATTTCAGCATAGCGAGATGCATCAAGTGGTAAGAATGGTGAACCGAAGCAAGTTGAGAATGTAGCTTGCGGAGATGTAATGCCGCGCTCTGTTCCTGCTAGTTTACTAGTGTAACCACTTAAGAAATGGTACATAGCTTGTTCTTTTGATAACTTACTGATTGGAGGCAATACGCCAGATGCATCAGCAGTTAAGAAAATGATTGTATTTGGATGTCCTGCAACACTTGGCAGCACGATATTGTCAATCGCATGCATAGGGTAGGCAGCACGTGTATTTTCTGTTAAAGTAGTATCGTTATAGTCAGCGATGCGTGTTTGATCATTAATGACAACGTTTTCTAAAACAGATCCAAATTTGATTGCATCAAAGATTTGTGGTTCTTTCTCATGAGAAAGGTTTACACATTTCGCATAGCAACCGCCTTCAATATTGAATACACCGTTATCAGACCAACCATGCTCATCATCACCGATTAATTTACGGTTTGGATCAGCAGATAAAGTTGTTTTACCTGTTCCAGATAAACCGAAGAATAGTGCTACGTCACCTTCTTCACCTACGTTTGCAGAGCAATGCATAGAAAGAATATCTTGTTCAGGTAGTAAGAAGTTCATAATAGAGAAGATTGATTTTTTCATTTCTCCAGCGTATTCTGTACCACCAATTAGTACGATACGTTTTTCGAATGAAACCATGATGAATGCTTCAGAGTTTGTACCGTCAATTACTGGATCTGCTTTAAAGTTCGGTGCAGAAACAATTGTAAACTCTGATTCATGAGTTGTTAATTCTTCTTCAGTTGGACGAATAAATAATTGATGTACAAATAGATTGTGCCATGCATATTCGTTAATAACTTGAATTGGTAGGCGATAGTTGCGATCAGCGCCTGCAAATCCTTTGAAGACGAATAACTCTTCTTTTTCTTTTAAGTATTCTAAAACTTTAGTATATAATTTATTAAAATGTTCTTCAGAAATCGGTTGGTTCACAGCTCCCCAAGCAATTTTGTCAGCAACCGATGCTTCTTTCACAATAAATTTATCTTTAGGAGAACGTCCTGTGTATTTTCCTGTTGAAGCAGAAACTGCACCAGTAGAAGTTAATTTCCCTTCATTTCGCATTAATACTTTTTCCACTAATTGCGGAACACTTAGTTGAATCTGTGCATTGCTTCCGTTCAATAATTCATGTAAACCGATTTGGACATTCACAGTACTCATATTTATATACCATCCTTTTCATTTAATGAAATATTTCTCGTAATCCCCATCAAGAGTATAACACAATTATATAAATAATGTATACTATTTATTTATTTTTGTTTGTGTGAATGTATTATTTCCTTATTAATATTTCATTCCAGGCGTATTGAGAAAAACTTTCAGGAAAATGTGAATATTAATTGACAAATGAATATCATTTCTTTAGTATAGGTTGGGACGGATACTCTCTTATCCCGAGCTGGCGGAGGGACAGGCCCGATGAAGCCCAGCAACCTCACTTGTAGTGGTAAATACATGTGAATAGGTGCTAAAACCTGTGCGAGGCTAATGGTCTCGAACGATAAGAGCAAAGGGCAAAAAGCAGTATGCAAGTAGCAAATTAAACCTTTCCTCTATGTTAAGTAGGAAAGGTTTTTCTGTATGCTTGTGTGGGAGAATAAATGTATGTCGCAGTTTGTGGCAAATTAAGGATGAGTTCCGTACAATATATACAATTACTGTAGGGAGGTTTACCACATGACAAAAAAACGTCATCTGTTCACATCTGAGTCTGTAACTGAAGGACATCCAGATAAAATTTGTGACCAAATTTCTGATTCAATTTTAGATGCGATCTTATCAAAAGACGCAAATGCACGTGTAGCTTGTGAAACAACTGTAACAACTGGTTTAGTATTGGTAGCGGGGGAAATTACGACTTCTACTTACGTAGACATTCCAAAAATCGTTCGTGAAACAATTCAAGGCATTGGTTACACACGCGCAAAATACGGATTCGATGCAGAAACTTGTGCAGTTTTAACATCTATCGATGAGCAATCTGCTGACATCGCTATGGGTGTTGACCAAGCGCTAGAAGCACGCGAAGGTCAAATGACTGACGCTGAGATTGAGGCAATTGGTGCAGGAGACCAAGGTTTAATGTTTGGTTTTGCATGTAATGAAACACAAGAATTAATGCCACTTCCAATCTCGCTTGCTCACAAATTAGCTCGCCGTTTAACTGAAGTACGTAAAGATGACACATTATCATACTTACGTCCGGATGGAAAAACGCAAGTTACAATTGAGTATGATGAAAATGGTAAACCTGTACGTGTAGATACAATTGTAATTTCTACACAGCATCATCCAGATGTTACATGGGAAGAAATCGATCGCGATTTAAAAGAGCATGTAATTAAAGCTGTAGTTCCAGCAGAATTAATGGATGGAGAAACGAAATTCTTCATTAACCCAACTGGCCGCTTCGTAATTGGTGGACCACAAGGTGATGCTGGTTTAACAGGACGTAAAATCATCGTTGATACTTACGGTGGATACGCTCGCCACGGTGGCGGTGCATTCTCTGGTAAAGATGCAACGAAAGTTGACCGTTCTGCAGCATATGCAGCTCGTTATGTTGCGAAAAATATCGTAGCAGCTGGTCTTGCTGACAAAGCAGAAGTACAACTTGCATACGCAATTGGCGTAGCACAACCAGTATCAATTTCAGTTGATACATTTGGCACTGGTAAAGTATCTGAAGACGTACTAGTAGAACTAGTTCGTAACAACTTCGATCTTCGCCCAGCTGGTATTATTAAAATGCTAGACTTACGTCGCCCAATTTACAAACAAACAGCAGCTTACGGTCACTTTGGACGTACTGATGTAGATCTTTCATGGGAACGTACAGACAAAGCAGCTACTTTAAAAGAGCAAGCTGGTCTATAATATATGAAAAAAAGCTTTGCGCAGTGAGCGCAAAGCTTTTTTTATTTCGTTTTACTTACAATTTGAATGCATGATTTACAATACACTTCTCCGTCTAGCTCAATATATTTTTTCATATTAGTCATATCACTTGCTGGAAATGGCATATGAATCCGTGATTTTTCATATGTTTGTATTTCTTTTTCACATGATTTACAAATGGTCCGTTTCTTATGTAACATATGCAATCAACCTTTCATTTGACGTGCTTTACCCGCGCAAAAGGCACTGCTTAGTAAAAATAGCGTTGCGAATATAATACTTACTAATGTGGCGTATGGAATTGCTCCTTTTAGAGAAAAACCGACAGTGATGGAAGCAACGAATAAGAGGATGAATGTTGTTGTTAATTTTTTGTATAGTTCCATAATAGGTAGACCTCCGATTTATTTGGTAGTGCAATTTTAAAAACTGAATTCTACTATGTAGAAAATATAAGAAAAGTTAAAGGTTAGCTAATGATGTGAAGTCTAGGGGGATAAGAAAGAATGTTTTTCATTTTCCTTTTTGTGGATTACTATACTTATATTGTATCATGATGCATCATCGTCTTCATACATAATTGTGTAAAGGTATGTATGATAAAATGAAGAAAAGTCTTTAAGAAAGGAAGAAGAAAAATGAGTGTCAATGAACATAAAAAACAAGCGCCAAAAGAAGTGCGTTGCAAGATTGTAACAATTTCCGATACACGTACGGAAGAGACAGATAAGAGCGGACAACTATTACATGAATTGTTAAAAGAAGCAGGCCATACAGTGACTTCTTATGCAATTGTAAAAGATGATAAAGAAAGTATTCAGCAAGCAGTGTTAGCTGGTTATCATAAGGAAGATGTTGATGTTGTATTAACAAATGGTGGTACAGGTATTACGAAACGTGATGTCACAATTGAAGCCGTATCAGCGCTATTAGATAAAGAAATTGTCGGATTTGGTGAGTTGTTCCGCATGATTAGTTATTTAGAAGATATCGGAAGTAGTGCAATGTTAAGTAGAGCGATTGGTGGCACAATTGGGCGAAAAGTTGTCTTTTCAATGCCAGGATCTAGCGGAGCAGTTCGCCTTGCGATGAATAAGTTGATTTTACCGGAGTTAGGTCATATTACATTCGAACTGCATCGCCAATGAGTAAGTGGGCTGGAATTGTATTAGCAGGTGGTATGTCGAGTAGGTTTGGCGAACCGAAAGCATTAGTGAACTGGCAAGGGAGTACTTTTATTGAGCATATTTTGAAAGTGATGGAAAGTACGCTCCCAGAAGTTATAGTCATTAGTCATTCTGATATAAAAGAGCGAGTAGAGCAATTCGTACAAGTTCCTGTTATAGAAGATATTCCGCACTATAAAGGAAACGGTCCACTTGCTGGAATTGTATCAGGAATGGAATATATAGAAGCAGATTGGTACGCTATTATGCCTTGCGATGCGCCAAATGTTTCGCATGAGTGGTTTACTATTTTATTAGAGCAAACGAACAATGAATATGATGCGGTTGTACCTATTATTAATGGAAGAAAACAACCGTTACTTGCAGCGTATCATAACCGTGTGAAAGAAAAGATTTATACTTTACTTCAAGAAGAAAAAAGAAGTATGGGGCAGCTTTTATCACAATGTAATGTGAAATATGTTGCCGGAGAAGATATACAAGCAAATGCAGAATGGTTTATAAATGTGAATACGAAAGAAGAATATGCGCAAGCTCAAAAAAACCTTTCAAATGAATGAAAGGTTTTTTGATATACAGAATTGGGGAACAATTGCTGTATAAAGGTATGTGAGTAAGCTGATTTTAAGGGGAATTCTTAAAATCACTATACAGTAAAAACACTGTATAACCATATATTAATTTTTATGGGTTTTTATTACAAGTCTGTTTAGTTATGTTTATTTTTGTTATAATGAATATAGAAATAAAGTGATATTTAACCTTATGTATCATTTATTAAACTAAAATTTGTGTTCGTGTAATAAACTCCCTTCATTTTTTGAAGGGAGTTTTGTGTTTAAGCGAGTAATTCTGATGTGGTGTGCTGAAGGACTTCTTCATATTGATTAAGTAAGCCACGAAAAATCTCATCCCAGCTTTTGGATTTCGCATAAGACGAAGCTGCTATTCCCATCTGTATAAGTTTTTCTTCATTTTGTAATAAAGAATAAATGGATGATAGAAATGCATCCGCATCTTTTGGTGGACAAAGAACTCCCGTTTTTCCATCTGTAATAATATTTTTAACTCCGCCACTATTTGCACCAATGACAGGGGTACCACATGCAAGTGATTCGAGTACGACATTTCCAAACGTTTCAGTAGCTGATGGAAATACCATTATGTTAGAACAAGCATATGCTTCAGCTAAATCTTCACCTTGTAAATAGCCAGTAAAAGTGACATTTGTTTTCGAGACAGCTGCACATAAGTTTCCTGCTAGAGGACCATCTCCTGCGATGAGCCAATGAATGTCGTTTCGAGTATGCGCGGATTTAACGATAAGGTCTTGCAACGTATCAATATCTTTTTCAGGAGCAATCCGTCCAACATAGGAAAGGACATACTTCGCTGTAATATTATATTTTTTTCGGAATAGGTCTGTATTATAAGCTGGATGAAAGAGTGTGCAATCTACACCACGTCCCCAAATAGAGAGGGACTGAAACCCTTTATTTTTTAGTTGATGTAATGTTTCAGAGGAAGGAACAAAATTCTTTTGCATATGACTATGAAACCATTTTAAATAGTTCCAAAGCATATTAGAGAGGAATTCGATTTTGTAATAGCGTAAATAGGCATCGAAATCAGTATGATAAGAACCGACAACTGGAATGTTTAACTTTTTTGCATAATACAATCCACAAAGTCCCATGTTGAAAGGTGTAGCAATGTGAATCATATCAGGTTTAAAGGTAAGAAGTTCCCGTTTAATGCGCGGGGTAGGAAAAGAAAAGCGGCATTCTGGATATAATATTGTTAACGGGATACTCCTCATTTTGTTCACATTTGCTACGAAATTATCTTCAGCGGTATGCTGAGGGGCGAAAACAGAATAGGCGATATTTTCTTTTTGAAAGTAACGTGTTAATCGCTCTAATGTTTTCGCAACCCCATTGACTTGTGGTGTAAAAGTATCGGTAAATATGGCGACTCTCATCATATCGCTCCTTTACGTGAAGAGTGGGATGCATTGATAAAAAGAGATGATGCCAGAGCAAGTGCCGAGGCACATACCGACGAATACATCTGATGGATAGTGAAGCCCTAAATAAATGCGAGAAATCCCGACGCATAATGCTAACGGTAATAGAAAAACAAGTAAGCTTGGATTATAGCAAATAAATGGAATGAACACAGAGAAAACAGCCGTTGTATGACCAGACGGGAAAGAGTGGTCTTTTAATGGATGGACTGGATATTTTGCATCCTGAATTGTTAAATAAGGACGTTTTCGTGGATAATATCTTTTTAATATTTGCACAGGAATATGGCTAATTGCTAAAGAAATAGCAGTTGCAATTGCAGCTTGATGCAAAGTCCCTTTTGCGAAAATTAAAAAGAAAAGTGTGAGTGCAATGGAGAAAGTGGCACCACCAATATGAGTAATATTGCTGAAAAAGATGTTTAATGTTTTTTGATCAAAGTAGCGATTAATTCCTTTGAAAATGTAACATTCTATTTTATATAATCCACTGACCTTCATGAAAATTCTCCTCCCTCATCTACATATATATGGAGATATTTGCTTCTATTTTAATAAGATTTTGTTGAGGGAATAATAATGTTTTGTAAAGAAAAAGTTAGTTTTTATAAAGTGAAACTTTAATCAGTGGGGGATTCTGTTCATCCACCACTGATTATTAGCCTTCACCAATCGGGATGAAAAAAGCTGCCAATCTTATGGCAGCAGGAAAATTATTTTTGTAATGATTTATAGTATTGACCTTTTTCAACGTATTGTGTGCGAATTCGTTCCATGTCTTTACGGTCTTCTTCTGTTAATTCACGAATGACTTTCGCTGGGCGACCGAACGCTAACGTATTTGGTGGAATTTTCTTCCCTTGTGAAACGAGACTCCCAGCACCGATAAAGGCTCCTTCACCAATTTCAGCACCATCTAATATAATAGATCCCATTCCAATTAAAGCATCCTTTTTAATGTGACAGCTATGTAAAATGACTTGATGTCCAACTGTAACGTCATCTTCTAAAATAAGAGGATACTGAGGGCTTTGGTGGAGTGTACATTGATCTTGTACATTTACCCGGTCTCCAATTATAGTCGGTGATACGTCACCTCGGATGACTGTATTAAACCAAATACTTGCTTCTTCACCAATGGAAACATCGCCTGTAATCGTAACATAGTCAGCGATAAAAGCACTACTCGAAATTTTTGGGTTTTTTTCTTTATAAGGATATATCATGTAAAGCCTTCCTTTCCTAGAGACTAGTTTTAGTGTATCAAATTATGAAAAAGAGTGAAATGGAGGAGGTCTGTATGTGGAATTATGAAGCGGAGGAAGCGAAAGCTGTAGTCGTTATTGTACACGGCGCAATGGAATATCACGGACGCTACGAAGTGGTCGCGGAAATGTGGAATCATATCGGCTACCACGTCGTGATGGGAGACCTTCCGTCACATGGAACGACTTCGAGAAATAGAGGACATATTGATTCATTTGATGAATACATAGAAGAAGTTAAATTATGGGTGAAAGAAGCTAGAAAATATCGGGTACCTATTTTTCTATTCGGTCATAGTATGGGCGGTCTTATCGTGATTCGTATGATGCAAGAAACGAAGAGAGAAGATATAGATGGTATCATTTTAAGTTCGCCATGTTTAGGCGTATTAGCTGCACCTGCTGCTCCGCTTCGAGCGGCTTCGAAAATATTAAATGTTGTTGCACCAAAATTGCAATTTGCAACGAATCTTACAGTGGAAATGTCGACACGTAATCATGAAGTGAGAGATGCGATGGAGAATGATTCATTGTTCTTGCGCAAAGTATCAGTACGTTGGTATAGTGAATTAATTAAGTCTATTGAAATGGCTCATAAGAAAATAAACGATTTTCCAGATGTTCCGCTCTTGCTAATGCAAGCATGTGAGGATAAACTTGTAGATAAAACACGTGTCCGCATGTGGTTTGATAATGTTAAAATAAGTGATAAGGCATATAAAGAATGGCCTAATTGTTATCATGAATTATTAAATGAGTATGAGCGTGATGAAATTTTGAATTATATTCAGTCATTTACTGAAATACGTATCAATAACATAATAGAAACAAATAAGTAAATTATTTGTACAATGAATAGAGGAGATGAAGGAAGAAGTGAACGTACCGAGTAATCCCATAACGCTCATGGCGAAAGTATACCGTGATGTGTTTCCGGTTGTACACCATGAGCTAGCGATGTGGAAAGAGCGTGCCTACCATATTCCGAATGATGAGCTTCATAGTCAGGCAATCGCAAGTATTGAGCATAAAACGTTTCATTGCGAGGGCGGTGGTATTTTAGCGCTATTAGCAAATGAACACCGAGAGGAATGTATTCGTTTTATCGTAGCGTATCAAACGATTAGCGACTATTTAGATAATTTATGTGATCGCAGTACATCACTTGATCCGAACGATTTTGCCGCGCTGCATGAATCCATGTTAATGGCATTATCACCTGAAGTAGAAGGTGGCGGTAATTATTATCGTTATCGTGATGATCAAGATGATGGTGGTTATTTAGATGAACTTGTTGAAACGTGCCAAGATGTTTTAAAGAAAACGAAGCACTATGACAAAATTGCTCCTGTTCTTCATGAACTAGCTTGTTATTATTGTGATTTGCAAATTCATAAACACGTGAAGTTAGAAGAAAGAGAGCCGCGCCTGAAAACTTGGTTTGAAGCACATAAAGAAAACTTACCTGAGATGAGCTGGTTTGAATTTTCAGCATGTGCCGGTTCTACACTTGGAATTTTCTGTCTTGTAGCATATGCATTTCATGATGAATTACATGATGAAGATATTGCGAAAATTAGACAAGGGTACTTCCCTTACGTACAAGGACTTCATATCTTACTTGATTATTTCATTGATCAAGAAGAAGACCGTATAGGCGGAGATTTGAATTTCTGTAGTTATTACGAAAACGAGCAAGCGATATTAGATCGGATGAAACATTTTGTAGAAGAAGCAGAGAACAGCATTGGTGATTTGCCTCATGCGAAGTTTCATCGTCTTATTAGCCGAGGGTTACTTGGTATTTATTTATCAGACCAAAAAGTATCAGCACAAAAGAATATGCACAAAATGGCACGGCGCATTGTAAAATACGGAGGGCTTACTTCACGATTCTTCTACTGGAACGGGAAGTTGTACCGAAAGAAAATGGCGCAGTGATGAAGAAAACCACTCTTGTAGAGTGGTTTTCTTGTTATAATATGGGAAAGAGGTGGTGGAAATGAAGAGAGTGTTTCAAAGGGTATATGACCATATGGAAGTAACATTACTCGTGCTACTTTCCATTTCATTTGTAACTGGAACGTATATGATGATGAATAAAGCCGGCGGTCCTACAACGATGGATTATGTGGCTCAAGTTATCATTGCATTGATTATTATAGTAGACATTGTCTTTTTAATAAGTGGTAGAAAAAAAGAAAATAGTAAATAAAAAGCATTTGTACACGGGAGTACAAATGCTTTTTATTATGATCGTATTTTTGAAAATACATATATAAGAAGTTCAATCGCAAAAATAACTAAAACAGATAGTCCGAATAAAGGCATGACAGCGCCTAGTATAACCATCATGATAAAGAAAACGAGTACGCTTTTCTTATCTCTTTGCTTTGGCGGTGCTGCTAATTTTCCTTTCGGTTTTCTTGCTAACCACATTTTTATTCCGTAATAAATGAGAAGTAATAAAGATAATGTCGTTAGTAAGCATAGTATTTTATTTGGCCATCCGAATAAATGTCCTTCGTGAAGCGGGATACCGTAAGTGAACCATTGTGCAAATAAGCCATAATCACGATAGTCCGTTTTTGAAATGAGTTCTCCGCTATATTGATCAAAGTAAGCTGTTATTTCTTCATTAGGTGCGACGTGCATGCCGGTAATACCAGAACCGCTCGATTTTGAAACAGTGAATACACCTTTCGGATCAGCTGGTAGTGAGATAACATATGGCTTTTTTATTTCAATTCCTTTTTGTAATTCATCGACAGAAATTGCTTTCGGTTCATTTGAATTCGATTCAGGCGGAGCTTCTTTTCTTGTTGCCCACGGCAATTCTTTTACCTTCGATTCAGGCGGTGCCATATACAATTTGGGATATCCAATCGATTCATTCGACGCTGCGATTTTATAAATTTGGTTGCCCATAAATCCTGACCACGGCAATCCAGATGCGACTAGCAGAACGAGAGGAATTGTAAATATAATACCGATAATAGAATGACGCCGTTTTGCTTTTTCTCGCTTATTGGATGATGGTGTGTTTTTGAATTGGCGTATACTCATATATAAACCAGTCATAATTAAAAAGATTGTCCAGCATGCCGCGAGTTCTACAATATAGTTGACGACAGTACCACCAACTAAAAGAGAACTATGTAATTCCCGCATGATATTGGCAAACGTTTCACTTGCGTTTTGATCCCCAACAATTTGATTATTGCTATCTAAATACACATATTTTTGTTGCCCAGTATATTCATTTGCAATAGTAAGCCTCGTATTATAATCCCCATTAAACTCACTAATTTTCGCCACACTATAATGTGGATATTTTTTCTCTGTGAAGGAAATAGAATCAGCCATCGAAATAGATACTGTTTGGGCGCTCTTCCCAAAATACAAATCTTTATAGATGAAATCTTCAACCTCTTCCCGAAATAAATATCCAATTCCGCTCAGTGACAAAGTAATAAGAAGTGGCGTAATAAAAAGTCCAGCATAAAAATGCCAATGCCAAAAAATGTAATGAAGTGAACGATTTACTTTCATACTTTCAGTTCCCCTAACCTTCCCTATATGAATAACTACTTATTTAATATAGCGAGATTAAGTGTGGATACTTTGAAAGAATTGTGAAGAAAATTAAAAGTTTTGGGGATTTTCATCAAACATGAAACACATTTCAAAAGGATGTTTTCTATGTTTATGAAGATTTCTTTATATTTGATACATACATCCTAACAACCGCTTCAGCAAGACATTGAGAAGAATCAACAAAGCCCTCACTCGCCACAACATTCAAATCAGTACATGCGATAATGGCAGTATCTATTTCATCTTTTAATTGTAAAACGAGCGCGCTCCATAATTTACGGGCTTCTTCAACTTCTCCGCTTTTAATACAAGTAATAATTTGATTAATCATCTCCTGCCATTTTTCATTATGGAGGTATTCTATATTACGTTTTGCAATCCCGTCTTGGTAAATTCCAGCTTGAACAGTCGCTTCTGTTGCGAGAAGAGCGACTCTTTTTACAGTTTCAGGAATTGCCCGTAACGTCTCATCGACTATATTCAAAATTGGAATAGAAAGCGAACGCTGTAATTCTTCAAAATAAAGATGCGCTGTATTGCAAGGCATAGCAATAAAGTCTACACCAGTACTTTCGAGTTTTTGTGCTCCTTCAATAATCGCTTTTTTCATCGCTTCGTGATCGATAGGATGATCCATGTAAAACGGTGTTGGGCAAGAATAAATCATCATATGAGGAAAGTCTATATCATGTTTTGCTCCGTATATTGTTTGGCACTCTGCTACAACTGTATCGGTGAATGGTCCAGTTGATTTTGGGCCCATTCCTGCTAGTATTCCAATCATTTTTTCGTCTCCTTTAACATTGTATATATCCATTATATAGGAGGATAAGAAAAAGACGTGCAGTGAATGCCCGTCTTTTTCTGTTATGTTTTGTCGAATCATCGATATATCCAAGAAATCGTTGATATATTGTAAGTTATGATAGATATATCGAAAAAATCGTTGATATATCCCGAGTTACGATAGATATAATTGAAAAATCGTTGATATAATTACCCCGTAAATGCCCGACTGGTGAGGGCTGATAATCGGCGGGGGATGCCCCCACTGATTAAAGTTTCACTTTATCGCTTCTCAATCGCCACAATAAATGGCGGGTTGTTTTGTTGGTTAATGAAGCCGTATCGCAAAACGTGAGCTTGTTTTTGGTCGAGTTCTTCTGCAAATTTAAGTACAGCGTCGCGTTCTACTTGTCCTTCTGGATGTCCGTGGTAAATGACAAGGACGATGATACCTTCAGGTGCCATTACTTCTAATAATTGTTCGATCGCCGAGATTGTTGAGTTCGGCTTTGTAACGATATGTTTGTCTCCGCCTGGAAGGTAACCTAAGTTGAAGATTGCGCCTGTTACTTTTCCTTTTGCATCTTCTGGTAATACGGATACAAGTGTATCGTGACTATCGTGAACTAAAACAGTACGTTCGAAAAGTTTTTTTTCTTTTAGACGGATAGTAGAACTTTCAATTGCTTCTTTTTGAATATCAAATCCAAATACTTTTCCGTTATCTCCAACAATTTCAGCTAGGAAGCAAGCATCATGACCATTTCCGAGTGTTGCATCTACAGCGTAATCGCCTTCTTTAACAGCCGTTTGCAGCAGCGAGCGAGCAAACGGTAATACACGTTCTAATTTCATTTTTGTTTCTCCTCATTTGCATATTTTCCTTGCCAGCTTCCGCGGCGTACAAATTCTGCATCGATGGAATTTAATACTTCCCATTTATTTAAGCTCCACATTGGGCCAATCATTAAATCAGGTGGACCGTCACCTGTGATACGGTGCACAATTACGTCTTCTGGAATAATTTCAAGTTGGTCAACAACGAGACTTACGTAATCTTCAAGAGAAAGGAACTCCAATTGTCCTTTTTCATATTGCTTCACCATTGGCGTTCCTTTTAATAAATGAAGCAAATGAATTTTAATTCCTTGTACGTCAAGCTTCGCTACTTCACGAGCTGTTTCCATCATCATGTCGTAATCTTCAAGTGGAAGACCATTAATAATATGAGAGCAAACTCTAATGCCGTGCTTACGTAATTTATTTACACCTTCAACGTAAGACGGATAATCGTGGGCGCGGTTAATAAGATTGGCAGTACGTTCATGGACAGTTTGTAGTCCGAGCTCAACCCAAAGATAAGTGCGTTTATTTAAGTCCGCTAAATATGCAACGACATCGTCCGGTAAACAATCTGGACGAGTTGCGATAGAAAGACCGACAACGTCTTTTTCTGCTAGAAGCGGTTCAAATTTTTCTTTTAACACTTCAAGTGGAGCATGTGTATTTGTGTACGCCTGGAAATAAGCGATACATTTTCCATCTTTCCACTTTGCATGCATTTTTTCTTTCATTTCATGATATTGCGTTATAACATCATCGCGGCGATCACCAGCGAAGTCACCAGATCCAGCGGCACTGCAAAATGTACAGCCACCATAAGCAACTGTACCGTCACGGTTCGGGCAATCGAAGCCAGCATCTAATGAAACTTTAAAGATTTTTTCACCAAATTCATTTCGTAAATGGTAATTCCATGTATGATAACGTTTATTGTCGTTTGTATATGGAAAAGGGTTTTGAACCTTCATTACTTTCCCTCCTAAGACGAGTCAAAATGAAACAATTAAAATCCATTATAACATACTCATAAGGTTCAGATGGAAGGGACACACTAAAGGGGAATTGAAGCAAGGAGGGACAATTATGGCAGAGCGTCAATCACTTGAATCGTATATTACACAGGCGGAACAAGCGGTGGAATATGCGAAAGAGCAATTAGATCTTGGTATGAGACAAGAGCATTACAATACGATGGAGTATTCAGATGCACAGTTACAATTAGAACAAGCATATAACGATTTACAAACGATGCAACAACATGCGAATGATGAGCAACGTGAGCAGTTAAATAGAGCACGTATGGCAATTCGCCAATTGCAACATCAAATGATTATTACACCGCACTAATAAGGAGTGAATGTAATGGCGAAACGTTCAGATCAAAATAACCCAGAACAAAAAACACAAAATGGACATAACGCTGAGTTTTCGAATGAGCTTGATCCAGTTGTGCAAGTGAAACAGCGCAACAGTAAAAAAGGACAACCTCAAAGATCGAAGCAATCAGAGTAGACCAGGTCGCAATATGACCTGGTTTTATTTTATTATATTACAATAATGTAAGATTCCTGTAAGGTTAACCGATAGTTACGATTGTCCTTTTCCAGTAGAGTAAGGAAGGATTAAATTTTATACAAGGAGTTGCTTTATGGGGAACAATATTACAAATAAACGAATTGATGAGTTAGATTACATTCGTGGTTTCGCACTACTGGGGATTATTTTAGTAAATATTCTTGCACTACTTAATATTAAAATTCCAGATCCTAATACAGTGGATGCAAGTTATCAAAGGTTTCTATACTTATTTGTAGAAGGTCGTTTCTTCTCAATCTTCTCATTCTTATTTGGAGTAGGATTCTATATCTTTATAACGAGAGCAATTGCGAAAGGGAAGAATGGATATGTTTTATTTCTACGCCGAGTAGTTGCACTATTTATTTTCGGTTTGATTCATTACATGTTTCAGCCTGGAGAGGCATTAACGTTATATGCAATTTGCGGGTTAATCGTTTTACCATTTTATAAAGCGAAAAAACAAGTGAACTTAGTTATTGGCCTTATTTTAACAATTGCTTTTAGTTTAATGGGGATTAAAGAACTATTACCACTCGGCTTAATTTTATTAGGTCTTGCTGCAGGCCAATATCGTTTATTTGAAAATCTCACGCAAAACATAAAGAAAGTCGCTATTTTTACAGGTATTATGTTTGTTTTAAGTGTCGTAGCTGTATGGTATCAATACGGGCACGTACCTGCTGAGCCATTTGTAAATATGATACTTATGAATGAGGACGGAACAATGGATGCTGCAGGCCAATTTTTAAAAATTGGTGTTACAGTTGGACCAGTCATTTCAGCTTTCTATGTGGGAGCATTAATTTTATTACTTCAATTAAAAACAGTTCAAACATTGTTAGCACCACTCAAATACTATGGTCGTATGGCGTTAACAAATTATATCGGACAAACTGCAATGATTTTAATTGCAGGAAGTGCATTTAACTTTGCGGGAAACTTAACGTACATACAGACGTTATATGTATGTATTGCAATTTACGCAATTCAAATTGTGTTTAGTGTGATTTGGATGGAAATCTTTAAGATGGGTCCACTAGAATGGATTTGGCGTGTTATTACGTACTGGACGGTAACGCCTTTAAAGAAATAAAGAGAGAAGTAGGCTGTTCCTTTTGTGGAACAGCCTATTTTTATTTTCAGCTTTTGTCGGTAAGTCAATATAATTTCATTTACCGATGTACCATTTCAAAAAGTGAACGAATTTGTATTTAAAGGAAAAACCCCAACCTTACATGCGCAGCCTTTTTATATTACAAAAGTGTAAGGTAAATGTAATGTTAACAAATAGCAGTTCCCCTCCAAAAAGCGCAAAATAGGTAATGGAAAAACAAGCGTAGGAGGATATATATGACGAAACCAGTTGTAGACGTGAAAAACGTTCAAAAAGTGTACGGTAAAAAAGGTGAGAACCAATCACACGCGTTAAAAGGTGTATCATTCTCAATTCAAGAGGGTGAGTTTGTAGGAATTATGGGACCATCTGGTTCTGGTAAAACGACATTATTAAATGTAATTTCAACGTTAGATAAAGCAACAGGCGGCGTTGTTGAAATTGCGGGTACGGATATTACAAAAATGAAGCAAGGTGAGCTTTCAGATTTCCGTTCACAAAAGTTAGGATTCATCTTCCAAGACTTTAATTTATTAGAAAACTTATCTATTTATGAAAACATTGCACTTCCACTTTCACTTCAAGGTGTTTCATCACGTAACATTGGACCGAAAGTAGAAAAAGTAGCAGATATGTTAGGAATCACAGAAATACTTCAAAAGTATCCATCTGAAGTATCTGGTGGACAAAAGCAACGTTCGGCAGCAGCGCGCGCTTTAGTACATGAGCCAGCAATTATTTTAGGGGACGAGCCAACAGGAGCGCTTGATTCTAAAAATGCAGCGAGTTTACTTGATGCGATGACAAACTTAAATAAAGATCAAGGCGTATCTATTATGATGGTTACACATGATCCGTATAGTGCAAGTTACTGTCAGCGTATTTTATTCATTCAAGATGGTGAGCTATATAAAGAAATTCACCGTGGTGGTACACGTGAAGAGTTTTATAAAGAAATTTTAGATGTGCTTGCAGACTTAGGCACACAAAAAGCGTAGGAAAGGAGACTTTGGCATGTTATTCAAACTTTCCATGTCAGGGCTAAAAAGTAAGCTGAAAGATTATATCGTCTTACTGGTTGGTCTTGTCATGTCGATTTCAATTTTTTATATGTTCCAAACGTTAGCGTTAAACGAGGCCTTCCTTAAGGAAAATTCTACTATTGGTCAAATTGGATTTGTATTCCAAGCAGGTTCATTTTTACTAGCTATTATAACGTTCTTCTATATTTTGTATGCGAACTCTTTCTTACTATCTCTTCGTCAAAAAGAGTTTGGTATGTATATGATGTTAGGAGCAAAAAAACATAAAGTTACATTACTTATGTTTATTGAAACAATCGTATTAGGTGCTGCGTCTCTTGCGATTGGTATTATAGTTGGTGTAGGACTTGCAGAAGGTATCGGACAGTTATTAATGAAACAATTAGAATTTGCTGGTGAAGGCTATAAAGCATTTTATTTACCATCTATGACTGTTACTTGCATCTTCTTCTTTGCACTATTTGTATTATCAGCAATTATGAATAGTATTAAATTATCTCGTATTTCTGTATTACAACTTGTACATGCAGATGCACAAACAGAACGTGTTGCGGTAAAAGGGAAAATGACAGGTTTAGTTGCATTCCTTGCGGTTATTTTATTAGGTATTGGCTATGCATCAATGATTTATATGGAAAAACTAAGAGAAATGGGAATCATTATTGCATTAATTACAACAACAGCTGGTACTTACATGCTATTTGGATCGCTTCTTCCTGTTATTATTAAAAAGTTAAAAAGTAATAAAAAACGAAGCGAAAAAGGGCTTAACGCTTTTACTTTTGCACAATTAAACTTCCGTATTAATAGTTTAACGAAAGTGCTTGCGACAGTAGCAATGTTAGTTGCTCTTGGAGCGGGTGCAATTTCAGGTGGTATGGCGTTTAAAAATAATGTTATAAAAATGGTAGATGGTTTAGTAATATATGATTCAGTAGTTCATAACCCAACAGCTGAAGAAAAGAAAATTTTAGACGGTATTACATTTAAAGAGAAAAACGAATATCGTTACAAAGTAGATGATAAATACGTTTACTATATAAAAGAGGATTTAGAGAAAAATCGTCCTTTAGTAAAAGATATGGCAAACATGAAATCGATGAAAGATTTAGTGAATACGAAGAAAGCTTCAGAGGAACTACCAGTAGGTGCAGTTTCTAGAGACATGAATGAAACAGATGCGAACGCTAAAGAACTTCCAAAAGAATGGGTTGATGCTTTTAGTACAATCCATCCATATTATATATACGAAGATCATGCGATTAAAATTGTAGATCAAAAAATGTACGATGGGATAAATGGTAAAGAAGGTATAGCATTTATCGGAAAAGTAGATGATTTCTTAACATATACAAAAGAATGGAAAAAACTTGACGAGTTGCAGCTAGATAAATATAAAAATGTAACGGCTGAAAGAATGAACAGTAAATATCAAGCTTACGACATGTTCTACGGTTTTGCGAGTGGAACAGTGTTTATGGGCTTCTTCCTTGGCATTGCTTTCTTAGCGATGATGGCAAGTTGCTTAATGTTTAAAATTCTGTCTGGTGCATCAAAAGATATTACGCGTTATCAAATGCTTCGTAAAATCGGGGTGCGCCGTGAATTATTAACAAAATCTATTTATAAAGAGTTATTCTTAGTATTCTTATTCCCGGCAATTGTCGGTATTGCTCACGTATTAGTTGGTATGAATATTTTCGGATTTATTTTACTTGATCCGTACTTCCGTATTTGGGTACCAATTGTAATTTTCGTAGTTATTTATGCGATTTATTACTTCATTACAGTTCAATTGTATAAAGGAATTGTTCTTCCGAAAGAGGACTAATAACAAAAATACCGAGCATAGGGTGCTCGGTATTTTTCGTTATTTTCAGAAAAAATAACGAAAAACATTGATATGTTACTTAATTATGTTATAAAATATAATTAAGTAACATAAACTAAACATATAAAGTAGCAGGAAATGAAAGGAGGAATCCAACTTGCAGAAAGAAGATGGATCTTTATTTGAAGTTATAAGTATAGCGCTAAGGTCCAAAGAAGTTTTACTATTTTCATCTTTATTCCTCGTTATTTTTCTAACCGCAACGTATTTTTACAATAGTAAGTTTCCAAATCATAAATATCCAGAATTTTTAGGTGCATTAAAGTATATCGCTTCAATTGTATAGCGTAAAAAATTTAAAAGGAAATGGATAATACATGGAATTCCCATAGCATGATAAGGTAAAATGGACAACATGATGAGAAAATTACCGTTCATAAGATGAGGAGAATACATGTATGGAAGTTGTAGAGGCATTAAAAGATATAAGCCAAATTGAGGCTATGAAAAAATATTTGAAAGAGCATTCCCAGCGAGATTATCTTTTATTCGTTATTGGAATTAACACGGGTTTAAAAATTACTGAGCTCCTTAGTATGAAGTTTGAAGATGTATTAAATGAAGATGGAACTGCTAAAGAGTTTTATTCTCTTCCTGTGAAAGATGAAAAATTTAAACAAGATATTTATTTAAATACAAAAGTAAAGGAAGCCCTTTTAGCGTACGTACAATCTTTTGATGCTCAAAGAGAAAACTACGTATTTCAATCTAATAAAACGACAAATTCAATTACGCGTCAACAAGCTTATCGGGTGATTCATAATGCTGCGGAAGCAGTTGGAATTGTTGGGAAGATTGGAACGAATTCAATGAGAAAAACATTTGGGTTTCACGCGTACAAAAGAGGAATAGCGATTGCGCTACTGCAAAAACATTTCCATCACGCTACGCCATCAGAAACGCTCAAATATTTAGGTATTTCAAAAGATGAAAAGTTTAAAACGGAGATCGATGTAGATTTGTAAAAGCCGTAACTAAAAATTTTAGGGGGCGGAAAATATGAATATTAGAGAAAGTGAACTTCCGGGTATTGGTTGTAAGTTTGAAGTAATTACGAAAGGTAATGAAAAAATGGTTATCGTTATTCATGATGATGGAAGAAGAGAAATGTATCATTTTGATGTGGATCATGATGAGAGTATTTCAAGCATTTCTCTTCGCGATTCTGAAGCGAGACAAATTGCGGCTATATTAGGTGGAATGGTCTATAGGCCACAAGCGTTAGACACGATTGAGATGGCTTTTGAAGGATTATCAATTGAGTGGTTTAAAATAGAAAATAACGCACCAGTCGTACAAAAGACAATTGGTAGTTTACATGTTCGAAAAACATATAACGTAACAATCATTGCTATTTTGAAAAAGAATATGAAGAAATTTTTCAATCCAGGTCCAGATTCTATCATTGAGGCTGGTGATATGCTCGTATTATCGGGTGAAAGACATGAAGTGAAGAGAATTATTAATGAGTTGCTTTCAGCGGGAGGTGACTCATAATCGATGGATACTTTAGTCTTTGAAGTTGGAACTGCGTTAGTATTAGTAGCTTTTGCAGCTATCCTCGCTGCAAAGTTAAAGTTTTCGATTATTCCGTTTCTCATTATACTCGGTATGCTAGTGGGGCCTCATGCCCCAGATTTAGGGCTTATCGATTTAAGGTTTATTGAAAGCGGAGAAGTAATTTCCTTCCTCGGCCGTGTTGGCGTCATATTCCTCTTATTCTATTTAGGCTTAGAATTCTCAATAAAAAAATTAATTAAATCCGGAAAGTCGATTGCTTTTGGGGGAACTGTTCATATATCGCTTAATTTTATATTAGGTTTGCTTTACGGATATATAATGAGTTTCCCCTTATTAGAAACATTAATTATTGCCGGAATCATAACAATTTCCTCGAGTGCAATTGTCGCAAAAGTAATTGTTGATTTAAGGCGATCTGGTAATAAAGAGACGGAGCTAATTTTAGGAATCATTATGTTTGATGATATCTTTTTAGCTGTATATTTGTCAGTAGTTTCAGGGTTAGTACTCGGAGGGGCAACGTCATTTGTAGGTGCTCTTACATCTGTTTTAATCGCAGTAGGCTATATGTTATTGTTCTTTATAATCGCTCGAAAAGCTACGCCGTTCCTAAATAAAGTATTAGATATTTCGTCTAATGAAATTTTTATTATCGTAATATTCGCTATTTTATTCTTTGTGGCTGGTTTTTCAGAAACGATTCATGTTGCTGAGGCGATTGGAGCGTTATTATTAGGGCTTGTCTTTTCTGAAACAGAGCATAGTGATCGAATCGAGCATTTTGTCGTTCCGTTTCGTGATTTCTTTGGAGCTATATTCTTTTTCAGTTTCGGTTTAAGTATAGATCCATTTTCTCTTGGAGGAGCCGTGTGGTTGGCCTTAGGAGCAGTTTTCATTACTCTCATCGGTAATTTTATCGCTGGAATGGCTGCGGGACGTAAAGCAGGGTTATCACATAAGGCATCTACGAATATCGGATTAACGCTTGTATCACGCGGAGAGTTCTCCATTATTGTCGCGAATATTGGAATTGCGGGCGGCTTAATGGCGACGATTAAACCATTCTCAGCTTTATACGTGTTAATATTGGCATCGTTAGGTCCTTTGTTAACGAAAGAGTCTGGGAGGATATACTCTCTGTTGGATAAAATATTTAAATGGAGCGCTAAAGAACGTGCGAAGCGAGAAAAAGAAGTTGGGTAATATAAAAAAGAGGAGACTGCATGAAGTGAATGCAGTCTCCTCTTTTTTATAGATTGTTGCTGCTGTCGTTTTTTTTCGGTAAGTTGATATAATTAGAAAATCTCTGATATATTTTCAAGCGACAATCAATATAATTTCATTTACCGATAAACCATTATCTGAATTTCATCAACTATTAATCAGTTGCCTTCCTATTTAAAAACGACTACAATTTTACTGTTATATATGAACGAAAAAAATAGAATAGGAGGGGAGAATATGCCAAGGAAAGTATGGCTATTAGTAGCTGGGATGATTATTAATGTCACGGGTGCTTCTTTTTTATGGCCTTTTAATACAATTTATTTGCATGATCATCTAGGGAAATCTTTATCAGTGGCTGGAATGGTATTAATGATCAACTCGCTTACTGGTGTAATCGGAAACTTGCTCGGCGGTGTTTTATTTGATAAATGGGGCGGTTATAAATCAATTTTAGTAGGAATTGTCATTACACTCGTATCGATTTTAGGTCTTGTGTTCTTCCACGGTTGGCCGTTATATGTTGTATGGCTAGCATTAATTGGCTTTGGTTCTGGAATGGTCTTTCCATCGATGTATGCGATGGTTGGTACAGTTTGGCCAGAGGGCGGAAGACGAGCATTTAATGCGATGTATGTTGGACAAAACGTTGGTATTGCGATTGGAACAGCGTGCGGTGGTTTAGTTGCGTCGTATCGTTTTGATTATATTTTCTTAGCGAACTTTATTTTATACTTTGTTTTCTTCTTAATTGCTTTTATTGGATTCCGTGGTATGGAAGACAAAAAAGGGTCAGAGGTACAAAAAGAAGTCGAAACGAAAAAAGGGTGGTCACTTACACCGGGATTCAAAGCACTTCTTATTGTGTGTGTAGCATATGCTTTATGCTGGGTTACATACGTACAGTGGCAAGGGGCGATTGCAACACATATGCAAGAATTAAATATTAGCCTTCGTCACTATAGTTTATTATGGACGATAAACGGAGCGATGATTGTTTGTGCGCAGCCGCTCGTTAGTATGCTAATTCGCTGGATGAAGCGTTCTTTAAAACAACAAATTATGATTGGGATTTTCATTTTTGCGGCTTCATTCATTGTGTTAAGTCAAGCGCAGCAATTTACGATGTTCCTCGTTGCGATGGTAACATTAACGATTGGTGAGTTATTCGTATGGCCAGCGGTTCCGACCATTGCAAATATACTTGCACCGAAAGATAAATTAGGATTTTATCAAGGGGTCGTAAATAGTGCGGCGACTGTAGGGAAAATGTTCGGACCAGTCGTTGGCGGAGCAATTGTTGATTTATACAATATGGAAGTATTGTTTATCGCAATCATGGTAATGCTTGTAGTAGCGCTTATAGCAACGAGCATTTATGATAAACGAGTAAAAGTAGAAGAAACAGTTGAAGAAAAAATTGCAGTTTAGTTTGACGGAACATGTAACATGTTTTAGAATATATTTAAATTAACTCATATTTGTAATAACAGTGAAAAGGAGTAGTAGTAATAGAAGCTGGTTTAGAGAGTTGACGGTCGGTGCAAGTCAATCCACGTTTCGTTATGAACTCGCCTTTGAGTTGCAGTTGTGAAACTAATAGTAGCAATTGCCGTTAATCCACGTTACGGATCTAAGCGAATGTATATTTTACATTAATTTAGGGTGGTACCGCGGGAATCTATAACCTCTCGTCCCTTTCTAGGGATGAGAGGTTTTTTGTATTTTGGGCGGTGAAAATAAATAGAATTTCAAGGAGGGTATCTCATGAGCTTTAATCATCAAGAAATTGAGAAGAAGTGGCAAGGATATTGGGAAGAGAATAAAACATTCCGTACGCCAGATGAGACAGAAAAACCAAAATTTTATGCACTAGATATGTTTCCATATCCATCAGGTGCAGGCTTACACGTAGGACATCCAGAAGGTTATACAGCGACAGATATTTTATCTCGTATGAAGCGTATGCAAGGATATAACGTTCTTCATCCAATGGGATGGGATGCATTCGGTCTTCCAGCAGAGCAATATGCACTTGATACTGGAAACAGCCCGGCAGAATTTACAGAGCTTAATATTAATACGTTCCGTAATCAAATTAAAGCATTAGGCTTCTCTTACGATTGGGATCGTGAAGTAAATACAACGGATCCAAACTACTACAAGTGGACACAATGGATTTTCCTAAAACTATTTGAAAAAGGCTTAGCTTACGTTGATGAAGTACCTGTAAACTGGTGCCCAGCACTTGGTACAGTACTTGCAAACGAAGAAATCATTGATGGTAAGAGTGAGCGCGGTGGGCATCCGGTTGAGCGTCGTCCGATGAGACAGTGGATGTTAAAAATTACAGCTTACGGAGATCGTCTATTAGAAGATCTAGATGAGCTTGATTGGCCAGAAAGCTTAAAAGATATGCAACGTAACTGGATTGGTCGTTCTGAAGGTGCAGAAGTACACTTTAACATCGACGGTACAGATGAAAAATTCACAGTTTTCACAACGCGTCCTGATACACTATTCGGTGCAAGCTACTGTGTACTTGCTCCAGAGCATGCACTTGTTGCTGACATTACAACTGCTGAGCAAAAAGAAGCTGTAGAAGCTTACATTAATTCTGTAAAAATGAAGAGTGATTTAGAGCGTACAGAACTTGCGAAAGAGAAAACTGGTGTATTCACTGGTGCTTACGCAGTTAACCCAGTAAACGGTGAGAAATTACCAATCTGGATCGCTGATTACGTTCTTGCAACTTACGGAACAGGTGCTGTAATGGCGGTTCCAGCTCACGATGAGCGTGACTATGAATTCGCATCAACGTTCAATCTTCCAATGAAGGAAGTTGTAAAAGGCGGAGACATTACGAAAGAAGCATACACAGGTGATGGTGCACACGTAAACTCAGCATTCCTTGATGGCTTAAATAAAGAAGAAGCAATCGCAAAAATGATTGAATGGCTTGAAGTGACGAGCGCAGGAAATCAAAAAGTAACGTACCGTCTACGTGACTGGTTATTTAGCCGTCAACGTTACTGGGGTGAGCCAATTCCAGTAATCCACTGGGAAGATGGCACAATGACAGCTGTGAAAGAAGAAGAATTACCATTAGTTCTTCCGAAAACAGAAAACATCCGTCCTTCAGGTACAGGTGAATCACCACTTGCTAACATTGACGAGTGGGTAAATGTTGTTGATCCTGAAACTGGTAAAAAAGGTCGTCGTGAAACGAACACAATGCCACAATGGGCTGGTAGCTGTTGGTACTACTTACGCTACATGGATCCAAACAATAACGAAGCACTTGTAGATCCTGAAAAAGTAAAACAATGGCTTCCAGTTGATATTTATATCGGCGGTGCAGAGCACGCTGTACTTCACTTACTATATGCTCGTTTCTGGCATAAAGTATTATATGATATCGGTGTAGTTCCAACGAAAGAGCCGTTCCAACAATTATTCAACCAAGGTATGATTCTAGGTGAAAACAACGAGAAAATGAGTAAATCAAAAGGTAACGTTGTAAACCCTGATGATATCGTAGCGAGCCATGGTGCAGATACACTTCGTCTATACGAAATGTTCATGGGACCATTAGATGCTTCAATTGCTTGGTCTGAAAATGGTCTTGACGGAGCTCGTCGTTTCCTAGACCGCGTATGGCGCCTATTCGTTCAAGATAACGGTGAATTAAGTGAGAAAATTACTGATGCACCAAATAAAGAGCTTGAAAAAGCTTACCATCAAACAGTGAAGAAAGTAACAGAAGACTATGCAGAGCTTCGCTTCAACACAGCGATTTCTCAAATGATGGTATTCATCAACGATGCATACAAAGCTAATACACTTCCGAAAGAATATGTAGAAGGTTTCGTAAAAATGATTGCACCAGTTGCACCTCATATTGGGGAAGAACTTTGGAGCAAGCTTGGTTACAATGAAACAATCACATATGCAAGCTGGCCAACATTTGATGAGTCTAAACTTGTAGAAGATGAAGTTGAAATCGTTGTTCAAATTATGGGCAAAGTTCGCGCAAAATTAACAATGAGTAAAGACGCATCAAAAGAAGAAATGGAACAACTTGCACTTGAAGCAATTAAAGAACAAATCGAAGGAAAAACAGTTCGTAAAGTAATTGTCGTTCCTGGCAAACTTGTTAACGTTGTTGCAAACTAATGAATGAAAGAAAAGCTCAGAGCCTTTATGCTCTGAGCTTTTTTATATAGAAAATAATTTCTGGATCACCTTCATCTAAGTTTTCAATTATTCCACTACGCATAAATCCATTCGCTTTAAAAACTTTTTGCATATTTGCATTCGATTCGTTCGTTGAAGAAAAAATTTTTTGCGTAGGAGAATTACTTAACATATAGGAGATTAATGAGCTTGCATGGCCTTGTCTTCTTTTTGTTGGCGAAACAATGATTAATGAGAGGAACGTGTAGCTAAAGAAGTTCGTATCATACGTCAGAAAACCTAAAATAGAATTGTCTTCTTTTACAATGATGCATTTCTCCTCATCAATAGCGTGTTTAATATAATTTCGTCTACTATCGTCTCCGATTACATCAATATCTATATGTAAGATTGAATCTAAATCGTCGTTTGAAGCTTTTGTTACGTTCTTCAATAGAAATACCTCCTTTTAAAGTGGAGAAAGAATAATCAGTCAATTGATTCTATCACGGATGAGGAAAAAGGTGAGGAATTCTTATGCAGACAAACACCTATTTTTAACTAGGAAATATGATACAAAAGGTAGGTTAAATTGAAAACAAGGGGTGAAAGGAATGAAAGGGATGGACAATAATGCACCACATGGCTTCTTCGGAGGTGGATCGGATAGTTATGAACAAATGATGTTAATGGGAGGAGCAGGGCAACAAGGATACGGTGGAATTCCGAGCTGGATGGGTGGAGCACATGGAGGATTTCCAACATCGGTGGCTGGAGCACAAACAGGGATTCCGACATTGGTAGGAGGAGCACAAGGGGGAGTACCTGTAGGTATGCCAACTACATTTCCATCTTTCGTAGGAGGAGCACAAGGAGGAGTACCTGTAGGTATGCCAACTACATTTCCATCTTTTGTGGGAGGAGTACAAACAGGATTTCCTGTACCTGGCGTCGGTGTTGTAGCTGGTGGAGTCGGAGGCTTCCCTCAAGGTGTTCACGGTCATCATGTGCACCACGGCCATCACCAACATCATGGTCATCACCAACATCATGGTCATCACCAACATCATGGTCATCACCAACATCATGGCCATCATCAGCAACAGGTACATCATCACGGTCACCACCATATTCATCCGCAAGCTGTTCTTTTCCAAACACACCAAGGCCAACATCATCACCAAGGTCAACACCACCACCAAGGCCAACATCATCACCAAGGTCAACACCACCACCAAGGTCAACACCATCACCAAGGTCAACAGCATCATCAAGGTCAACACCATCACCAAGGTCAACATCATCACCAAGGCCAACAGCATCATCAAGGCCAACAGCATCATCAAGGCCAACAACAATATCAGCAATATCAACAACAGCAACAATCGTCTCCTTGGACAGGTGGAATTGGAGCAGGAGGAGCGGGGGCAGCAGCAGGAGCAGCTAGTATTAGTGGAGCAGCAGGACACGCGGGGCACGTGGGTCATTAATGAGCTGCAGAAAAAAAGACATAATAAAAAACTGCTAGGAAATCCTAGCAGTTTTTTTCAGCTTCTTGGCGCTGACGTTCAATTTCAGCACGAAGTTGTGGTTCTGGTGCTTGCCAGCCTTCTGGTTTTAAAATTTTGCCGTCGCCTTCACGGAATCGAGGTTTCCCATCAGGGAATAGTTTTGCCATGTTTGCGTTGTTTACAATCTCGAATCCTTTATCTGGACGTACGCCCATTTCTGCAAACGTTCCGAATGCAAAGTAAATAAGGTCAATAAGTGCATCGTATTGATCTTCAACAGTAGTTGCTTCTAGAAATTCTTCTAGCTCTTCTTGCATAAAACTTGCACGGATTTTTGCGCGCTCTTCTGTTAGTTTTGTTGGAGTATTTGTTACAGGGTGTCCGAAATCTTCATGCATTTTTGCAACAAGCTCGTACCCTTTATCTAAACCTTTTTCGTTTGTCATGTTGTTTCATCCTTTCTCACTTTGTGCCGAATTTCATTGTAACATAAGGTGATTATTAAATAAAAAAAGGATGTTCTAAAAATATATTGAAACATTCTCTTCTTAGTATGGGGTGTTACTATTGTCAATTTTTGTTGGTAAATCGATATTTTGTGTCGAATCGTTGATATATTTTGAGTTATGGTAGATATATTTGAAAAATCGTTGATATAAATTCATGTACTGTAGCGCTGATTCCAAAATAGAAAATAAAAAGGATGTCATCTAGTCAAAAATCTCGACTTATGAGACATCCTCGCTCGTTATTCTTCTTTTTTTATTAAAATGGATAAAATAAGGTCGATGCCGAACATACCAACGAGTAACATCGGTATAACGACAAGTAAATAACGTGTGAAGGAAACATTTTTTAAGTATGTATGAGCAAATAAAAAGACGCCGAGAAATAAAATACCGTTTAAAATAGGCTTTACTAATTTTTTAGACATAAGCTCCCCCATAAATATCTTCTCTCTCTATCTAAAATAAAAACTCCTCTATCCGTTGTATCATGCCGGAGAGAGGAGTTCAATCATTTCTCATTCAATCACACCAGAATTTGTAATATTTACGGTGTATTTTATATGAATCGGAACATCTTTGTACATTTGTCTCCACTCTTCTAATTTGAATGGGCGATAATGGTGTTTATATTTTGCTCCTAGCCCGAGGGGATCGACGCCTAAAGATTTGAACTGCTTAATTAATTTGGCAGCCTGTACATCCAATTGTTTTTGGACATTTTTTTCAATGTTTTTTGTGTTCTTGTTATTTTCTAAGTTAATTTGTTTCGATAGTTCTTGAATACGTGCATCAAGATGAACGTGAATGAAAAAAGAAGGCTTTCCGTTTTTAATCTTTATATCGTAAGTTGGAACAGAACGAATATTATTAATCATTACGTACGCAGAATCTGTTTTAAATTCATGTGAATCTAATTTATGTTTCTCTAACAGTCCTTTAAATATGAACATATCTTTTTGCGCAATTTTACCGATATATTTATCTTTTTTAAAAAGACCAATTCCGGTGATTTTTATTTTATCACCATGTTTCTTTAAAATTGGAATATAGTAGTCTTGCCCTTCTTGATAATAACGGAATGCTCCTACATGCAGATTATCTCTTGGTAAAGGACCGGTCTCCATATTATGTTCTAGCAACTTTTTTATATAAATTGCAACGTTATATGAAGTTGTATATTTGCCTTTTAAAAGTTCGGTACCATTCCCCTCTAATAAAGCAACATATAAAGCGTTTCCTATATTCACATCTCGAAGTAATGTATCGAATGAAGTAGACATTCCTTTTTTTGCAAGTCTTATCGTATATAGAGCGACACGCATTTGTCCGCTAGCAAACGGTTGAGAAGACTCTAAAGATGTGTCTGCTTTTACTTGTTTTACCGCATTTGCGCTACCTTCAAAAACTTGAACTTTATTTCCTTTTTTCTGAATGGGACAAACGAATGTCACTTTTACTTTATTACCTTTTGCTACATCAAAAACGCTTCCTTGAATAAGTTGTACATCATCGATAATATTTTTTTGTAAACATCCAGTTAAACTGAAGAATGTTATACAAGAAATAAGTATTAATTTGCTTTTGATTTTTTCCATTTTCTTTTCACCCACACAATAATAAATAGAATTGGGATGTATACATAAATGAGCCAAAAACTAACTTTCGATGCATTACTAATAAAATTATTAATATCGTGTCTGCTTGTTAAAAGTTGTGAAACAATGAGGGTGATAAGGATGAAAGCGATTAAAACACCTCTTTGTTTTACGCGAAATATTTCGTGAGTTCCTCTCACTGCAGCCCATAAGGGGAGGATGAAACTAGTGACAATAACGAGTGCATAAGCTGAAATTGCAATATATTCTAGTCTTTCTATAAATGGTAATTGGATTACTTGGGTCATAGAAAGTTGCGACCATATCGTTTTTAACAATTGTTTCTCACTAAAAAATGCAAAGGCTAAAAGGGTACTAAATAAATATAGAAGATTTGAAAATAGTGCCCCGTATTGAGCGTATTTATGAGATTGCATAGGTTTTTTCACAAATGGATAAACCATGAGGTAAATCTCAAAACCGGTCATACTGTAGATGGACAGTTGAGAGGCTTTTAAAATATTTGAAAAAGAATGTGTGAATATAGGAAGTAGATTATCCCAATGTGAGTATTTCAAAACAAATAGGCTAAGCAATAAATATCCCAATGTACCACCAACAGATATAACACAAATACCAGTAATGACACGAAAGCCAGAAGAAATAATGTAGTAGCTAACTAAGCATAAAAAAAGTGTTAACATCCAAGTTGAAGCGGTAGGAAACATCCACACTTGAATAATTTCAACGTATGTTCGAATGACGGAAATACTGACGATTAAAAAATAAGCAGCAAAGATGATATTAATACAGTCCCCAAGCCATTTTCCAAATGTTTGCCGATGTAAATCAATTAAATTACCGTTTGTTTCTTTTAATAAGACATACATCATCCATATAAGAATATGGATACAAAATCCTGTGATTAAAACTCCCATCCAGCCGTCGTATCCAGCAGCTTTTGCAATAATTCGAGCGAACCCGAGAACTCCGGCACCAAACTGTGCACTGTGAATTAAGAAGAAAACAAAGACAGGAGATATTTGATATTTTTCTTGAACTTTACTCATCAATGCACCTCATTTCTTAATCATCGAAGTCCGATCTATGTTTTGTTGAAATTCCTTTCGCTGCTTTTTTTACATGTTGTGGTCTTGCTTGCACATCTCTTGTATCAATCATTGTTAAAGGGAAACGAATCCAAGAATCTTTAACTGATTGTTGCCTTGTCGGGTAAAATAAAGCGTATGGCTTACGTAAGGAAGTAAGTCTAAATAGATGAGTAAATAAAAAGATAAATCCAAGAGAAATACCGAAAAGTCCACCTATTTCTGCAAATATGAGAAACGGGAAGCGTAGTAATCGAACAGCGTTACCCATTTTATAAATAGGTGTAATAAAGGAAGCGAGTGCTGATAGTGCAACGATAATTAATAAAATATTACTCGTTAAACCAGCTTGTACAGAGGCTTGCCCGATTACGATACCGCCTACAATACCGAGTGTTTGCCCGACTTTCATCGGTAACCTTGCACCGGCTTCTCTTAATAAGTCGATTGCGAGTTCTAAAAAGAGCGCTTCAATTAAAGGGGGGAACGGTACTTGTGCCCTTGATAAAATTAAAGTCTCAAGTAAATCACTTGGAATGAGTTCATAATGATAATTTAAAACTGCAACGTATAACGGTGTAGCACAAATTGAAAATAGAACGGCGATTAATCTTAAAATTCTTGAAAATGTAGCATACAGCCAAGAGACGTTATAGTCTTCTGGTGAAATGAAAAAATCAAAATAGGATACTGGAGTAAGTAGCACGCTTGGAGAACCATCGACAAAAATAGCGATTTTTCCATCAATGAGTGCTTTTGTAACTCTATCAGTGCGTTCTGTATTGATATAGAGAGGGAAAATCGACTTTTCTCCCATCAATTCTTGTATATAAGCACTATCATTAATTTGATCGTATTCAAGAGCGCGTAAAGATTCCTCTAGAAAATCAACGTTATCTTTTTCAGCGAGGTTGTCTAAATACATCATGACAACTTTTGTTTTTGAAAATTCGCCGATAATCATCTCTTTTGTTTGTAAATCTAAAACTGGAAGACGTTTTCGTACTAAATTAATGTTCGTATCAATATCCTCTACGAAACCTTCTTGAGGACCGATAACAGTCGATTCATTTAAAGGAGGAGTTGGTGCACGATAATTATCGATTGCAATGTTTGCAAGCATACATTTTTGATCTTGCTGATTCAATTGAATGATCGCATGCCCCTTTAAAACCATATCCTCAATTTTTTGTAAGTCATTCGTAATTGTGATACCACTCATCGGAATATGTTCCTTCAGTTCTTCTAGTGAAGCATTAGGTCGTTCCAAAAGAGTAGGCATTAAATACTTTTGCAATTTCTCCCCATCAAGTGAAGGACGATAGTAAGAAATCCAATATGGCATCGTTTCATCATCAGATGTGTGATAATTAACAAAATCACTAGACTTCTTGAGCTTCTCTATTAAATCTTGTAGTGAATGAAGACGGTCTTTTTCTGGCTTCGAAAAATCATAAATACTATTACTTTCAGAGCTTTGTTGTTTATTCTGAGAAGAATTATTTTGTTTCGAGTTTTGCTGTTTCTCATGAGAAGAGTCGTCTTGTTTAGAATTTTGTTGTTTCTCATGAGAAGAGTCGTCTTGTTTAGAATTTTGTTGTTTCTCATGGGAAGAGTCGTCTTGTTTAGAATTTTGTTGTTTCTCATGAGAGTAATCATCTTGTTTCGATTTTTTTTGCTCGCTACTATCACCTTTATTATGTTTCATACTTCTAGTCTGATCTTTGTTCTCATTCTCTTGATTACTAGGCTGCTGCTTCGGGTTATCTGCTTCTTTTGTTTCTGTTGAATTTGATTTTTTTTTCTTACGTAGCCAATTCCAAATCATATGTATGCCCTCTTTGAGTTTGTAATATAGTGCTATTTTGTGGCTAATTTTGTATATTATTCATTTATTTATGAAAAGAAGAAGGAGATTGATTTGCATAGAAAAAAACCTTTAGTAAGCAGTTCATACTATAACGGGAAGAGGGAGAGGCTGTGCAAATTGTAAAAAAAGAGAAGTTTGCATTAAATGAGTTTACATTTGAGAATGGTAGGGAAATTCCTGTTCAAATGGGATATGAGACGTATGGTATTTTAAATAGAGAAAGGTCAAATGCCATTTTGGTTTGTCATTATTTTAGTGCAACAAGTCATGCAGCAGGAAAATATACTGTGCATGATGAGGAGTCTGGTTGGTGGGATGGGCTAATTGGACCTGGGAAAGCGATTGATACAAATAAATATTTTGTTATATGTACTGATAATCTTTGTAATGTACAGGTGAAGAACCCGTATGTAATTACAACGGGACCGAAGTCGATTAATCCAGAAACAGGGGAAGAATATGTTATGGATTTCCCTGTGTTTACCTTTCTTGATGTAGCTCGTATACAATATGAGTTAATGAAAAATATGGGAATCTCAAGATTACATGCTGTAATAGGGCCGTCGGCGGGTGGAATGATTGCGCAGCAATGGGCTGTTCACTACTCTTATATGGTAGAGCGAATGATTGGCGTTATTACGAACCCCCAAAATCCAATTATAACGTCAGTAAATGTAGCGCAAAATGCGATTGAAGCAATTCAACTAGATTCAAGTTGGAAGGGCGGGAAATATGGAGAAACACAGCCAATGCAGGGGCTTCATTTAGCAAACAGAATGATGTTTATGAACGCTTTTGATGAGCATTTTTATGAAACGGCATTTCCTCGTAACAGTATTGAGGTAGAACCTTATGAAAAGTTTTCTACATTAACATCATTTGAGAAAGAGATAAATAAAGTGACATACAAAAGTATAGAGTTAGTAGATGCAAATTCGTGGATGTACACTGCGAAAGCAGTTTTATTGCATGATATTGGGCATGGATTTTCTTCTTTGGAAGAGGCTCTTTCTAACATAGAAGCGAATGTACTTATGATTCCGTGTAAACAAGATTTACTTCAGCCGTCTCGTTACAATTATAAAATGGTAGACATTTTGCAAAAACAAGGGAAGTATGCGGAGGTCTATGAAATAGAAAGTATAAATGGGCATATGGCGGGAGCGTTAGATATTCATTTATTTGAAAAGAAAGTTTATGAATTTTTAAATCGGAAAGTGTCTAGTTTTGTGTAGAAAATAAATGATGTGAAAAAGGTGCAATATGTGTAGTAGGCACCTTTTTTTACATGATTTGTAGACGGAAAATATATGTAGCGATTGCTATACCGAAGAACGCTATACTAAGTAATAGAAATAAGAATGACATTTCTTGGGGAGATTTTAACTTTTTATTATTTTTCATACTGAGTACAATAATTGCGGCGGTTAAAAAAATAATGCTCATAATGAAAAGAAAAAGTGTCATTTTAATCGACTCCTTTCATAAAACAAGTATATTGAGGATACAATGCGATAGAGATGTTTGTAAAGAATAAGTTTTACGGAGAAATTGAGAAATAAATTCTCCATTCTTTGCGTTCCTTCTTTTGCATGCTAAAATTGATTAGAAATGGTTGTTTAAAGAAGAAACGAAAGGTTTTATTGTATATAAGGAGGAACGACATATGACAGAAGTAAAAACAATTACAACAGAAGAAGTACAAGAGCGTTTAGAAAATGGAGAAACGTTATTTTTAGTAGATGTAAGGGAAGATGAAGAAGTAGCAGCAGGGAAAATTCCAGAAGCGGTACATATTAAAATGGGTGATATCCCAAATAAAGTAGACTTCTTTAATAAAGAGAATGAATATATCTTTATTTGCCGTTCGGGAATGCGCAGTGAGAATGTATGCCATTATTTAAATGAGCAAGGATTTAAAACAGTGAATATGGTTGGCGGTATGCTTCAATATGAAGGCGAAATGAAATAGTTAATTACTAAAAACTTGAAACGAGTCTGTTTCAAGTTTTTTTCTTTTGCATACAGTATACAAAAGGAGGAGGGGGAAATGGGGATTAATTTGCGTAAAGTAAAAATTATTAATAATACAGGAGCTGTTAATGTCGGTGACTGTTATGATATCTCACCTTTAGCTGTAGCGAAAATATACGCGGGTGCTGGAGGATCGAGTGCGGCTATTTTTTTAAATGGAAAAAGGCAGCCAGAAGCGGTGATTAGAACATCAGTATTCCTTCCGCCATTAGCAACGAGTACACGTACATTAGGTTCGTAGAGGAAAGGTAGAGTGTAATTATGCCTGCGCATATAAAAGAGTTTGTTATTGTTAATAATACTGGGAATATATTTACAGGTGACAATTTGAGTGATACTTCATTTACTGCTACGAAATCGTATAGTGGTTCAATGGGATGTACTTGGATTGATGTTGTTACAGTAATAGGAACAGAGACGAAGCTTTGTTTACAGCCGGGTGATTCTGTGACGACAACATATACACGAGGTACTCCTGCTGGTACTGTAACAGGAACAAATATGGGGCAAAGTGTAAATGCATCGAGTATAGCGCAAGCTGTCCCGAATACAGATAATATGGATTCGATTGCTGGACTCCCTTAAGGAATTAAGGGGGTTTTTATTTATTTGAAATAAAAATAGTCTTTGAGATTGTTTTTGTAAATACATATTAAGAAGAAAAGGTTTGTTTAATGTCAAAAAAAGATGGTATGTAGGTGGTGAAAGTGTGAAAGAGCGCGATAAACAAAATTCATTAAACTCTAATTTCAGAATTTCACCAAATCTTATTGGCCCTACTTTTCCTCCCGTTCCAACGGGATTTACTGGCATTGGGATTACTGGCCCAACAGGTCCACAAGGTCCAACTGGCCCACAAGGACCAAGAGGATTTCAAGGCCCGATGGGGGAGATGGGCCCAACAGGACCTCAAGGTGTGCAAGGAATTCAAGGGCCAGTCGGACAAATAGGTGCGACAGGACCAGAAGGACAGCAGGGGCCACAAGGATTGAGAGGACCACAAGGAGAAACTGGAGCGACAGGTTTACAGGGTGTGCAAGGATTACAAGGGCCCATTGGTCCAACAGGTCCGATTGGAGTACAAGGGATACAGGGTGTACAGGGATTACAGGGTCCGATTGGAGCTACCGGACCTGAGGGTTCTCAAGGAATCCAAGGAGTGCAAGGGATACCGGGAGCAACAGGTCCACAAGGGATTCAAGGAGTGCAAGGAATCCAAGGGACAGAGGGACCGAGTGGAAGTACGGGAACAACAGGAGCAACAGGTCAAGGGATTACAGGCCCGACAGGAATAACAGGTCCAACAGGTATAACTGGACCTTCAGGAGGCCCTCCAGGTCCAACTGGCCCGACAGGAGCAACAGGTCCTGGGGGTGGACCGAGTGGAAGTACAGGGGTGACAGGACCAACAGGAGCAACTGGAAATACTGGAGCAACAGGTCAGGGGCTAACCGGTCCGACAGGAAGTACAGGAGAAACAGGTGCGCAGGGGCTACAAGGGATACAAGGAATTCAAGGGCCAATTGGCCCAACAGGTCCAGAAGGGCCACAGGGAATTCAAGGTATTCCTGGTCCGACGGGAGTAACTGGTGAGCAAGGGATCCAAGGTGTTCAGGGGATTCAAGGAATAACGGGAGCAACCGGAGATCAAGGCCCACAAGGTATACAGGGAGCTATAGGACCTCAAGGTGTAACAGGAGCAACAGGAGATCAAGGTCCACAAGGTATACAAGGAGTACCAGGTCCAGAAGGAGCAACGGGCCCGCAAGGAGTTCAAGGGATTCAAGGTCCGATGGGAGATATAGGACCGACAGGTCCGGAAGGGCCAGAAGGACTTCAGGGCCCGCAAGGAATCCAAGGAGTGCCAGGACCAGTTGGAGCAACAGGCCCAGAGGGTCCTCAAGGGATCCAGGGAATTCAAGGGCCAGTAGGAGCGACAGGTCCACAAGGTCCACAAGGAATACAGGGAATACAAGGTGTGCAAGGGATAACGGGAGCAACAGGAGCACAAGGAGCAACCGGAATTCAAGGGATACAAGGGGAAATAGGAGCAACCGGTCCAGAGGGCCCGCAAGGAGTGCAAGGTGCTCAAGGGGCAATTGGTCCAACAGGTCCGATGGGGCCACAGGGAGTGCAAGGAATTCAAGGGATTCAAGGAGCAACAGGTGCACAAGGAGTGCAAGGACCACAAGGAATTCAAGGGATACAAGGTCCGACGGGAGCGACAGGAGATACGGGAGCAACTGGGGCGACAGGGGAAGGAACTACAGGTCCAACTGGAACAACAGGTCCAACAGGGGTAACGGGACCTTCAGGAGGACCAGCAGGACCGACTGGCCCAACGGGACCATCAGGTCCGACAGGAGTGACAGGTCCATCCGGTGGGCCACCTGGCCCGACCGGAGCAACCGGTTCGACAGGGGCAACCGGAGATACCGGAGCGACAGGGCCGGTTGGAGTGACAGGAGCGACAGGAGAAACGGGAGCAACCGGAGTGACGGGTTTACAGGGTCCACAAGGAATCCAAGGTGTGCAAGGAGAAATAGGTCCAACAGGCCCGCAAGGAATACAAGGTCCACAAGGGATACAAGGAGTAACTGGGGCGACGGGAGATCAAGGTCCACAAGGAATACAAGGTCCTCAAGGAATTCAAGGGCCAACTGGACCACAAGGAATTCAAGGAGAACAAGGTCTACAAGGGATACAAGGAGTAACCGGGGCGACGGGAGCACAAGGACCACAGGGAATTCAAGGGATACAAGGAATCCAAGGTCCGACCGGTCCACAAGGCCCAACTGGAATACAAGGAGTGCAAGGGGAAATAGGTCCAACAGGTCCTCAAGGAGTGCAAGGCTTACAAGGCCCACAGGGAATTCAAGGCCCAACGGGAGTCACGGGAGCGACCGGAGCAACCGGAGCAACCGGAGCAACAGGGCTACAAGGAATTCAAGGCCCGCAAGGAATCCAAGGTCCAACCGGAGCCACGGGAGTAACCGGTTCACAAGGTTCAACTGGTGATACGGGTCCAACAGGTTCACAAGGAATCCAAGGTCCAACAGGCCCAACCGGAGCTGGAGCAACCGGAGCCACTGGGGCGACCGGGGTGACTGGAGTTAGTACAACTGCAACGTATGCATTTGCGAATAATACATCAGGAACCGCTATTTCCGTTTTATTAGGCGGTACGAATATCCCATTACCAAACAATCAAAATATTGGACCAGGAATAACCGTTAGTGGTGGAAATACTGTATTTACAGTTGCGAATGCAGGGAATTATTATATAGCCTATACAATTAATCTAACGGCAGGATTAGTTGTAAGTTCTCGTATAACTGTAAATGGCAGTCCGCTTGCGGGAACGATAAACTCCCCGGCAGTGGCTACTGGTTCATTTAGTGCACCGATAATTGCTAACTTACCTGCTGGAGCCGCTGTTAGCTTGCAATTATTTGGATTAGTTGCAATAGCTACATTATCTACAATAACGCCAGGAGCTACTCTAACTATTATTAGATTAAGTTAATAAACAGAAAACCTTGGAACTTTTATGTTTCAAGGTTTTTTTATCCTAGTATTTAAGAAGCAACCTGGCTAATCAGAGGGGAATGGATAACCTCCTATTGTTTAAAGTTTCACTTTATTCGCCTTAGCAAAAACATCGCAGTTCGAAAATATATTATAATAGAATGAAAAGAAAGAAATTTGGCAGAAAGGGAGGGTGGCGATGCAGGAGATGGTTAAAGACTTTTTTGGACGCCCACTTCAAGATTTACGCATATCTGTCATTGATCGTTGCAATTTTAGATGTACATATTGTATGCCAGCAGAAGTATTTGGACCTGATTATGCTTTTTTGAAAGATGAGTTTTTACTGACATTTGATGAAATTGAACGTTTGGCAAAAGTGTTTGTTAGCATCGGTGTACGAAAAATTAGACTTACTGGTGGCGAACCACTGCTTCGTAAAGATTTAACAAAACTTATTGCACGTCTCGTGAAAATTGACGGGCTAGTAGATATAGGGTTAACGACAAATGCGATTCATTTAACGAAACAAGCGAAGGCATTAAAAGAAGCTGGATTACATAGAGTGAATGTTAGTTTAGATGCGATAGATGATGATACATTTAGAAATATTAATGGTCGAAATATTAATACGAAACCTGTGATTAAGGGCATTATAGCAGCAAAAGAGGCAGGACTTGAAGTAAAAGTAAATATGGTTGTGAAACAAGGGATGAACGATCATCAAGTACTACCGATGGCTGCATATTTTAAAGAACAAGGAATCACGCTTAGATTTATTGAGTTTATGGACGTTGGTAGTACGAATGGATGGAATTTTGATCAAGTAGTTACAAAGCGGGAATTAATTGAGACGATTCATGGAGTGTATCCGCTTGAGCAAGCTGAAGCGCATTATTTTGGTGAAGTTGCGAAACGATATCGGTATGTTGGAACAAATGTAGAGGTCGGTTTTATTACTTCTGTTTCTGAGTCATTTTGTTCTTCTTGTACGAGAGCGAGAATTTCGGCGGATGGAAAGTTCTATACTTGTTTGTTTGCGACGGAAGGATTGGATATAAGGGAACTTCTTAGAGATAATCTTTCGGATGAAGAGCTATTACATGTTATACAAGATGTATGGATGAATAGAAAAGATAGATATTCAGATGAACGGACAGAAGAAAGTGCAAAAAATCGTCCGAAAATTGAAATGTCTTATATAGGAGGATAAGGAAGGGGGCTATCGTATGCAGGAGCGATATTCAAGACAAATATTATTTCCTGGTGTTGGAGAAGAAGGGCAGCGAAAAATAAGAGAGAAGCATGTGCTTATTATCGGCGCTGGTGCCCTAGGTGCGGCAAATGCAGAAGCGATTGTTAGAGCAGGTGTTGGAAAAGTAACGATTGCAGATCGTGATTATGTAGAATGGAGCAATTTACAAAGACAACAATTATATACAGAAGAAGATGCAAAGCAGTATAAACCGAAGGCGGTAGCGGCAGCAGAACATTTAAAAGCGATTAATTCTGAGGTGGAAATTAATCCAGTTGTAACTGATGTAACGGTGCAAGAAATGGAAGAACTAGTGAATAGTGTAGACTTAATATTAGATGCGACAGATAATTTTGAAACGCGTCTTCTCATTAATGATATTTCACAAAAGTATAATATTCCGTGGATATATGGTGGTTGTGTCGGAAGTTACGGAGTGACTTATACAATTTTACCAGGGAAAACACCGTGTTTCCGCTGTTTAATGGAGCATCCGGCGAGTGGAGCAACATGTGATACAGTTGGTATTATACAGCCAGCGGTGCAGTTAGTAGTTGCGCATCAAATAACAGAGGCATTGAAAATATTAGTAGAAGACTTTGGTGCGCTTCGTGAAACGATGCTATCGTTTGACCTTTGGAATAATCAGCAGATGGCATTTAAAGTGAATAGGCAGAAAAAAGATACGTGTTTATCTTGTGGAAGATTACGTACATATCCGAGTTTAACATTTGAAGCACAAACGAAAACGGAAGTGTTATGTGGGCGGAATACAGTACAAATTCGTCCAGGGGTGCGGAAAGATTTTAATTTAGAAGAAATTAAAAAGCGCTTACAAAAAAGTGTAGAGGTAAAGGCAACACCTTATTTATTATCATTCCCGATAGAAGAATATCGATTTGTTCTATTTACAGATGGTAGGGCATTTATTCATGGGACAAATGATATGAATGTAGCGAAAAGTTTATATGCAAGATATATAGGTTGAACCTAAAGGAAATCCTTTAGGTTCAACGGAGAGGATTACGAATTTCTCGTATAATCTCCACTTTTTCCACCTGTTTTTTCAAGTAAGTACGTTTCACCAATAATCATACCTTTATCAACAGCTTTACACATATCATACACGGTAAGAGCCGTAGCAGAAGCAGCTGTTAAAGCTTCCATTTCAACGCCAGTGCTACCTTCTGTTTTAACTTTTACTTCAATAAGTAATCGATATTGTTCTTCTGATTGTTTCCAATCGAAAGAAACGTCAACACCTTTTAATAATAAAGGATGGCACATTGGGATAATATCAGAAGTACGTTTTGCAGCCATAATGCCTGCGATTTGGGCAACTGCTAATACGTCACCTTTCCCAATTTCATTGTGAGAGATTTTATCGTAAATTTCTTTCGTAACTACAATGCTAGAGCACGCAATTGCTGTTCGAACGGTTGTTTTTTTGTCGCTTATATCAACCATCTTCGCGCGTCCTTGGTCATTAAAGTGTGTGAATGAAGACATGGAATTCCTCCTTGAAGTAATTTCTGTTTAATATATAAAGTTTAATCGAGATAAAAAAAATTGCAAATATGAGGTGAGAAACGATGGTAGAAAAACGAATTCCAATTCAAGTTGCTGAGGCAGTAGAGCGGGTAATGAAATATGCGAAGCATGGTGAAGTAGAAGAAGTTTCTATTACGGAAAGTTACGGGAGAATTCTTGGGGAAGATGTTGTCTCAGATCATGACGTTCCTCATTTTGATCGTTCTCCTTACGATGGTTTCGCAATTCGAGCAGAAGATACGAAAGAAGCGAATCAAGAGAATCCAGTTGAATTTGAAGTGATAGGAGAAATTGGAGCGGGGTCTGTTTTTGTAGAAGAGGTAGGTTCTTTTGAAGCAGTTCGTATTATGACGGGAGCAGCTATTCCAGAGGATTGCAATGCAGTCGTAATGCTAGAACTGACAGAAGGATTTGAGAAGAACGGAAAAACATATATGAGGTTAAAGCGTCCTTTTAATAGTGGTGACAATGTGTCATTTAAAGGAGAAGATATAAAACAAAATCAAGTTCTCGTTAAGAAAGGTGTTGCAATTAATCCAGGTGTTGCTGCGCTATTAGCGACGTTTGGATATAGTACTGTGAAAGTTGTAAAACAGCCTGTTGTCGGTATTGTAACGACAGGGAGTGAATTACTAGAAGTACACGAGTCGTTAGAGCCAGGAAAGATTAGAAATAGTAACTCTTATATGATTGCCGCTCAAATTATGAAAGCTGGTGGAAAGGTCCGATATTATGGCCAACTTGCTGATGAGCTAGATGCATGTTTTACAGCTGTTCAATCGGCGATGGATGAGGTTGATATTTTAATTACAACAGGCGGTGTTTCGGTAGGAGATTATGACTACTTACCAGCTATATATGAAAGATTACAGGCGAATGTCCTCTTTAATAAAATAGCTATGAGACCAGGAAGTGTAACGACAGTAGCTGAAGTTGATGGGAAGTTACTTTTCGGTTTATCAGGAAATCCGTCCGCTTGTTATGTAGGCTTTGAATTATTTGTGCATCCGATTATAAAAACGTATTTGTATGCGAAGGAGCCTCACGTATATAGAGCTGATGCTATTTTACAAAAAGATTTTCCAAAGCCAAATCCATTTACTCGTTTCGTAAGAGCAAACGTGACGATCGTGGATGGGGCATTACAAGCGATGCCGGTCGGTTTAGATAAATCGAGTGCGGTCTCTTCACTTGCGGATGCAAATGCGTTTATCGTGTTGCCCGGAGGAACGAGAGGATTTGAGGCAGGGATGAAAGTATCCGTATTATTGTTAGAGCACTCGGAGGGATGTGATTGGCCTTGGGCAAAGCCTCTTCAATCATACAAATAGTAGGATATCAAAATAGCGGGAAAACAACACTTGTAGAAAAAGTTGTGCATGCTTTAGCCGAAAGTGAAATGAAAGTTGCTACAATTAAACATCACGGGCACGGAGGTTTTCCAACAGTAGCGCAAAAAGATAGTGAAAGACACAGAAAAGCCGGTGCTGTCGTAAGTAGTGTAGAAGGTGCGGGATTACTTTCACTTTCTTCGTTAAGAGAGGAATGGTCCTTACAAGAAATTATTCACTTATATGAGTTTTTTGAAGTGGATACAATTTTAATAGAGGGCTATAAAAAAGAGAACTATCCGAAAGTAGTATTACTTCGTTCTGCAGAAGACATTGAACTTGTACATAAAGTAGAAAATGTAGTAGCGGTCATTACGTGGTATAATGCGCCGGTAAATTTACGAGAAGAATATAAAGTATTTCATATAACAGAAGAAAAGTTGTACATAGACTGGTTTTTACAAACGGTTAGGAGTGCGAAATGACAAATACATATTATGAAGTAATTGATACAGAAATCTCGATTGAAGAGGTAGCCAAGAAAGTAATTCGCCGTGAATGCGGTGCTGTTACAACGTTTATTGGAACGGTTAGGGAGTTTACGAAAGGGCGTCGTACATTATACTTAGAGTATGTCGCTTATAAGACGATGGCAGAAAAGATGCTACAGAAAATCGGCTCAGAAGTGAAGGAGAAATGGCCAGGTACACACGTTGCGATCACGCATCGCATCGGTACATTGCAAATTTCTGATATCGCGGTTGTTGTGGCTGTTTCAACACCGCATCGTAAAGCGGCCTATGAAGCGAATGAATATATTATGGAACGCATAAAACAAATTGTTCCCATTTGGAAAAAGGAGTTTTGGGAAGATGGTGACTCGTGGATTGGTGACCAATTAGAAAAAACGCCATATCCGGCGGGAGAGCCTGGGAAGGAGTTATAAGTATGATTCGAGTATTGTTATTTGCGCATTTGCAAGAAGAAGCAGGAACAAGTGAATTACGAATAGAGAAAGAAAATATTACGGTTGCAGAGTTAAAAGATATTGTTGCCAATGAATATAATGTACCAGTATCAGCGCCAATTATGGTTGCAATTAATGAAGAATACGCAAATGAAGATGATAAAATTCAATCTGGTGATGTTGTTGCACTCATACCACCAGTGAGCGGTGGTTAATATTGGATTCATTAAAACGACTTTCCTGAATAGGGGAAGTCGTTTTTTTATGGCATTTTTGAGAACACTAATTTATAGAACAAGGAGGGCATTATGAAAAAAATATGTGTAATGATGACGATGATATGTTCTATCTTTCTCTTTTCTCCAAGCGACTCTTTGGCGAAAGAATCGAAAGAACAACTTTTAGAGAGTGCGCTCTTAAATCGATATTACTCCGTTATAAGGCAAGCGACAGAAGATCAATATGAATGTGATTCAGTTATAAATATAAAGCGTCTCGGCAAGAAAGATGAATTCGTTCCTCGATTTGAAGTGACGCTACAATTTCTTACTTTTCAAGGTGCACATAATCCGCCAAATGACAAAGTTACACTTACTTTGGAAGATAATTTAGATCACATAAAGATCAAGAAAGTGGAAAGAGAAAAAAATGTTTCTAGTGCGATCGCAGAAAAGGTTTGCGCACGAGCGAAGGAAAAAATGAAAGCACACTCTAACGGTGTAGAGCGGTAACTGATGACATTTCGTAAAGAAAGGTAATGAGCCATGGATATATTTTTAGCGATTTTACCAGCTATATTTTGGGGAAGTATTGTGCTATTTAACGTGAAACTGGGCGGTGGACCGTATAGTCAAACGCTTGGCACAACGCTTGGTGCACTTATTTTCTCGATTGTTGTTTATATTTTTGTAAAGCCAGTATTAACTCCTACCGTTATTGGAGTTGGGATTGTGTCAGGTTTATTTTGGGCACTTGGTCAGGCGAATCAATTGAAAAGTATTGATTTAATGGGTGTTTCGAGGACGATGCCAATTTCAACAGGACTGCAATTAGTTGCGACGACTTTATTTGGCGTTATCGTATTTCATGAATGGTCCACGACAATTTCAGTCGTCCTTGGAATTTTAGCGCTCGTTTGTATTCTTATCGGTGTTATTTTAACGTCACTTCAAAGTGAAGAAGAAAAAAATGCAGAGCAAGCGGCAAATTTTAAAAGGGGCATCATAATTTTATTAATTTCAACAGTCGGTTATTTAGTTTATGTAGTAGTTATTAGGCTATTTAACGTAGATGGTTGGTCGGCTTTATTACCACAGGCAGTTGGTATGGTGTTAGGAGGTATTTTACTTACGTTTAAACATCATCCATTTAATAAATATGCGATACGAAATATTATTCCAGGATTAATTTGGGCAGCTGGAAATATGTTTTTATTCATTTCGCAGCCACGTGTCGGAGTCGCAACAAGCTTTTCGCTATCGCAAATGGGAATTGTTATTTCGACGCTTGGCGGGATTCTTATATTAGGCGAAAGAAAAACGAAACGTCAATTAACAGGTATCGTTGTTGGCATCGTTTTTATTATTGCAGCCGGAATTATGTTAGGAATTGCAAAAGGTTAAGGAGGTATGGAAATGTATAGTGATTTAGAAGGGAAAGTCGTCGTTATTACAGGATCAGCAACGGGTCTCGGAAGAGCGATGGGAGTAAGGTTTGCTAAGGAGAAAGCAAAGGTCGTTATTAACTATCGCTCGCGAGATTCAGAAGCGAATGATGTGTTAGAAGAAATTAAAAAGGTAGGCGGAGAAGCGATTGCTGTAAAAGGTGATGTGACGGTCGAGGCTGATGTTATGAATCTCATTCAATCTGCTGTGAAAGAGTTTGGTACGCTCGACGTTATGATTAATAATGCAGGAATAGAAAACGCGGTACCGTCGCATGAGATGCCGTTAGAAGATTGGAATAAAGTAATCAATACAAATTTAACAGGCGCTTTTTTAGGGAGCCGTGAAGCGATTAAATATTTTGTGGAACACGACATTAAAGGATCTGTCATTAATATGTCTAGCGTTCATGAGAAAATTCCGTGGCCACTATTCGTGCACTACGCAGCGAGTAAGGGCGGTATTAAACTTATGACAGAAACGTTAGCGTTAGAGTATGCACCAAAAGGTATTCGAGTAAATAATATTGGACCAGGTGCAATAAATACGCCAATTAATGCTGAAAAGTTTGCTGATCCAAAGCAGCGTGCTGACGTAGAAAGTATGATACCGATGGGCTACATTGGAAAACCTGAAGAAATCGCAGCAGTAGCAACTTGGCTCGCTTCATCAGAGGCGAGTTACGTAACTGGAATTACGTTATTTGCAGATGGTGGAATGACGTTATATCCATCGTTTCAAGCTGGGCGTGGGTAATATAAAAGGACGAAGAGATAAAACTCTTCGTCCTTTTTTCACAAAAAAAAATAGCGGCCAGCTATTTTAAAATTAGTGATTAATTGTCTCTTGAAGAAATTCTGTCGCTTGATGTTCAGAAACGTCTTGTACGAGCGCAACTTCACTAATCATCATTTTACGTGCATTATCTAGCATTTGTTTTTCGCTCGCATTTAATGCTCTTTCTTTATTACGGCGAAGTAAATCCCGAACAACTTCTGCACTATCTTGCAGATTGCCGTTTTTCATTTTTTCCATATTCATTGTATATCTTTGTTTCCATGAGAGTGATGGGTCTGATTCCCCATTTTGAAATTCAAGAAGTATATCATTTAACGTACCTTTATCGACGATATAACGAATACCTGATTTTTGTAATTGATCCATCGGAAGCATTACTTGCATATCTTTACTAAGGATGCGTATCACACAATATTGACGCGAAGTACCTAATATTTCTTTCTCCTCAATTGCTTCGATGATCCCTGCACCGTGCATTGGATAAACGATTTTATCACCAATTTGAAACAAATCATCCACCTCCATATGTGGTAACCACTTTTAATGATAACATAAGTTCGTAAAAATGTCAAATTTTATATAATACCATATTGAATACATTTGAGTCAATATGTAAAAGGTCTTTTTTTATGTATTTTTTTATGGTTTTATGTGAAATAAATATAGGTGACTTTTTTAGAAAAATAGTACAGGATGAAGAAGGGGCATATCCACTTATTTTTAAGCATAAAATGTAAAATCGCTAATACAATATACCTAAATCCGTTCTTTGCAAAGGAGGGAGAGAAGGTGGGGCACACAATAAAAATTGATATTACAAATAAAGTTGTAGCTAAATTTAGATCAAATTATTTGGAATTATATACGAGTAAATTTATGATAGGTAAGTTTTATGTCTATACTGAAGATAAACAATATGTGTTAGAAGACGGATATATATATGAAAATGGAAAGTTTTATCGCATCATAGATACGCACCGTGGCAATAATCAAGCGGCGGAGGGCTGCGATCTAGGATGGTGTTAACATGATTCGTGTGAAAGTGTTTGATGAAAGTCACGAAAAAGACTTAGAAGACGCTGTAAATGTGTTTTTGAAAAAGATTGATGATAGTCACTTTGTAGATATTAAGTACCAAGTTGGTGTTTCTATTAACGATGATGAAAACCAAATTTATTGTTTTTCAGCAATGATTGTTTATAAAGCATAAAAAAGAGCTGGGTGAGCCAGCTCTTTTTTATGCTTTATGTTGGGACAACATGGGTTGGTAATACGTTCATAATAGATTGGGGTGCGCCTAATTTCTTTGTCGTTAAAAGGTTTGCCTCTGTTTCATGATCTTGGGCATCTTTACACATACCAAGGTGATAACGATCACCTAAAAATGGATCAATATAAAAACCGTTTTTGAATACTTTATCATTCGGATGTTTTTCATGGTGAATGTCAGAACAGTTAATGCAATAGAACATAGCTTTCATCCCGATACGATAAACTTAACTAAATCTATATAATTCAATCAAATTTACACAAGTTAGTGCTTCATCGTGTTCTCGCAACCCCGAAGGGACGAGGGGTATAACACTCCACACGAGGCAGTATCGTTACCTCCTATTATCAAGCATTTATTTTACCCATCTTGATAAATTTATCGCAGCATTTACATCCCTATCATGATGGCTATTGCACCTAACACAACGCCACTCACGTATTTTTAAACTCCACTGTCCTTCTGGTTGGACTGAATGGTCGTATTTAACGCCGCAACATGAGCAAATCTTACTTGAGGCGAACCATTTATCAGCTTTTACATACTCAGTGCCGTACTTCTCACACTTGTATGATAAACATTGAAAGAAGAAGTTTAATTTTTGAAATGAAAATGCTTTTGATAGTTTTTTGTTTTTTAACAGGTTTGAGATAGATAAGTCTTCCACAACAATCCTCATTGGTTTGGTTTTCACCAATGTAGCTGATGCTTGATGGATATGGTTATTTCGGATATTCGTAATTTTCCTAGATAACCGCAGGTGCTCAGCTTTAGCTTTTTCATATCCGACAGATTGAATTTTTACACCTTTTTTAAATCTCCTAGACATATCTCTTTGTGCTGACTTTTTCCTTTTCAAAAGTTTTTTAACCTTAGCATCTTTGTTTATATTTCGTTCTTTCATACCATTAGAAGCTACAAAAAGCTCTTTTAAACCAACATCCACACCAATCGACTCATCGGTTAGTTCTTGTAATTCAAAGTCTTCTTGGAACCCTACACTCATCCACCAGTGACGACCATCAAATGTAACTCTTGGATTGGATGTTTTTTTGTTTCTTGGTAGTTGTTGGCTTGTTTTCACTACTCCAATGGACTGAATATGAACTACTTTCTTTCCTATAATCAGTCTTTCATAATTGGCATAAAATCCTTGGATTAAATCTTTTTTGGATTTATAAGAAGTGTGATAACCATTTTTGTACTTTTTGAACGAATTTTTTCTCGCCTTATCAAAATCTTTTGAAGCCTGTTTGGGAACTTGTGCATTGATGTCTTCTAACCACTCATATCTCTTTCGCTTCTTGATCTTTGTAAATCGTTTCTGTAAAGCTAACTGTGAAACAGATTTTCCAAATAGCTTATAGTATCTATCACTCATTCTTTTACAATAGTTATAAGCAAATCTTGCAGCACCAGCATGGTTTCTAAGCACTTTTTCTTGTTCAGGCTTTGGAATTAGTCTGACTTTCTTCGCCAATATCATCAGAATTTAACTCCTTTAATGAAAGATTTGTTCTTCTGAATAGTAGCGTGTTCCACTAGCATTCTCCTGAGAGCACTCGGATGCAAACCTGTTAATTCTGATACTTGACTAACTCGTAAAAATTTCATTATTATCCTTACCTCATTGAATTTAACATAGCACATACGTTCGATAGATTCAATGAGGTTTGATAGATTTAATTAAATGTATCTCGTTCAACTAAGGGCGCAATTCCTTAGCCAGTTCTCTTATGAACTTCTCATGTTTTCACATGAGCGCAGACTATATGT